>DAIRGS010000047.1:0-16386 GCA_036794395.1 Tepidisphaeraceae bacterium | reverse complement strand
TGCCCTCACCCTATCCCTCTCCCGGAGGGAGAGGGGACCGGAAGGCGCTTGGCCGGTGAAGTCATGTCGAAGATTGCGGCTCCTCGTGGCGTCATGGATATCCTGCCTTCCGACACATGGAAGTGGCAGGTCGTCGAGGGCCTCGCCCGCGAAGTTGCCGCAGTTTATCACTTCTCTGAGATTCGCACTCCGATTTTCGAGCACACTGAACTGTTTCACCGTGGCGTTGGTGAAACAACGGACGTTGTAAACAAGGAGATGTATACGTTTGAGGATCGCGGAGGGCGATCGGTGACGCTGCGCCCGGAGGGTACCGCAGGAGTTGTTCGGGCGGTGATTGAAGGCGGGTTAATTTCGCAGGAAGGGTCGCGGATCAAGGTTTTCTATCTCGGACCGAATTTCCGATACGAGCGCCCGGCTGCGGGCCGGTACCGGCAGCACCACCAATTCGGCGCCGAAGCCTTCGGCGCCGCCGAACCGGAACAGGATGTGGAGTGCATTCTGCTTCAGATGGATTTTTATGCCCGGTGCGGCGTAAAGGATCTGGCACTGCGGATCAACAGCCTCGGCGATCGGGAGAGCAAACAGCGATATCGGGATGCGCTGGTGACGTTCTTGTCGCCAAAGAAGGCTGAACTCAGCGAGGACTCGCAGCGACGTCTGGAAGCCAATCCGCTTCGCATCCTCGACAGCAAGGACCCTCGCGATGCCGAAGCTTCGAACGGCGCTCCCCCGGTTCACGAGTACCTGTCCGACAAAAGCCAGAAGCACATCGAACAGGTTCGCAAATTGCTAACGGCCGCGGGCGTGTTGTTCCAGGTAGACGGCTCACTCGTGCGCGGGTTCGATTATTACACCGATACGTTATGGGAAGTGACGGCTGGCGGACTCGGCGCGCAGAACGCGATCGGTGGCGGGGGACGCTACGATAACCTCGTCGAACAACTCGGCGGTCGACCCACGCCGGGCGTAGGATTTGGAAGCGGGATCGAACGCCTGCTACTGGCGCTCGAAAGACAGAAAGTGGACCTGAAAGGTCGTGCAAACAACCTGATCTGGCTCGTGTCCCATGGGCCTGCCGCCAAGGAAGCTAACTGGAACTTAATGCTCGAGCTTCGACGCGCGGGGTTCGTGTGCGACATGGATCCGGGGGATCGTTCGGTGAAATCACAATTTAAAGTCGCTGATCGCGAAAAGGCGGCGTTCTGCCTCACCACCGGAGAAACCGAGCTTGCGGCGGGGACGGTCGTTGTGAAGGATTTGAGCACTGGGCGGCAGGAGACGGTGCCCCGCGAGCAGGTTGCGGAGCGATTGCGCCGTTGATTGCGTCAACATGGGCCTGGGAGTGCGAGGCCACTGCTTAAATGGTCTCGAACAGGACAAATCGTGGGAAAGCATCGTTTCGCCGCGACTCGAAGAGGAGCGATTTTTCGCACGGCGGCAGAAAAATCGCTCCTCTTCGAGTCGCGGCGAAACGGGCCTTTTAGGTTTTTTAAGACCGTGGAAGCAATGGTGCGAGGCTCGGCTGAGCCTGTGGGTTGCCCTGCAGGGTCGCTCGGCCGGAGGCTCACACTCCCTGATTCGCTTCAACGCCACTTTCAGTGATGCGAGTGCACATGGACGTACCTCAAATCCAATACGCGCCCGTGATACCGGGGGCGAGGCGACGTCGAATAACACGGTGGGTCATTGGTATTGCCGTGGTGCTTGGGGTCGTGCCGGCGGGGTGGAAGGGCGTCCCGATGGGCTGGCGCCAAGTGCAAATGTTGTACTGGCAGCGAAAGGCATCCGCTTATACCGCGCCCTCGGATCAGGTGGTTCTGGACGCGACTTCATCGTCGAATGGACCGAATTCCAACGGGGTGAGCGGCTCATTTGTCGTGGTGCCCGTCTGGGAGCGCTTCAATCAAGCTGTGTCCCCTGGGCGCAGACGCTTTGCGACACTTTTTATGCACGAGCGTACGAATAGCAAAGGCGAACCGAGAGTGGTTGTGATCGAAGCGGAAGCTACCACGTTCGGGGCAAAATTTATTCCGATCGTTATTCGTCCCGGTTCAATATTTAGAAATCCCGAGGAAGTTCCGGACTCCGGCATGTACGTGATCGATTACGTGCCCGGCGACTCGGCGCACCCAATGAAGATCAGCATTTACGCCGGGCAACCGGATTCAATTGACGCGTCACATTTCTCAATTAACTACGTGGCCGGTGGAATCGAAAACACGATCGATGGATGGCTTCGGGATGATGATCGGATCGAATTCATGAATCGGCCGAGGAAGACCCAGAGCCATTAGGATTGGATTTCAAGTCTTCGGGGCGACTACATTGCCACTTCCATCATGGCTGGCTCAATTTCCGAAATTGCACTCACTTCTCCAACGCGTGGACTCCCAAGCCGGCTGATGAGGAACACGGAAACAGATGCAAAGACCATCATGGCGCCCAGAGCAATAAACGGCGCATAATACGAACGTTGAATTGCGGCCCGATCCCCAAAATGATCGGTCCAAAACCCCATGACCCACGGGCTCGTGCTCGCGGCGGTACCCGCCACATTAAGAAACAACCCGGTTACCCGCCCGCGCGTCGATGGCTCAACGCGTTCAAAAACAGCCGCGTCGCTCATCGAATAGCTTCCCAAATGGCACGCCTGAAACACGCACAGAATCGCCATCGTGTATTTCGCCGAAAACCAGGGCACCGTGCAGACGACCAATCCCGCGGCCACCAGCGAGAGTGCCAAAAATGGAAGTCGTTTTCGGCCTGGGCTGATCCACACCGCCAGCGGGTTGACGACAACGCCAATCAACATCATCGCGCCTACGGCCAATCCCGCCGAAGCCGCATCGCGCCCCTGGGCGCGCAGCAGATAGATGCTTGTCAGCGAAATGGAGGCGACACCCGCGAAATCCCGGCAGCCGAGCGTCGCCGCGATTGCCAGCACGTTCCATCGCATGGGCCAACTGAGTGCGTGCGGCCGGGTGCGCGGGCCATGCGCGCCGGGGGCTTCGCGGGCAAAGATCAGGAATGCTATACCGCAAAAAATGCCGAGAATTCCGAGTTCGATACAGGGGCGCTGCCAACTGCCGATTGTCGATGCGTGCCAAAAACCATGTACAGCGCTCCACCCCGCATATTGCGGGCCGATGAAAAACCCCAGGCCCGAGCCAATGCCAAGAATCCCGATCACCATCCCCGGCGACCTGGGGTAATGCGCGGGGATTAACGCGTTGGCCGCAGGATGAAACAGCGTGCCCGCCAACCCACCGATCACAGACATTGCCAGCACCATTTCATATCGCCGGAATAATCCCATGAATATGACTGCCGTTGCGTTGACCACCAACCCCCACCCGAGCAAGTTTCGACGATTAAATCGATCCGCAAGAATGCCTGCGCCGTAGCTGAAAACGTAATAAGTCACGCCATACACCGTGACGATCAGGGCGGCGTATTGGATGCCGCGAAGATGCATATCCGTCTGAATGAGCAGGTAAAGCGGAACCAGCATTGCCCCGTAAGCGTGGGTAAACATGTGCAGCAGAATGCCCAGGAACAGCGTCAGGCGGCTGCGGGGCGCTGGAGCGAGGTCATTCATATGTGGCGAGTATAGAAGGCGATACACGCTGGGGCGAACGCTTCACGCCCGGCGAACCTTAGCCCGGTTACAAACGTTTGGAGTTTGAGGGTTTCTTACTGATTGTGGTAATCCGCCTGCTTCGAGGCGATGATTGCCGATTCAAGTCCGTGCTCGATGAGACATTCGAGGGAGTGACGCGATGTACATGTCAGGTGTGTTGAAACGGCCGATGTACGGTCTGTCGATGATTGCCGCAGGTGCGCTGCTGCTGGGCAACATGAGTGCGAGCCCCAAGCCCGTCGCTCGAGATAATAACCCGTGGTTCGAAGCCAAATCCGTCTGCCTGTTCCGCCTCGGCACCGGCCCCATGCCTCAAACTTCCGATGAGCTTTCCGATGCACTCCAACGCGGCTGGAGCCAGGCAATCCGCTTCCCCGATCCCGCCGCCGTTATCTCGATGGAGCAACCCGGGTTTCCTTCCATTGGCGCGCTCAAAGTAAATCTTTCTGACGGACAGCTCAAAATCACCGACAAAAAAGATCGCATCAAACTAAACAACGTCATTGAGCGCGAACTCCAAATCGGAAAACTCGAGATTCGAGGCGAGCCTCTTCTGGTCCGCAAGGCGCGCATTCACATGAATCTCAACGCCAACAGCGCACAGCTGGTCCTCGAGCGCGATCGCGTGGGTCGGCCGGTGGCGATGCTGCAGGACGCCGCGTCTGGGAATCTAGCCTTCGACGTCAGCGTCGCCGACGCCGAGGCGCTCATGCTTCACAATGCCCGCGACGTGGCTGTGAACTATGGCGTGACCGTCGAAAGCATGCACCTCAAGATCGTCGCCGAAACGCCGCGCTCCCTTCAGGTTTCGCTTCACGTCGCGACGTTGGTTGGTTTTATCCCGGCGGGCATGTTGTTCAAGGCGCATGTGAATGTGGACGATGGCATGAACGCCAAGATCACTGGCATATCAATCGACGGCGACGACGCCCTCGGGCCGCTCATTGTCGGCCTGCTTCGCCCGGCCCTGGTCAAGCATAACAACGAGACTCGCCCGCTGGTTGGATTTCCGGCAGGCAAGTTGCAGCTTCGGGATGTGGCGGTCAGGGTAGATGATTCACTTCACCTGACCGCGGCTTTCGGGAGTTAAGCGGGCACGCAAAAAGCCTGTTCCACGCGGTTGCGATTTCCTTTGCAAGTTCGGTTTCCGGTCGGCATTGCATAGGCAAAAACCTGCGGTAAGCTTCGCTCTCACAATTCGCCCTACTCATGGAGGAGTAGCGTGTCTATCAATGTCCCGCAATCTACCGCGGCAGGAAGCCGGCGGTTTTGGGTGACGATCCTGTGCTTCGCCGTTGCAAACGTCGGAGTGTGGATCGCATATGCTCGTTATTCGCACGGGCCACGAAACCTCCTCGAAGTTCAGCATGTCACTCCCGGTGACGCCACGTCCGTTCGTGGACGACCGACGTTTACGTGGGCGTTCAATCTCGATGTAGCGCCTACGCCAGACGATGTGGCCCCGGGAGTCGTTGCTCCAAAGCTGGCCGGTCATTGGAAATGGGGTAATCCGCGAACCCTGACGTTTACCCCCGAATCGCCTTTGCCCAAGGCATCGGCCTTTAAACTGACGCTATTGCCCGAGCGCCTGCATTCGCCCGATGGATTAGGGCTCGCCAAAGCCTTCGTCTCAACTGTTACGACCCAGCGGCTGGAGGTGCTTTCCGTTCATCAAGCCGAATTGGATAAGCGCGATCGGGTGGTCGTCGAGATCGAATTCAGCGACGAAGTCATCCCCGCCGAAGTGTTGGCCCACCTTACCCTGACCACCCAGGACGGCAAACCGATCGGTGCGGTCGTCCATGGCGAAGCGGTGGGGCGGACAGCGCGCTTTCTGACCGATTCCCTGCCGACGGCCAAAGCCGATACCGTGAAGGCATACCTTCAGGTACGCGTCAGTCCCGGACTGGTCGGTCGATCGGGACCATTGGGATTGGCAGACGCGTATCAGTGCAATTTGCCGATCGGATCAGAACTGATCGCGACCGGGGCAAATTCTTATTTCTCCGATCATTCCAATGCGTCTTTAACGCTTCAATTCAACAATCACGTTGACCTCAACGCGCTCAAGCCGCTGCTATCAGTAAGTCCCGCGGTTCCCTTCACGCTTAGCCAGCGATACGACGGCGTAACGTTGAACGGCGCATTTCAACCCGCCACGCGCTACTCCATCCAAATCGCCAAAGCCCCGGCGGGCGTCGCTCCGTCAGCCTGTCCTCGACCCGACACGCTCAGCGTGTTTGTCCCGGATGTCTCTCCTTCTTATTGGTTCGAACACGAAGAAGGCTACCTGGGCTCGGGCGGCAATCGGGCACTCATGGCGCACGCCGTCAATACGACTTCGCTCCGCGCGCTGGCCTATCGCATATACGACAACAATTTGGTTTCCTGGCGGAACAATCCGGGCCGCTATTCAAAGTGGGCTGAAGGCTACAGCCGCCCGATCGCCAGCAAAGTGTTTGAGCTGCTACGACGAAAGAACATTACGCAGGATTTGCGGATTTCGATGGACGAACTGCTCCCGGCGGATGCGCCACGTGATGGCGTGTACCTCATCGCACTCGAACCCGCCCGGCCCCAGGCCTCCGACAATTCTGACGACGACGAAGAATATCATGGACGCGCAGTCGCGGTCGTAACCTTGTCAGACATTGGCCTGACCGCAAAACGCACGCGCTCAGGAGTAACCGCCTGGGCAACATCCTTACGAACCGCTACTCCCGTCGCGGGCGTGCGGATGCGCCTGTTCTCCAACAAGAATCAATTCCTGGGCGAAGCCGTCACCGGCGATGACGGGCTCGCCACCGTGAAGCTAGGGACGGCCGTCGAGGGTGAGGAGCCCCGGGTGATTCTGGCCGATCAACCCGACCAGGCCGGTAGTGATGGCAAAGAAGCTGCCGCGCGCGAGTTGACGTGGCTCGACCTCAACAACAGCCGATTAACCTACGGCGATGCCGACACCGGTGGCGCGCCGTATTTGCGATCCGGTTTCGAGGCCTTTGCCTACACCGATCGAGGCGTGTATCGCCCGGGAGAAACGGTCCACCTGCGCGCCATCGTTCGCGGCGTCGATGGCGCCACGCCAGGTCGATTCCCCGTGAGTTGGCGTTTTCAAAGACCCGATCTGCACGATTGGAAGAACTACCCCGGAACAATCGACGCAGATGGGGCCGTGTCGATGGATCTCCAGCTGCCCGATGATCTTCCCACCGGCCACTGGACGGCAACGCTTGGCTTGCCCAGTGGATCAACCGACCGAAAACCGTTTGGTGAAGTGAGCTTTCAAGTCGAAGAATTCATGCCGGCCCGTATGCAGGTCGGTCTGAAGTTAAATGGGTCAGCTCCCGCCATGTCGCAGCGTCTTACGATGAATGATACGACAAACACCGCCCTCGCCGTGCAGGCCGATTACCTTTTCGGCAAGCCCGTCGCCGGCCGGCCCGCGCGGGTTGTCGCGCGGATCGATCCCGAAATATTTGCTCCAAAGCAATGGGACGGTTGGAGTTTCGGCGATTCCGCGCAAACCGCGACCCTCGATGGCCAAAAGGCGATCGGCCATCGATTGGAGCTGCCCGAAGAGACGTTGGATGATCGTGGCGCGGCCAAGTTCTCGATCGGGCTTGCCGACCTATTGCAATCCAATTCGGACGATCAATCCGACCCCGTGCAAATCCCGAAGCCGCGAGCGGGCAAGCGCAAGCTTCGCTCAAGCAACCTCGCAGTGCCGAAGGAGGGGAATAAATCAAGTTTTGCCGGTCCCTGGCGAATGACTCTGACAGCCTCCGTCATTGAAACCAGCGGCCGGGCCGTCACGACAACGGCGCAGGGGCATGTCGATGTCGTCCCGGCATACATAGGAATCCGCCGTCGCGGTGCGAATGGCCCCTCCGATGCGCAATCGCAATTCGATGTCGCCATGGTCACACCCGATGGGAACAACTTTCCATCCGATGCCACCCTCACCGGCACGCTGTATCGCGAAGACTGGAACAATTCACTGACGTTCGAGAAGGGTCGCTACGTTTATCATTCCGTTCGGCTTCTTGAACCCGTTGCACAAAACCTGAATCTGACGATCCACGGAGAAAAAAGCGTCCTGACAATCCCCTCGCCGGGTGCGGGTGCATATGTCCTCAAGCTCAACGATCGAAAAAGTTCAGCGATGACGTCATTCAGTTTCTTCGCCGGCGACGGCGCATGGGACGACAACGTTAGCCGCGAAAATCCCGAGCGGCTTGAGCTCATCGTTCAGAAAACGTCAACCCGAGGGGAAGTGGTCCGCAGTCTCCGAGCCTTTGACCTCCGCGGCACGATCAACGCCCTGCGGTCGGCCTTCAATCCCGAAACCAGCCGCTTCCGACCTGGAGACTCGGCGCAGGTGATCGTACGAAGCCCGTTTGCCGGCCGATTGCTCCTCACGGTCGAAACCGATGATGTGATCACTCGTCGGGTGATTGAAATGTCGGCTTCCCAGATTGCTGTGCCCCTGGACATCAGCAGCGCGTGCCGCCCCAATGCGTACGTTTCTGCGACGGTGGTGCGGGCGGTCGATCCCAATGCCCAGTGGCGAACCCACAGGGCGTTCGGCGTAGCGCGTGTTGCCATCGATAACGACGACCGCAAACTGAACATCCAAATTGACTCCCCAAAAGCAATCCGTCCAACCACATCTTTGGGCGCGCAAATCCACGTGACCGATGCAAGTGGGGCTCCGGTCGCCAACGCCGCGGTAACCGTTGCGGCGGTGGATGAAGGCATCTGCGCATTAACCGGCTTCAAGACCCCCGATCCATCGGCGTTCTTCGCGCGCGATCGCGCCCTGGGCGTTGAGCTTGCCGACCTCTTTGGTCAGTTGATGCCGGAGGTTGCCAAGCCCGATAAAGTGAGCGCGATCGGCGGCGACAAAGACGCCTACGATCCACGTCACGCCTCCCCTGTTTCGGCGCGTCGCGTAAAGCCCGTCGCGTTGATGTCCGCCGTTCTGCACACGGATGAAACGGGAATCGCCCGCGCGGAATTTAACGTTCCCCAGTTCACTGGCGCTCTGCGGCTGATGGCTGTCGGGTCGTCTGTGGCTGCAAGTGGATCGGGTACCGCCCAAACCCTGGTCCGCAGCCCGCTACTTGTACAAAGCAGTTGGCCTCGATTTGCCGCTCCCGGCGATACATTCCGTGTACCGCTGGTTGTCTTTAATAACAGCGATTTGGGTGGTAAAGCGGTCATCTCGCTGCATGTGGATCAAGGTGCGATTCGCTTTGCAAATGGTCGCGATATCGAACTGCCCACAGTCGAGCTCAAACCCAATGGGCAGATTAGTCGCCTGATCGATGTCACTGCCCAACCGGAAATTGGAGTCAGCCGGATCACTCTGACCGCGCGCCTTGGCGACGAGACGTATTCCGAAGTCGTAGAGCTTCCCATCCGCCCGCCAAGCCCGGAGATCACGGTAGGGGGGTACGCAATCGCTACACCGGAAAAAATAATTGATATCTCCCTCCCAGATGGAATGCTGAAAGGCACCGAGCGTTCCCGCATCAAAGTAACGCCCTTTCCCACACTTGAGCTTCCTCAGGGGCTCGATTATCTCGAGCATTATCCATACGGCTGCCTCGAACAAACCACCAGCGCGCTTTTCCCGCTGGTTTACCTGGGTGATATCGGTCAGCAAATAGCGCCCGGCGTTTTTGAGCCCGAGCGAATCGCCACGAAAGTCGAAGCTGGGATGACGCGTCTCATCGGCATGCAAACCGCCAATGGCGGCCTATCCATGTGGCCCGGCTATCGCGATGCGTGGCCCTGGGGCAGCGTGTACGCCGCACACTTTGTCGTCGAGGCCGAAAACGCCGGATTCTCCGCGCCGCCCGAATTCCGAAAACAATTGTTGGCCTACGTACGCAACACCCTCAACCAAAGCAGCGATAACCCTGAAGTGCTGGATGTCCAGGCCTACGCATGCTACGTGCTCGCCCTCGCCGGCGCACCCGAGCGCGCGGTAATGAATCGCCTGAATGCAGTACTTAGAGGCGCTAATGCATCGGCCGACGAAGCGCGCTTCCATCTTTCCTCGGCGTGGCTCGCCTCAGGAAGGCGGGATTTAGCCGAGGGCCTCCTTCCCCAGGCTCTGCCCAAATTTGGCGAGGCGCGATTACTGACCGGTTCGCTTGGTTCGCCGGTGCGGGAGCGTGCGGTGCTGGTGAATACCTTGCTCGCAGCGCAGCCGGATCATCCCGCTTTGCCCGCCCTCGTTCAGCAGCTTGCTGATTCCGGAACCCGCCATGAATGGCGCAGCACCCAGGACACGGCGTTTGCGGTTCTGGCCCTTGGAAAATATCTGCGGCAGGCGCGCACGACAAAAACCTACGGATCAATCGAATTGCTCGGCGATGGACAAACCCTGTCCAGCGCCACCGGCCCGGCGGCCCTCGACTGGGACGCGACTCATTCCAGCGCAAATCTTTCGTTGCGGGTCACCGGAGAACCCAATTCCAAGGCGTACGTTTCCTGGTTAACGACCGGCGTGCCTCTGGTTCCACCGAAACCTGCCGACCATGGTATGAATGTACGCCGCCGCTTACTCAACGAAGAAGGCAAACCGCTCGCCCCCGGCGCGCCCATCCGAAGCGGAGACCTCATTCAAATCGAACTGTCGATTTCATCGCCAACCGCACTGTCAAACGTCGTCATTGAAGATCTTCTTCCCGCGGGATTTGAGATCGAGAACCCCCGGCTCATCACCTCCGTCCCTGGCGTTGATCAAAAAGACGAAGCCGGAGCCAATGCTTTCAGGGACGCGCGACTGGAAATGCACGACGACCGCCTTGTGGTGATGGGCGATCTCACCCGGCCAGGATCCGGCACATACATCTACGCGGCCCGCGCCGTCACGCCGGGATCGTTCGTTCTGCCCCCTGTGCGGGGAGAATGCATGTACGACATCGGCATCAACAGCATCTCCGAATCGGCCAGGATTGAAGTGCTTCACGTGAGTAGCACGGGCCTCGCAAATGTGGAACAGGGCAATTAAAGCTCCGGCAACCGGAGCGACGAGTGAACGGATATGCGGAACATCCTAACGAAAGTCAAACGATGGTTCAGTCGGTCGCGCCGCGCTCGCGAGCCCGTCCGAGTCGAAGTCCGGCGAGCCCCTGAATCGCCCCGCTGGGACTGCGTCGCACGAAGCCTTTGCGCCCGCCCCACGACCCCGCCGATGAAGGGAATGTAGTGAACGGTGGCGCCACGGGATTTCTAAAGAAATTACGCCGAAAGAAATGGGCGCTGCGACTGGCCGTCGCCATTCTCATTGCTCCATCGATCGCATGGCTCGCCATGACGGCCGCCGTCATCTGGCTTCCATATCCAACCTCGGATGCCCAGCCAACGCCTTCGACACTAATTCTCGATCGCAATGGAACTTCTCTCGCCGCGTTCACCGCCGGCGACGGACAGTGGCGTTTTACCCTCGCGGAAAACCAAATCAGTCCCCATCTGATGCAGGCGATTGTCGCGGTTGAAGATGGTCGCTTCTACGACCATCGCGGCGTCGATTGGTGGTCGTTAGTCGGGGCCGCGCTAAGCGATCTGCGCCACGCGCGGTTTGTCCGCGGTGCAAGCACAATCACAATGCAGGTCGAACACCTGCGTTCTCCGGCGCCTCGAACGCTCGCCAATAAGCTCGTGCAAGCCTTTCGCGCCCGGCAACTGGAACGCCGTCAATCGAAATCGGAGATCCTGGTCGAGTACCTCAACCGCGCCCCGTTCGGCGGAAACCTCACGGGCGCTGGCGCTGCCAGTTGGCGGTATTTTGGACGCTCATGCAAAGAGCTCAGCCTCGGTGAAGCCGCGCTTCTGGCCGGCCTGCCACAATCCCCCAACCACTTGCGCCCCGACCGTTATCCTCAACGCGCCAGGCAGCGCCGTAGTCACGTGTTGGATCGCATGCTCGAATGTGGATTCATCGACTCGCATCAACGTGATGAAGCCGCCGGCGAACCCATCGCCGCCGAATGGCGCCCACTTCCGCAACAGGCAAAAGCCGGAAACCGTGCGGATTCCGACGGTTTGCTCCCATCGCTCCTGTCGCTGGCTGGCAAGACTCCCGGCGGCACTCTCACGACAACCATTGACGCATCCGTCCAACATCAGGTCGCGGCGGCGTCGCGGAAGCAACTGGGACTGCTCGAGCCCTCCGGTATCGGCGCAGCGGCTGTTGTCGTCCTCGACACCCAAACCAGCCAAGTCCTGGCGGCAGTAACCCTGGGTGTAAGCGACTCCGGCCTCGATCTAACCCGCCGACCCCATTCCACCGGATCCACACTCAAACCTTTCATTTACGCGGCCGCCTTCGACATCGGAATTTGCCAACCCACCACAGTTCTCTCAGAC
Source organism: Tepidisphaeraceae bacterium (assembly GCA_036794395.1). Lineage (GTDB taxonomy): Bacteria > Planctomycetota > Phycisphaerae > Tepidisphaerales > Tepidisphaeraceae > DASXMX01. The sequence continues at coordinate 4,361 of DAIRGS010000047.1, read as the reverse complement.
ACCAAAACGTCGTGGGCCGGTTACGAGCCCTCCGATTACGATCGCGATTATCGCGGTGCCCTCACTGCCGCCGAAGCTCTCGCCGAAAGCCGCAACATCCCCGCCATGTTGGTGCTAGGCCGGCTCGGCGTCGATGCCGCCGTAGGATCGATGGAAGCCGCAGGATTCAAAACCCTGGCCCGTTCCCCAGTGCGATACGGCCTGACCCTTGCTATTGGCGGCGCGGAAGCAAGCCCAATCGAACTCGCCCAGGCCTATGCCGCCCTCGCTCGCGGCGGTGAAGCGCGCCCGATTCAATTCATATTGAATCAACCGCCAACCCTTTCGAGTTCATCTCATTTCGTCCGTCCCAACGCGTGCTGGCAGGTGCTCAACGCTCTTTCAAATTCAGATCGAACCCGCCCCGTCTGCCCGGAAGCCGTCGCAAGTCACGTCGCCTGGAAAACCGGCACAAGCAGTGGACATCGCGACGCCTGGTGTGCCGCGGTGACGCGCCACAGAACCGTCGTCGTCTGGCTGGGGAATCTTCACGCCGAGGCATCGGCCAGCCTCGTCGGGCAAGAGGCCGCGGCTCCTTTGGCCCTAAGTCTCATCGCTTCACTCGATCAAAAGGAAGATCCCTGGCCCGCTGCCTCCGAACCGCCCGTGAATGCCGCCCCCTGGCGAACTCGAAATTCCATCGACGGCCTTTTCATTCGATCGCCTACCCCCGGCCAACATATCATGCTGGCAACAGACGTTCCCCGAAACCGTCAACGCGTTTCATTGGTCGCCGAGCGGAAAGCGAAAAAACGCGCTTCCGTAGCGGGAACCATCTGGTGGTTCGTCGACGATCAACCCATCGGCACTTCGGAAGATTCACAACGCTTATGGTGGGAGCCCGTCCCCGGCACCCACGAGATCCGCGCCGTGGACGCCCAGTCCGGCTTCGCCACCCTCAAGATCCAAGTTCACGCTGATGCGGTTCGCGATTGAACTTTGGAGCTACGCAATAGCGCACCAGGTAGCGTGTACATTCAATCGCAAACCTTGATGATGGGCTATCAAAGCACCACCTGGGGCAAATCCACGCCCGATGAACTCGCCGCCTTTCCCGCGACGCAATTGGCGGCAAAGAGATTGGGCAAGCCGCTGCAACTCCACCAAAATAAATTGCTGATGTGCCCCAGGCCAATCGCATATGGAGCGATCGCGCATGGATTCTGGGAGTGCGAGGCTCCTGCCGAGCTGAAGCTTTGCCGAAAAACGCGCCTCGGCAGGAGCCTCGCACTCCCGGTGAAGTCACGTGCAATTGCCTTGTGATGTGGCCAGGTAATTCAAATCCAGCTAGAAATTCGCGCTGCGTTTTGCTAAATAATCCGATTGTTCCGGATCATTCACTTCCTGCGCGAGGGTTTCATGTTTGTCGAAAAAGCAAATCGTTTGGCTGCCATGGGTTTGTTATTACTGATTGGCGCTGCGCCCCAGGCAACGCCCGTCAAGCCGGCTGCTCCCGGCGCGACCAAACCGCCCGCGGCTCCCGCTGCCACTTCCCAGGACCTTACTGAACATCCCGAGCTTCTCTCAATGGACTTCATCCCGTCTGAAGTTTCGCTTTTCGGCGTTCATGTGGGTGACAAGACCGCCAAGGTCCCCGTCGCCAAGATGGATCGCGTCACCGGCACGTTGCCGGGCCTCATGAAGCTTCAGGACCAGTACCAGCTTCGTTACAATCCGATGACGCTGACCGTAACGGCATTGGTCGTTTCAAACCGAGTTGCTCTTCTTAAGGCGGGCTTTCAGGATCGCTACGATGTTGAGTTTAGGTTCGGCAAGCCCGATATCTCGGACGATCGGCATGCCATGTATCTAAACCGGCGTCTATTGGCCACCTTCAACAACCTGGACATCAATACCGTCGAAGTTCGCTAAACGTGATTGGATCGGTCACCACTTACCAGCGTGACGGAGGAAAATCATGCCCGTTGCAGACCAGCTAATTGTCACCTGTGGCGCCTGTGGAAAGGTGTCTTCAGTATCCCACACGATGAGCGGCCGTCAGGTTCGTTGTCCCGGTTGCGGTCAATTGACGCTCGCAATCACCCACAAGCCCGCCAGCGCCGATGCATCAGACGAATACGATCTCGCGGAACCCGCCGCCGAACCGCCCGCCAAGGTGGGCGGCGTCGCACTTACCGCCGACGATGTTCTTGCTCATCTGGGGCATGCCAACGTCTCGCGAAAACGCATCGAACCTGATGCCGATGAATTGGAGTCACAGCGTCAACTCGAAGAAATGATCAACCCCGCCCCGGTGCGCGAGATCATCATTCCAATCGCCCTCATCGTGATCGGCCTGATTCTCAGCTACTGCGAAGTCATGTACGCAACCCGCCGTCCCCTCTCATCACCTGCCGATGGTTTGGCGACCGTCGTTACCAAAGCGATCCTGAGTATGGCGCTGTCCGTCGGCGGTGTGTTTCTTGCAACAACCGTTTTCGAAGTCTGCGTCCTTGGATCATTCAAACGTGCGATCCTGCGTATCGCCGCGATCGGTATTGCTCCAAGTGCCCTGTACGGCATTCTCTGCTACACCGCGGGGGACTTAAATGGCAGCCTCGTGGGCGTATCGGTTGGCGTTCTTGCATACGGGTTACTGTTTTACTTCCTGCTTAGACTCGATCTGAAGGACACGTCAATTTGTGTGCTCATCACGTGGATTCTGATCACCGCAGTCAATTACGCCGCATATAAGGTGCATGGCGCCCGAGAGAATTCGTGGTTCTAAATCGTCGCGCTTTGAACAAGCATCGAGCCCACGATTAGAATGGGACCGATGCCCCCACACGAGGTCGAATTCGCCGCTCCGAGGTTTCCCGATCTCGCGGACAGCTATTTTTATCATCGGATGACATTGCCCGACGTGGGTGAGGTGGGCGGAGAATGGGATCTTCGATCCAATACCCCAGCTTATCTTGGCCAGACCGATTTTTCCGGCAAAAGCGTGCTCGAGATCGGGCCGGCCTCGGGATTCATCACGGCCCACATGGAGCGAGCCGGTGCGAAGGTTGTATCGGTCGATCTACCGGTCGACTACGGGTGGGATGTCGTTCCCCGGCCCGGAATGAGCGAAGACTGGCTCAACAGTCGCCGTCAGCACCTTCAACGGCTGCACAATGGATTCTGGTTCACCCATTCCCGGCTGAAGTTGACGTCTCAACTGATCTATGCGCGCGTGCAAGACCTGCCTTTGTCACTTGGGCCTTTCGATATTTCGGTCATCGCGTCAGTCCTGATTCATTGCCGCGACCCCATGGGCGTGCTCTGCCGGTGCTGCGAACTGACTACCCAGCGCGTTGTCGTCACCGAATCGATCATGGGCCGGATCGTCTCGAAATTCCCCGTTATGGCATTGCTCCCAAGTCCTGATAACGCCGCGATCGACAGTTGGTGGAACATCCCCGCCGAAACGATTGCAACCATGCTCCAGGTGATGGGTTTTACAAACACGCAGATTTCCTACTACCAGCAACTGAATTGGCCGACCCAAAAGTGGGTCTCGCACTACACGGTGGTTGGCGAAAAGCCCCTGGAGCCGAGCGCACCAAAATAAGGCTGTTTCGAACGCCGGGAAAGTATCGACTGCTCAGAACTCGCCGTAAAAGCTTGACAGAACTGTTCAAACGCCTAGGATAAGGGCATTCCGGCTGCGAGCACTGCATCGAGGGTTAGGCTTTTGGGCCGGTACCGATATTTCGCGTCAATTGCTCGCAGTGCATGGGGTTCTCAAGCCATTGGCTTTTCCTGCATCGCAAGATACAGGCCTGATGCGAAACGACGGGGCACGTTCAGTATATATCAAGCCCGAGTCCGAACGGGCTATTGCCGGGGCCGGTCAATGCCAAAACCCCCGGCGGCGGCAAAGCAGTTGGAAATGCAGCCTCGAGAATGGTCTTCGAGTGCAGGCCGCAGCAATGGCCTTGGGAAAAAGGGCAACCAAATTATCGCGGCGCGGCAGATGCTCATATAGGGCCGCAGCCAACGTTACTAATCGAGCTTAAATAGACTTTGGACCCGCGGATGTACGAGCGGTCGGCGGCGCGTGCTGCCAACTGCACTGGTCGTGACGGCGGGCCACGCGTCCGGGGGCATGCTTTGGGAGCAGGAAATCGAATGTCGGCAATGAGAAGGAATCGCGATTCTCGCGGTGGCAGTGGTGGTAGCAATGGTGGCGGCGGCAGCGGTCGCGACGGGCATCGCCGCGGCGGCGGTGGTGGGGGAGGTGGAGGCGGTGGTGGCGGGGGCGGCCAGCACCGTCAGCATTTTGGCGGGAAACAGAACTTCCGCCGTTCGGGGCCGCATCAGCAGGGACGGCATTCGGG
>DAIRGS010000046.1:0-33412 GCA_036794395.1 Tepidisphaeraceae bacterium | reverse complement strand
CCGTGGTCGGGGACGCTTCGGGTCCGGCGGCGGGTGAGATGTGGGAAAACCAACTCGCCGGAGTTGGCATTTTCTGGGGGCAGATTCAGAAGGTTGTCCAACTGTCGAAACTTGGTTTTCCCACATCTAACCCGTCGCTGATGGTCAACTCCCTCGATCATGGGCTGGAAGCCCCATGTCACGAAGCGCTGAATCGCGCACAGTCATTTAGTGTTGGCGGCAATCCGTTTTTTGCTTCATTCAAATATCCCGGGTTCAAATCCAACCGATTGTGCGGTTCCTTGTAGTAAGATGGACGGCATGCTGCTGCGTCGGCGGCTGCTCCTCGCCAAGGCTCCGAACTTTGGTTAATGCGTGATCCAAACGGGTTTGTCGTGCGTTCGACTGGGTATTATCACGGCAATTGCCGGAATGCTGGCGACCGTCTGCCGGGCTCAAGCCCCGGTTGCGGCCGCGGCTCCGGTCAACTTTAGCCGGCAGGTTCTGCCGGTCCTCTCGGATAACTGTTTCAAATGTCATGGCCCCGATGAAAAGGCCCGTAAAGCTAAGCTGCACTTCGACACCGCCGAGGGTGCATTTCGCATTAAGGACGGCAAATCGGTCATCGCGCCCGGAAAGCCCGCGAGCAGCGAATTGATTCGCCGGTTGACCTCAGCGGATCCGGAAGTCCACATGCCGCCGCCTGATTCGGGGCGGAAGCTGACGGCGGCGCAAATTGAAGCGATCAGGCTTTGGGTGCAGCAGGGGGCAAAATGGGAAACGCTCTGGTCGCTCACCCAGTTGAAGCAGCCCGCGCCGCCAGCGGTGAGCGACATTGCATGGACGCGCAATTCGATCGACCGCTTTGTCCTGGCACGTCTGGAGCAGGAACATCTTAAGCCTGCTGACGAGGCCAAAAAATCGGCGATCCTACGTAGAGTCACACTCGATTTGACCGGCCTCCCGCCGACTCCCGACGAGCTCGACGCGTTTCAAAAAGATCAAAGCCCCAATACCTACGAAAAAGTGATCGATCGTCTGCTGGCGTCGCCCCGATTTGGTGAGCGCATGGCCACGATCTGGCTCGATCTGGCGCGCTACGCCGACACCAACGGATACCAAGCCGACCGTTACCGGCCGATGTGGCCGTACCGGGACTGGGTGATCAAGGCGTTCAATGAGAATCTGCCGTTCGATCAATTCGCCATGTGGCAAATCGCTGGCGATCTGCTTCCGAACCCGACCAAGGAACAGCGGCTTGCCACCGCGTTCAACCGTCTGCACATGCAGAATGAAGAGGGCGGCATCATCGAGGAGGAGTACCGCGTTGCGTATGTCGTTGATCGCGTCGATACCTTCGGCACCGCGTTCCTGGGCCTGACGTTCGAGTGTTCGCGATGCCACGATCACAAGTTCGATCCGATCACGCAGAAGGATTTCTATTCGCTGTTCGCGTTCTTCCAGAACATTGATGAATCCGGGCAGACCAGCTACTTCACCAATGCAATGCCCGTCCCGACGATGCTGCTGAGCACCGATGCCCAGGACAAGAAAATTGCAACGCTCCGGGCGCAGATCGCGGCCAAAGAGCGCGAACTCAAAGAGCTGAAAAATGGCGTGGTCGCTTCAGCGGCCCTGTCCCCCGAATTTACAACCTGGCTGAAAAATCAACAAAACCCCCAGGAGATCGAAGGCGAAATAGCCCGCTTTGATTTCAATGAAATCAAAAACAACAAGCTCGCCAACTTGATTGATCCCAAGAAGCCCGGGAAGGCAGTTGAGAATCCCAAGCTCATCGAAGGCCATTCCGGCAAAGCTGCCGAGCTTTCGGGGGAAAACGGTTTCACGTTCGCCGGCCTCGGCACGTTCACCCGCGCCGATCCATTTTCTCTGGCCATCTGGCTCAAAACGCCCTCGCACGATCCGCGAATGGTGGTGATCCACCACAGCAAGGCCCCGATCGATGCCGGCTCGCGCGGGTATGAAATTCTTCTGGAAAACGGGCACGTCGCGTTTGGGCTGCATCACATGTGGCCGGGCAATTCGCTGAAGGTGGTGACCAGGCAGTTGGTGCCCATCAACCAATGGTCTCACATCACTGTCACCTACGACGGCTCCAGCCGCGCCGCCGGGATGGGTGTTTACATTGATGGCAAGCCGGCTGAGTGTGAGGTCGTCCGCGACGGACTATATAAAGACATTACATACGCCGTCGACAGCACCGGCGAGCCCGATCTGGCCATCGGATACCGCTTCCGCGACAACGGCTTCAAAGGCGGCGCTGTCGATGACTTTCGAATATTCAATCGAGCTCTCACCGCATTCGACGCCTCCCGTTTAGCGGTCGGACCGCAGGTCCACCCCAGCGATGGGAGTGACGGGAACGCGTCTGAACACCCGACCACCGACCCCACCGATCTCACTGCTTCCCAGCGACAAATCCTCCTCGATCACTTTTTCGCAACCGCCCACGAACCTGCTCTGGCAATCGCGAAGGAACTCCACACCCTTCGTCAACAGGAAAATGGACTCACAAATCCCATCCCCGAAGCGATGGTGATGCAGGAACTTCCGCACCCCAAGCCCGCCCACATTCTCAAGCGTGGTGCCTACGATGCCCCGGCTGAAGAAGTGTTCGCCAACACTCCGGCCGCACTTCCGCCGCTCGATCCGGCCGCTGCGCGAAATCGGCTGGCGCTGGCGCGATGGCTCTTTGACCCCTCGAATCCTCTGACCGCGCGGGTGACCGTCAATCGTCTTTGGCAGCAGATGTTTGGCTGCGGGTTGGTCGAGACGGCCGAAAATTTTGGCACACAGGGCTCGCCGCCCACTCATCCCGAGTTACTCGATTGGCTGGCGGCGGATTTCCGCGATCATGCTTGGGACACCAAGCGAATGCTCAAGCAGATCGCGATGTCTGCCGCGTATCGACAATCTTCGCAGGTATCGGCGGAGCTATTGGCGGCTGATCCGGATAACCGCCTGCTGGCCCGGGGGCCTTCGCGTCGGTTGACTTCGGAGATGCTCCGCGACCAGGCGCTTTTGGATGCGGGATTGCTGGTAGAAAAGCTCGGCGGGCCGAGCGTGAAACCGTATCAGCCGCCCGGCGTGTGGGAAGTGGCGATGAACCACCCGAATTACGATCAGGGGCATGGCGATGATCTGCATCGCCGGAGTCTCTACACCTATTGGAAGCGCAGCGTGGCTCCGCCAGCAATGCTCGCCTTCGACGCACCTGATAGAAATTACTGCGTAGCCCGCCGGCAAAGCACCGCAACACCGCTCCAGTCGCTGGCGATGTTGAACGACATCCAGATGACCGAATCCGCCCGGCTCATCAGCCAGCGCGCTCTGAAGGAACACCCGAAATCTGTGGATGGGCGCATCAACTGGATCTTCCGCCTCATCATCGATCGCGATCCGACGGAGCAGGAACTCCCCATCCTCAAGCGGCTGTATGCCGAGCAACACGACATCTTCACCACCGACCCAATGTCCGCCAGGAAGCTGCTGGCGGTAGGCGAGGCCAAAAACGATGATTCCCTTGATCCAGTCGATCTAGCCGCCGGCACTGTGTTGGCCGAAGCGTTGCTCAACCATGATGAGGCCATCATGCGAAGATGAACATTATTCGTGACACGGGTTTTCAACCCGTGCGAGGTGCGTTCAACAGATCGTAATCGCTCAACGGAAAGAGTGTTTAAAACGGAAATCGACGGCACGGGTTAAAAACCCGTGTCACCCACAAAATGAATTGCAACCAATTCAATCCTCTGAACCGCCGCGATTTTCTGGGTCGGTTTGCCATGGGGCTTGGTGGCGCGGCCTTGGCTTCCATCTTCAACCGCCAGGCATCGGCAACGCCGAATGTCCCCAGCCCCTTTGCCGGCATCTTCCCCGCCCCACAGATCGTACCCCGTGCCAATCGCATCATTTACCTGTTTATGTCCGGCGGACCTTCGCAGCTCGATCTATTCGACTACAAGCCGCTGCTAAACAAAATGAATGGGCAGGACCTTCCGGCTTCGGTTCGTATGGGCCAACGTCTGACCGGCATGTCAGCCAATCAGGCGACGCTTCCCATGGCCGGCTCGATCTTTAATTTCGCCCGGCATGGCCCATCGGGCGCATACATCAGCGATCTGCTCCCCTGGACCGCCAAACTTGCCGATGATCTGTGCTTCGTGAAATCGCTCCACACCGAGCAGATCAATCACGATCCCGCCATTACATTTTTCCAGACGGGCCACCAGCTTGCCGGTCGCCCCTCGTTTGGATCCTGGCTGAGCTACGGGCTGGGGTCGGCCAACGAGAATCTTCCCGCGTTCGTCGTTTTGATCAGCAAGGATCGCATCGATCAGCCACTCTACGCCCGGCTCTGGGGGAATGGCTTCCTTCCCAGCATCCATCAGGGCGTGCAGTTTCGTTCGGGGAAAGACCCGGTTCTTTACCTCCAGAACCCCGATGGCATCAGTCCGCAGAGCCGTCGAAAAATGCTGGATCGTCTCGCGGAACTCAGCGCGCTTCAGGAACACGATCTGGGCGATCCAGAAATCACGGCTCGCGTAGGCGAGTACGAGATGGCATATCGCATGCAGACCAGCGTACCGGAGGTAATGGACGTTTCGGATGAGCCGGCGAGCACTTTTGATTTGTATGGTCCGCAGGCCAGGGAGCCGGGCTCGTTCGCCGCCAACTGTCTGCTGGCCCGGCGTTTGGCCGAGCGAAACGTGCGGTTTATTCAGCTTTATCATCCGGGATGGGATCAGCACGGCGGGCTGCCGGCCGGCATTCGTCGGCAATGCAAAGATGTGGATCGCGCCACGTACGCGTTGATCACCGATCTGAAGCAGCGCGGAATGCTCGACGATACGCTGGTGGTATGGGGCGGGGAATTCGGACGAACAAACTATTCGCAGGGAAAACTGACACCCACTGATTATGGCCGCGATCACCATCCGCGATGCTTCACCGCATTCATGGCCGGCGGCGGCACGAAGGCGGGGGTGAGCTACGGTGCTACTGATGATTTTGGATATTCGGTGACCGAAAACCCCGTTTCCGTTCACGATTTTCAAGCGACATTGCTTCACCTGATGGGCATCGATCACGAGCGGCTGACGTTCCGTTTTCAGGGAAGGTACTATCGACTCACGGACGTGGAAGGGCAGGTTGTGAAGCCGGTTATTGCGTAGTTACCTTCGTGGGAATTCGTACATCGAAATATCTGGAAACCGTTGAACGAAGCCTAAATGTATCGAGTCATCATCACTGATTTTGTCGCCGATGGATTGGAGCCTGAACGCCGAATTTTAGCCGGCACGGCTTCCGTGCATGCGCTAAACGCATTGAGCGAGGACGATCTGGTTGGCCAGGTTGAAGAAGCCGACGCGATCATGATGTATCACTCGATGCCGCTTACCCGCCGAACCATCGGGCGGCTAAAGCACTGTAGGCTGATCGTGCGGTGCGGCGTGGGGGTGGACAATGTCGATCACGCGTTTGCCGGTACGCGCGGCATTGCCGTGGCCAACATCCCCGACTACGGCACCGAAGACGTGGCCGATTCGGCAATCGGCATGATGCTCGCGCTCACGCGCGGCATTCATCCCCTCAATTCAATGCTCCGCGCCGGCGAAGGCGCCTGGTCTTACACGCAGATTGCCCCGTTGCGTAGGCTTCGCGGACAGACGATTGGCATTGTGGGGCTTGGCCGAATCGGTATCGCATCGGCATTGCGCGCGAAAGTGCTGGGGATGGATGTGGTTTTCTTTGATCCGTTCAAACCCGATGGTTACGACAAATCGATCGGGATTCGTCGGGCCGAAACGCTCAAGGATCTGCTTGGGCAATGCTACGTGCTCACGCTGCACTGTCCCCTGACCGAGCAGACGCGCCACATGATCAATGCGCGGACGCTTGCCTGGATGCCTGGCGGGTCTTTCCTGATCAACACGTCGCGCGGGCAGGTTGTTGATCTGGATTCGATCCTGCCTGCGATCGAAAGTGGTAGGCTTGCCGGCGCCGCCATCGACGTTCTACCGCAGGAGCCGCCCGCACCTGACGATCCGTTGCTCAAAGCTTGGAAGAACCCCGCCCATCCGGCCCATCACCGCCTCATCCTGAATCCCCATGCTGCGTTTTACAGCGAAGAGGGGTTGATGGATATGCGAGTGAAAGGGGCCGAGGCGTGCCGCCGCGTATTGTTGGGGGAGCCGGTTCGGAATCAGGTCAATGCGCCCGTGGCTGCTTCTGAATTCATCTGACGCGAATAACGAGAAGCGAGCACAGAGGCCACAGAGAACACAGAGCCCACAGAGAAGACGAAGGCTACGGAGGTGGAAGCGGCTCAATTCGCACGCTTTGCATCCGCTTTGAAGGCCGGAATCATGAGATAAAGCGATTCCCGCATTTTCCTCTGTGGTCTTTGTGTTCTCTGTGTTCTCTGTGTTCTCTGTGCCTGCCTTTAGGAAAAGGCACAGAATCATCCATCAAAACTCTGCCGGCTTCGCGAATCTTTCACGGGCCGCGGCCCGGAATGCTGCCGAGGCGGCGTCGATTTGCTTGAGTAACTCCTCTGTTGTTTTGCCGCTGGAATCCCGGGCGGCGCGGATCACCGTTGAACATTCATTGCTATCCATGAACCGGGCGGCTTCGAGGATCTTTGACTCTTCCTCCGGTGTCATTGCCATGAAGCCATGCATGTCGGCGTGGATCAGTTGGCCGGGCGAGATTCTCTGTCCGAAGACTTCCACATCGCATCCCCACTTCACCGGCCAGGACCACGCGTGACCCACGCACGTCCGGCGGGCGAGGGCTTTGAAGCCGGCGTTGGTCATATCAGACACATCTCGGATGGCGCCATCGGTAATGGTTCCAACGCAGCCCAGGGCGCGATGGGTATTGGCATTGACCTCGCCCCAGAATGAGCCGATCGTCTGGGGCTTATCCAGATCCTGCACGACGACGATCTTGGGGCCGGGCTGCGATGCCACGTACCGGCGATAATCGCTCCAGGCCGTGGGGGCGGCCTGGCGGTGAGACGCGTTGGAGGGGTGCACGACCAGCGTAACCGCGTATCCCACCATCACCCCCATTTGCGGCATGAAATCGCGCGTTTCTTCGAGATTAAATCCGTCGCGCGTGCGGTCTCGCTGGGTAATCTGTTCCCAGCCGTTGTAGATGGTGGGCGTGTTCCATCGCTTCAATTCCAGCAATTGCCCGTGCGTCATTCCCCGCTCTGGCTGATTCGTTTCCATATGGCGTTCTCCGTTGGTGGCGGATAGTCTAACCGCCGCGGAGAAATCACTTCCAGTCTCGGGAGAATTGAAATGAATCGCATCGGCTCGATGGCGCGTTGGATGGTCGCGGCAACGCTTGTTTTCGGAACCCAGCTCTTTGCCGAAGACAAACCCGCCGGCATCCCGGCCAATTACATACTCGCGTATGCCTCGGACTTTTCCAAACCGGATGCGATAAATCAGTTTCGCTATCCCGACCCAAAAGCGTGGCGCATCAGCCAGGATAAAGACGGGGCGACACTGGAACTTTTCGGCGAAGGCGAATACCGAAATAAGATCCGCTCGCCGTTTAACTTCGCCCTGTTAAGTGACAGGGTGTTTACCGACGTGATTATCGATGCCGAGGCGTGTTCGACGGTTCAGCCGTACGGCCATCAGGACATGTGCCTCATTTACGGATTCAAAACGCCCAACGAGTTCTACTACACGCACATTGCCGTCGCCCCCGATCCGCACGCCCACAATTGCTTCATCGTCAATAACGCCGATCGGCTGGCGATTGGCAAGGAAGTGTCCAAAGGCGTGACCTGGGGCGTGGATCAGTGGCACAAGATCCGGATCGTTCGCATGGGGTCGGATGGAACGACGCTTGTTTTCTTCGACGACATGTCCAAGCCCATCATGAAAGCATCCGACAAGACCTTCACCAAAGGCTACATCGGGTTTGGCTCGTTTGATGACAAGGGCAAGTATCGAAACATCCGGGTGTATGCACCGTCTGTCGATGAAAAGAAGACCGATGCGTTCAAGCCCGCGGCGAAGTAGCAGCAATGTTTAGCGGTTGGACCGCAGGTCCACCCGTCCGTTGCGCTAACGCCGCGAAACCGTATAACTCGCGGCAAGTGCTCGCGGTGGAACTAAATGACTAAGCGCGATTCCGCGCCGTTGCTTTTAAGTGGCACGGCCTTCCATGCCGTGGTCGGGGACGCTTCGGGTCCGGCGCCGGGTGAGATGTGGGGAAACCAACTTGTCGGAACCGAGCATTTTATGGCGGTAAATTCAGATGGTTGTCCAACTGTCGAAACGTGGTTTTCCCACATCTAACCCGTCGCTGGTGGTCATCTCCCTTGATCATGGGCTGCCTTCGACCCTGAGGCTCAGACCCGAAGGGGAAGCCCCATGCCACGAAAGGCGCGGAATCGCGCACTCTCATTTACGCCACGATCGGATGCTCATCGTCAGTGAATGTATCATCCACTGGAAGATGAACATTGTCGTGCGGCGGTTCTTCAGTAAGCGCTTCGGCCATCGCACGATTGGCGACGGGGATTTGGGAATGCGATCCCGAGCCCAACCACATGAGCGTTCCGAACAGCGCAACCACCACCCCGATTCCGCCCACCATATAGTTCACGCGGTTATCCTCGGCATAGCCAGGCGCGACTGAGGCATCATCCGGCTTGAGGACGATGGGTGCTGCGGCAACGGCTTCCTGGGTCTTGTGAACCTGCTCGGCCTGGGCTTTAACGGCATCCGCCAGAGCCAGTGACGCCGACCGCGCTTCACCCATTTGGCGGAGAACTGCAACGGTCTGTCTGCCGGCGGCGTATGCGGTGGCGGCCTTTTCTTCACCGGCTTGCGCCTGATCGAGGCTCAGTCGGGCCGCCTGCACGGGGCCCTGGTCACTGCGGCCCTGGCGGAGTGTGTCCAGGCGAGCCTGCTGGTCGGCCAGTTGACCTTCCAGCTTACGAGCTTCGTCCTGGGCTTCAGATGCAGAAAGTGACGTAGCGGAGGCATAGGCCTGACGGGTAGCAGTTAGAGCGGCGACTGTTTTGGAGACTTCTGAGACAAAGGCCTGCTGATCAGCAGGCAGGTTGTCGGCGGTGGGGGGCTGAAGGTCTTTCAGTCGGTCGGCCATCTGCTTTTCGTCTGTGAGCCGATCGGATTCCATCCGATCGATCGCCTGCTGAAGGTTCCGCTGGAGATCGTCAGCCAGTGGAGCGCCGGTGGCCAGGGCGCTGCGGCGGGCCTCGATTTTTCGATCGAGTTCTTCCATAACGCCCTTAATTTTGGCCGCGTCCTCAAGGTAGCCGCTATCCACCGCGGCGCCAAACCGATGGGATTGGGCATTGCGTTCCTCGCCCAGTTCCAGGAGCGTTGCATCGTTGGACCAAATCCGGCTCAGGTGGGCTTCGCGCCGATCCGCGATCTGGCTGCGGAGTTGGCTGACCGCCATCGCATCCTGCTGCTCGCGTTCTTCGAGTTTGCCATTTAATACCCGAACTTCAGACAGGGCTTGCCGTGCTTGGGAGCGATACGCCAGGAGTCGTGAATCGGCATTGGTGGGTATGGCCGCGAGCTTTTCGCGAAACGCTTCAAGAGCGGCGTCAAATCGCTTGGCCGCGGTATTGGCTTGCCCGCTCTGCGTGAGCTTTAAAGCCTCAATTCGAACGGACAAATCGTTTACAGCCTGGCGGGCGCGATCCAGCGCCTGCTGGGTTCCGGCATCGACCTTGGCTGCTGCCGCCTGCGCGTCCACGAGGGCCTCTCGCTTCTGTTTGACCAGTGTTGCCGCATCATTGAGCGCCTGCTGCCGCTGGCGATGTTGCTCCTCAGCCTGAGCGAGGGTCGCGGTGTCCAGCGACGGGGTTAAAGCTGCCGCGCCGGACGCGGCAAGTTGATCGTTTAATGCTTTAAGCTCAACGTTGCGGGCGGTTTGTTGATCTTGAAACTCGTGGAGCTTGACCAGATCCTGTTCAAGCTGATGCCGCAGACTCGCGGCCGTATCGTTGCCCGCGCCGCTCTCAGCGTAAATCGCATTCAGGAGCGATTTAAGTCGCGGAGTATCCCCGGCGACGTCCGAAGTCGCCCGCGAAAACACAAGCCGGCCGCCAGATGCTTCGTGCGAAGCCGGCGGTGTTGAAAGGGCTGCCAGCGCTTCGGGATTGCTTAAAAACCCGGGCGAGATGTTCTGCGTCGCGAGATTGGCGATCGCGATTTGCGCAACCCGCGACTCCGACGCAAGTGCACGAAGTTGCCTGATCTTATCCCGGGCGAGCTCCGGCTGACGCTCGATGCCCTGCATCTGGAGCGAACCTTCAAGTGTGTGATGGTTCGAGACCAGCATCACGATCGCAATGACGACGACGATCGCCAGGATCATGAGCGGAAGCAAATACTTCAGGCTCTTCCACCATGGCCGGCGGGTAGGGGCTGCGGGGGCGACAGCGGTAGCAACGGAGGGGGCGGTGCCTGGCCCCTGACGATTGGGCGGAATCGATTCTCGGCCGGTTGGGCGCGGCGCACGGGTCAAGCCCGCATCGGGCAATGGTTCGGGGGCGGTTTGGCGTCTCGGGTTCGGCGGCGTTGCGGGACGCTGCGGGGCGCCGAATACCGAAGGATCAAGCGGGGGGAAAGCCGTGTGCGAGAATACATCCACTTCGCGAACCGGCGGCGCGCCGGGCGCTCCAAATGGCGCGGTCAGCCGTTGCGGTGTGCCAAGGCCCGCAAATGGCGGAGCCGATTCAACTGGCGGAAAGTGCGGCGGCGCGCTCTGCGGGCCCGACGTGAGCGATCGCAGCGGAGCCGTCCGCGGCGGAGGAGGTGGAATCACCTGGCGGAATGTCTGAGGTTTAGCCCCGGCCCCAGAGGCTGGCGTTGAAGGACTCGCGCCTGCGCCAGGCCCGTGCTTCGCCTCGGGCATTGAAAGCACGCCGGTCACATCACCGATCGGGGTGATCTTTTCTGGAATTGCATCGAGCTTCTCGGGCGTATCTTCAAAGAGATCCAGCGAGTCTTCGCCCGGAAGCGAGAAATCGATCTCCGCAACCGGGTCTGAAACCCCAGGCGGAGTGAGGCGATTAGAGGCCGGGAGCGCTGTGGGAGTCGGAGGCGGCGGGGCGGGAACTCGCGCCGGAGTGGCCGTCGGCGCGGCCGACGACAGTACGAGCGGCGCGCCGCCAATAAAGCTGGCCAGGTCGCGGCTCATGCCGAAGAACGGATCCAACGCCGGCCGGGGAGACGTTGCGGGAGCCGCAGGGGTAGGCTCGGCAGGTGGCGTGTAATTCTCCGGCGCCTGCCGCGACACCATTGCCGAGTGCGATTCATTTTCGGCTGGAGTCAGATCGTGCGAGACCTCGGATTCTTCATCGTCTGTCGCGATTGATCCCGGCCCAGTTGGGGCGGTTGTCGAAATACTCGATGAAATCGACGAATCTGATCCGGGCGTTCGATCGGAGTCCAGGTCGTCTGTCACGCCAGCCGGGGCAGTCAGGCCAACGCCTCGATCATCTTCGGTGTCGGCAAGATCCAACGCGAGATCGGCTTCGGGCGGTTCAAAGGCATCTAAATCGTCGAGATCAAGATCGTCGGTCTGGCTCTGTGTCTGGGTGGGTGGGGATTCGGCTAAAGGCTCTGCGGCTTCAACCTGAACGTGTGCAACTTCGGCCTCCTCCAATTCCGCATGAGTGAATTTGGATTCGAACGGCTCGTGAACCTTGCCACCTGTAATCGAATGCGATTGCGATGCGTCGCTCGATTCTTCAACCAGCGGCCCGGAATCCGCGCTGGCCAGACCTTCGACGACACGCCCAAAGGCGGTGTCCGTCATGCCCGGCTCGCTGCCGGATGTCGGCTCATCGAGTTCAAAGTCATCCAGGCCGACTTCATCGAGCGTAGGTTCGAGCACCTGGGCCGATTCGGGATCGGGGTCGGTTGTTCCGACGACCTCGACGGTCGATGCGTGCGTGTCAGATTCGTCGGCGGATACCGCCGGGCTGCTGTGCTCGGGGCCTTCTGTTGCAAAATCAGCCGAATTTGAGAAACCGGCAGAACCGATTTCTCCAGTCAGCTCCGTGTTGGCGTCGTCCGATTCGTTGAACGCATCCTTCACGTTGATCGCAAATTCATCGAGGCGACGACTGGAAGATACCCCCGCATCGTGTGCAACGTCGGCCGGGGTTTCGGAGATTTCCAGCGGGGTAAACGGTTCTTCAATCGATTCTGAGGGAGATGTCTCGCTGGGTTCGAACTCGATCACATCGGAATCGGCGGTGACGAAATGCGAATGCTCCGCCGCGGATCGCTCAGCCTCGAGCCGAGCGTCTTCAGCAGCGCGTGCATCCTCGGCGACGCGCGCTTCTTCAGCGACTTGAGCCTCTTCGGCCAGACGGGCTTCTTCGGCTAGACGGGCCTCTTCGGCACGCCGAGCTTCTTCCGCAACACGTGCTTCCTCCGCACGACGAGCCTCTTCGGCAAGGCGAGCTTCTTCAGCCACGCGCGCTTCTTCCGCGAGGCGGGCCTCCTCGGCCACCCGCGCCTCTTCGGCAAGTCGAGACTCCTCAGCCCGGCGAGCTTCTTCAGCCACGCGAGCCTCTTCAGCCACGCGAGCCTCTTCAGCCACGCGAGCTTCTTCGGCGAGTCGGGCCTCTTCGGCCACCCGAGCTTCTTCGGCAACGCGCGCGGCTTCCGCTATGCGAGCCTCTTCGGCAAGTCGAGCCTCTTCCGCACGTCGGGCCTCCGCAACGCGAGCCACTTCCGCCAACCGGGCTACTTCGGCAAGTCGCGCTTCTTCGGCAAGTTGAGCCTCTTCAGCGAGTCGAGCTTCTTCAGCTACGCGAGCTGCCTCGGCGCGTCGAGCCTCTTCGGCCTGGCGCGCCTCTTCTGCAACACGTGCTTCTTCGGCACGCCGTGCCTCTTCCGCGACGCGAGCTTCCTCGGCGATGCGAGCCTGCTCGGCGATGCGAGCCTGCTCGGCGAGTCGCGATTCTTCGGCCGCTTGGGCCTCTTCGGCCAAACGGGCTTCTTCAGCGCTTCTCGCTTCCTCAGCGGCGCGAGCTTCTTCGGCACGACGCGCTTCTTCCTCGGCACGCGCTTCTTCTGCAATGCGAGCGTCTTCAGCAAGTCGCGCTTCTTCAGCAACGCGAGCCTCTTCTTCAAGTCGCGCCTCTTGTGCGCGTCTGGCTTCCTCTGCAAGCCTGGCTTCCTCCGCAAGGCGAGCCTCGGCAGCGGAAATGTCCTCTGGCTCGAGGGTGGGCTCGAGCGGGCGTTTGCGGCTTGATGGTTTCTTTTTGGATGTCGGAAGGGGGATCGGCGCAATTGCTGCCACGATAGGTGTGACGACCGGCACTGGGGGCGGCGTTACGATCTCAGAAGGCGCTTCGATGACCACCGGCGGAGGCACGTCAACCGTCTTTTTGCGACCGACTCGTTTTGTCGGCGTCGCGGTGGGGTCTTTGGGAGGCCGGCCTCGTCGTTTGCCCTGGGGGGGCAAAGCGGGTTCAAGGGTTGGACTGGCCAGCTCGGTGGCCTCGGAGGATTCCGGGATCGCGGTATCGACGCCCGCTTCATTGGAAGGCGCCGTGTCGGGCGAAGTTTCTGATTCTGCCGGCAGATCAAGCAGGGGCTTGGGTGACGTCGGCTCGTCCAGAGCGGTGTCCGACATCTCCTGAACCGAAGCATCAACGGGAGATTGGGCTTCCTGATCAAACCGCATCGCCGATAAATCCACCGTCGCCGCTTCGGGTTCCTGCGTTTCCGATATCGTGGATTGGGTTACCGGCTCAGGCGGTTCGATCAGCTCTGGCGCGACAGAGACGGTCGATAAGTCAGATTCAGCAGGCTGAGCAACGAAAGAAGTCCCGGCTAGATCCTCAAGCGACTCAGGCGACAAGCCTGCATCATCTTCCGCGTTTGGGATATCGACCGAAGTCTCCGGGGTGGCCTCTGCACTTTGAGAGTATTCCCCAACAGTTTGCGCAGATTCCGGTTCCTGCGGCGCTTCAGCTACTTCCGCCGGCGATTCAGGCTCGCTCTCCGCGGCCTCTGCCAATTCAAGTGGCGGCGCATTCCCCTCAATTAATTCCGGTACAACGGGTATTGCGGCTGTATAGAAATGGCTCGGCTCGATCGGTGGCTCAATGCGGGTTTCAACCGGGGCCAGCGAGGGCGCTGATTCAATTGGCTCAGCTTCGGGGGGATGCTGGAACGCATCGCTTTCTTGCTGGGCAACAGGTGAAGCCGAAGCATCGTCAGATTCACGAGATTCAAATTCGGAATTGTTGCTAGCGACCGGCTGGCTTGCGAGTTCCGGCTCGTCCAGTTGAATCGGTTCAGGCTCGGTATCAATGTGCAGGTTAAACGCGTCGGCCGAGTCATCTTCGTCAGCCGTTAACTCGCTTGCCATCGTCGCGGGCTGATGCGCCGACGTGTGTTCCTCGGCTGGCGCAACCACATCGTCCTGAGCAATTGGGATTGGATCCTCATGAACTTCATGGCGTTCCAGCGGAATCGAATCGGCAACGTCGTCAGCTGAAGCAGTGACCACACCGCGCGAAGTGAACTGGGAGACGGATGTTGCCACTGCTGGCGCTTCTTCATGAGCCGGTTGACCATGTAGTGGAATGGGCGTATCGAGTTCATGTTCGAGCGGCAGCGCCTCGTCTTTAAACGCAATCCCAATGGGTTCGAGATCCTCTTCGCCTAAGTCGATACCGCTGTCGGCATGTCGGGCTTCTTCGGGGATCTCGGCATCAGCCGATGCGTAGCGGAATACGGTGGCACCAACGCGAATTTCATCGCCAAATTCGAGGAGCTGATGATGGATCGGCTTCCCATTAACGAGGGTGCCGGTGCGCGAGCCCAGATCGCGGATGAAGCGGTGGCCGTTTACCTCAAAAATCAGAGCGTGTGTATTGCTCGCGGCAGCTTCAGACAACGGAATGTCGCAGGTTGGCCGTCGGCCGATGAGGACCGTTCGGGTATCCAGCGGGGTTTGCCCGCCGCCCATTTCAAGGACAGCGGAAGTGGCTTTGGGCGTCAGTGGAAATCGCACCGGGCCGGCCGGATCGGAAAATTTGAACCGGAACGAGCCAATTTGCAGCAAATCGCCATCGCGCAAATCAGCTTCTTTAACACGCCGGCCGTTCACCATCGCGCCGGTGCGGCTCGCCAGATCGCGAACGTATAGCCCGTTGTCTGTCGAAATGACGCACGCGTGATTTCGGCTCACCGTGCTGCTGACTAAATGAAGGTGCGCCCGATTTCGCGCACCCATTAATGTGAAAGGCCGATTCAGCGCCATGGCCGGCTTCCCAAGCTGCTGGCCTTGCGGCGCGAGCGTGGGAAACGAAACAGCGGCGGGTTTCAAGCTGGAGCGTTCGGCCATTGATCGATAAACCTATTATCTAGTTCCGGAATACATTCAAAACGAACGGACGCATGCCGAGTTCCAAAAAAAATCACATTCTGCGCGATTTCCGCATCATCACGTCCGGTCGTGACGAACCGCCTTTCCACTCCCGCCCATTCTAACATCCCGCCCTCTCCGGCAAAATAAATGTGCCGTGACGCCATCCCTGACAGTTGTCTCAAACTCGGCGGGGACAACAGCATACCAGCCGGGACATGAAGATTTGCTGAGAAATTTGCGCTCGAAACATGCCTGTTGCCAATGCCTACCCGTTCGAGTGACAATTCAATATCAGGTAATTGGCGAATACTCGCCGTTGGCCGGCGATCCGTATAATCTAATGTACAGCATCAAAACGGAGTGATTCATGGCAGAAGAAACGCCTTCATTACATATTGACACTGATTGGAAAAAGCAGGCCCAGGAGGAAAAGCGCCGTCTTGCCGAGCAGGAACAAAAAAAGGCGGCCCAAACTCCTCCACCCAGCGCCGCCAGCCCGGCCCAAGGGGGGCGCGCCCGCCCTTCGGGCCGACCGGCCCGCGAACTGCCCCCTGCCAGCTTCGCCACGATGGTGAACACGCTTGTCACGCAAGCCTTGTTTTACCTGGGTGATTTTGCAACTCAGGGGGGCGAGCCGGTGGTGAACCTGGATATGTCCAAGCACCAGATCGATACCCTCTCCATCCTCGAGGAAAAGACCAAAGGAAACCTCGACGAAGAAGAGAAGCGCCTGCTCGACACGGCCCTGTACGAAACACGGATGCGGTATGTCCAAGTCGCGTCGCAATATGTATAGAAGTGTTGCCGCGGAATAGGCTTAGGGATAAAGGCAAGGGCATAGGACCGCGTGGCAGCATCTTCCACACGTTTTCAAGTCGCCCCGACCTACCAACCCCTGATGCGCATGCTCGGCCTTGATGCCGAAACGGTCTTTAGCCACCCAGATATTAAAGTTTGGCGAAAGCTACCCGACCGCGAGAACTGTAAGCTCGACGCCGACCTGCCCGACGGCCGGCATGTTCGACTGCATATTAAGAGGTTTGGCGCTGCCGACGCCGCGCAGCCCGAGGTGGAGGGACATCGACATTTGGAGCAAGCGCAAATCCCGAATGCACCACTGGTTGGGTGGGGTACGGCCAGAGACTTGGGCAGCTTCGTTATTTTCGATGACCTCACCGGTTACATCCCGGCTGATAAGCTAATCGAGCAGGGAGCCGACTTTGAGTCCTTATTCCTAGGCCCCACCGCCGAGCTCGCTGCCAAGCTTCATAAGGTCGGCCTTCATCATCGGGACTTATATCTTTGCCATTTCATGGCGCGAGTGGTGGATGGTTCGGCTGACCTCAAATTGATCGACACGGCTCGGGTTAAGCGGTTGCCCACATGGTTTGCCCGTCGGTGGATCGTAAAAGACCTCGCCCAGTTCTGGTACAGCACCCTGCGCCTCAATGTGACCCAAATCCAACGGACCCAGTGGCTTGCGGAGTATTTGCACCATCGCGGGCTGGCCGAGGATGCGGGATTAACCAAAGCGATCGAGCGGAAAGTCCGCTCGATCGCCTGGCATGATGCGCGTCTTCACCAGAAGCGCCCGGAAAGGGATGTTTCGATTCCGGTCTGATGCGCAATAATTGCCTACTTACCTGCGGGCAGCTGTTTTTTCTGTGCGACATCGAGCAGTTGCTGGAAGCGGGCCTGATCCGAGATGAACTCCACGTGTCCGTCGGCAAAACCCACGCAGATTCCGCCATCCCACTGGGTGAATTTCTCGTAGATCACCAGGCGTTGAAAATCGGCTTTGATGCCGTCGGAGGGGCGAACATAGTTGTATCCAGTCTTATCGGCGGGCTGCCGCGGATTGGCCAGCAGTTGATCGGGCACCTTCGCGGCTTTGATCGCCTCTTCCATCGATGCCGGAAACTGGCTCTCCTTATTTCCATTCGCCCAGACGATGCAGACCAGCAGCAGTTGCTTGATCTGGTTCATCGCCTGCATCCGGCGGGCGTTTTCGCGGGCGAGCCGCACGCCATCGGTCACCCGGGCGGCAAGCTGATTGGTCAGATCGCCCTGCAGATCGATCACCACCCGGTCTTTTTGCACCTGCGATTTTTGCACCAGTTCCCCCACGGTCGCCAGCAGGGCGGTTAAAGGCGATGACTTGGCCTCATCGGCTGTCTTTTTGGGAAACAGCCCGAGCATCGCGTTTCGAAGATTCTGGGCCGCCGCTTCATCTGATGCCTGAATCAGAATATGCCCACCGGCGGTAGGGGGGGCCGGGGGGGTAGGGGGTGCCTTTACCGATAGGCTTATCCAGGAAAGATCGCGCGTAAGGGGGGCGGAGGGTTGTCCATTGGGAAGCCGGGGGATCATCGATTCGATAACCTTTTTGGAATCGGCCGATGGGGCAACCGCGATCACGACATCGCCCGTGGCATCCGAGGATGCAAACGCTTTTTCAAACTCGGGCCGCGCCGTGGATTGCATTTTCTTAAGGGCATTGATGGCCATTGAATTGTCCGCAAGCAGAAGATTCGTCCCGACCTGGGCAGGGGGAATGTTCGGATTGATCGATAGAAGTTTCTTGAGTGATTCGGCGTTGGCGCCTGCTTCAATCGGAACTACGAAATAGGGCGTTCCGTGCCCTTGCTCGGGGCTAAAAAGCACCCACGCGGTTTTTCCACCCGCTTTGGTGAATTGATCGGTCCATTGATGTGCGGCCCCGATGGCGTCGTGAACCTGTTTTAAGGATTCGGCCCGCTCATTTACCGGGATGGATTGTCCGATCAGTTCATCGGCCCAGCGATCCAATGCGTTGAAATCAACCTTCGACAGATCCACTCGGCCGATGCCGATCGTCGAGTCGTTGACGAATTCTCTTATTGCATCGGTGTGCACCTGCCCGAATGTTGATGATGCAAATAATACAAAAACACAAAATACAGTTACTTGAGCCTTCATAGATCCTCCTGTCATAAAAAGGGTTTGCTTTCTTTCGTCACAAAAGGGTTTATCGCGCGATATGAATGTGCCAGGTCTGTGTTGGAGGTGGCCCGAAATCGTTGGGCGGCGGAGTCTTTAGCGTCGCGACTTGATCGACGACTTGATAGCTAAACGGTGTGGCCGTGACCGGATCGATGGGCGCGGGCGTCTGCGGAGACAACTGGTCCAACCCGCTCGGCAGCGCGCCGCCATGGGCCGCCGCGAAAGCGCGGATGGCTTCCACAATCGCAAGCATCGCGATTTGCCGGTCGGCCACGGCAAATTGAAGGATCGCCTCAGGATACCGGAGCACGGTCGCGAAAATCGGATTAAACCCATCCCCATTTCGCTCACTCTCCAGCATCGCTTCGAACGATCCGATGTAAGCCGGTTGGGGTGCGAGGCCGAGGTACTTATCCAGCCGATCCAGCGCCTGGCGATATCGCGTGTGGTACCATGCAAGCACCACCGCATTGGCCGGCAGTGTCTGGGCCTCCTCCGCCGTCAGCAGTTTCGCCTCAACCAGGCCGCGTTTGGCAGTTGGGTAGGCCCGCATCATTGCGGCGATGAGCTCAACATCAATCGAATCCCGTTTACCGGCCATCGACCGCAGTCGCTCCAGCACCTCTTTGGCCTGGTCCGCGCTCAGTCGCTCGGCATGCCGCAGCCCCGGAAGCGTGCGGTACAGCATTGCCGCATCCGCCTCCATCGTCGCCCGAAGCTGCCCGACCCGTCGCGGCAGGTTCATGAGGGGCCAGTAAAGGTTGGGCGCGCCAGGCTTCTGAATCAATTGCTGAACGTCGGCCAGCATCAGGGCATCGACATAGATCCCGTCGAGCGCTTGCGCGAGTGGCGCTCCCTCAGAAAGATTTTTGCCTAAGGTTAAACCGGTCTGCAATGTATGTAGGGCCTCATCGAATTGCCCGTCGGCGATGGCAACCCGAGCCCGAAGGGACAGTAGTCCGCCGTACCACTGGGCGGCCCGATTCAAATCGTTAAACGTCTGGGTGTCGATTCCCTGTTCCCTGTCAGGCAAGTCCCACGTGCAGGTTTCGCGGCGGCTTGCCAGTTCGATATAGCCAAGGGCTGTTTGGGCATCGCTCTGGCTGATAAACGTGCGGGCCTTCTCGAGCGGGAACGTATTCGTATCCGCGCGAATCATGTCATAAAAAGGTGAAAACCCCAGCCCGTCGATGTGCCGTCCGAATGCGAGAAGATACGCCTGAGCGGCATTCCCCGGACCCAGGTCCGAGCGAGCGGGAATGAGGCGATATTTGAGATTGGGTTCACTGGGCGATTGAGGATGAAGAGTGATCTCGACCGTCTCACCGTCTCCATATTCAGCGCCAATTGCGGTACGTGGCACACAGGTAAACACGATTGAGCCGCAAAGACTCACCAGGATGATATGTAAAAATCTCATGATCGCCCCTTAGGTTCGAGGCCCACCAAAAGTTCAAGAAACGAGGCCGGCTCTGCGACTTTGCTGTCGATCGCGTGAAGCCGGGGCGCGGGCGGCGCTGCGGGATCGCCCGTTGCGGTGATGGACGGTACACCGAATGCGAGGCTGCGATTGCGCGTCGCGACATATCCATCACCCGTGAGGTCAGCCAATATGTTTCGAGTCGGGCCGACATGCGGGGTCGTTGTTGAAACGACGACGGTCGGGTTCACATGGCCATCTCCCGTGGCAACGTCATGATGAACCGATTTCATGTAAAACTGGGCGATCAAAGCTATTGCCAAGGCTGCGGCAATTCCCCGCCACGTCCAAAGTTGATATCGATCGCGCCTGCGCTGGGCTTCGAATAAAACATGCGAGGCCCGCAGTCGCGATGGCGCTGTGGGGCTGAGCTTCGTCAGTAAATGTTCAACTTCCTCGTCCGCCGGATCTAGTCGTTCTCGTTCTTGCATGGGATACCCAAACGTTTTCGAATCTCGCGCAAGCCTTGTTGATAGTTGTGAAAAACGGTGGAAACCGGGGCGTCCACAACGCCGGCAATCTCGGCGAGCTTCAGCTGCCCCCAGATCCGCAGGACAATGATCTCCCTTTGAATGTCCGAGAGGCTCTCCAGTGCATTGACGGCAATCTGCGCATCAGCTGCATCGCCCTCGTGGCACTCCAAAAGGGGCTCGACCCGCGCCACTGCTTGTTCGCGCTGCTGACGGCGCCGCCCGGATCGCCACTGGCTGATCGCCAGGTTCCGCGTCGTCCGGTACAGCCACGCTTTCACGTTTTCCGGACATCGGGTGGAAAGCATCAGACGAACAAACGATTCCTGCACCACGTCTTCCGCCCCGGCAGAATCGAGCCATTGCCGCGCGTAAAGGATCATCGCGGCAGCGTTTCGATCGAAGCAATGGGTCAGTTCCGCCGGGTCCATCATGGCCGCGTCGAAGGTTAGACGCCGCCAATCATGGTTTTTCCAGCGCGATTAAAAAGATTTGAATGGGTTGGGCTAGATGCCGGTGGACGGGGTTATTCCACCGTTGGGCGCGGAGCGTTGGCGATGATGGGCATTGTCGAAGGGCTGGCGATGATTTCGCCGGCATCGATCGCCTGTCCAATTCTGACCAGCTTGCGGCTGCCGCGATGGACAACGATCAGATGATCCAGAGCGATCTGGCTGATTTCAATTCCTGACGGGCGAACCGTTTCCCCCTCGGAAAGCCATTTGGTGCTGGTCGATCCCCGCATACCGGTGTTTTCGATCCCGGCCAGGTAATGCAGTCCTTCTCGCATGGCCCCGCGGAACACCACATCGGGCACCCGCCGAGGGCCATTGTTGGTGTTTGCTGTAGAGCGAACCGATGTATCTGCCGAGACGTGGCTCTTGGCAAAAAGCGTGCGAGTCAGGAGCACCGAATATTCAGCGGGGAGGCTGCGGGCCTGAAACGCAAAGTTGCCGGATATGCGCGGTTGGCGGGCCGTCTGATTGTTGGGCCGCTGCCGGCTTCTTTGCGGCACTTGAGCGCGTTGCGCAAACGCACTTCCACCGGCCAAGGCCGTTACAAACAGCAGCACAACCAGTAGGGGGGTCTTACGCATGTCAATTACGGCATCGGCGAACACTTGCCCTTCGCGTGAACAGCCGGTTCTGCATGCTTAGTACCGTTGGCGGGGGTTCGACTTCCCGTCTGTTGCCCTCAAATAGCACAAAGCGGGTTCAGACAATCCATCGGGACGTGAAGTCGATGGACGAGTGACATTCTGGCGTTTGAATAGGTATTTTTACCCATTTCACTTTATGACAATCGATGTAATATGGGTATGTCGGCGGTCCTCCCCGGCGAAGGCTCCCCCCCTCCTTCGCCACCCGCCGACACTTTTATGCGCCGAATCGGCCATACGGTACCGAAGAGTGCCTCTTCGCCGGTGTCGCACCACAGGGACTGATTTGCACAAAGCGTCGGGGGGCTGCACAACAGAACGAATGACGCTTTGGCGGGATTGCCTTACAGGTATTATCATCCCGGTCATATGGCCGTCCAGAGGATGATCCCTAACCGCGATGCGTTCAACACTAAACTACACCTGCCATTCAACCTCCGGATCGAGGATTTTGGCTTGGCGATGCAGGACATTTACGATTTCTTTTACGACGTGAACAGCCTTATGGAGGGCCGGGGGCTGTCCCGGCTTGACGATACCCTCCGACCGGCGAATATGTCCGGGCTCCTGTCCGATATGCTCACGTCCAGTGTGGCAACGCACTCCCGGTCCCTTTGCAGCAATGCCTACCACAATGGGCACCCGGACCTGATCGTAAAGGGGCATTACCCCGACAACAGCGTAAAGTCCGGTGAGATGGGAATTGAGATAAAGACCACCCGAAAGAAGGGCGGCGCGGTCGATACCCACGGGGCTCGCGACCAGTGGTTTTGCGTGTGGGTTTACAGCGTGGATAACGAAACGGAACCGGCCAAGGATCGACGGCCCATGATGTTCACCGAAGCGTATTTGTCGCAGGTCACAACGGCGGATTTCCGAAAGAATAATCGCGGGGAGTTGGGCACGCGCACCGCTACTCTTGATCGAACAGGTCTGACAAAGTTTCGGGAAAACTGGCTTTATCGATTGCCGCCAGTCGCGGTATAGCGCCTTTGGCCATTTCGATGTAGAGGTCGTCAAGCTCAACGCCAACGCTGGAATATCCTACCGCCTCCGCCGCCGCTAACGTCGATCCGCTTCCCGCGAACGTGTCCAGGATGACGCCCTCCCCCATCGGAAGCATTGCCCACGCCAATTCGCGGAGAAACTTCTGTGGTTTCAGGCTCGGATGGTTGGCAATTGCCCGTTCGTTTTTGTGGGTGGGCGCGGAGCGGATTACGTCTCCGAAAGGTCGATCCTCAGACGGTCGCCGCAGTCCACCTGTTTTCCAGATTCTCAGGTTGTCTTGCACCCGCCCCTCAACGGGTTTGCGGAACAACAGCCACGGCTCCCACATTGAACGCGGCATCACGCTGACGTCGGGAAACTCCTGATGCGCATTCTTCGGACGGTCGCCGCCGCGCATGGTCATTACAAGGCGGATGATTTCCCCGCGGCGCTCAAACCCGGCATTGACGATCGCGTTTGCCACGAGATACGAGACGAGCGGCTGTGAGGCAACGCAAACGTGCGCTCCCGGAACCAGAACGGGATAGAGCTTCGTGGCCCATGCCTGAAAGAACGACGCCAGCCGGTTCAAATCCTGCGCGTCTAACGTCGTGAAACGGGGAAGCGGTGCCCGCTGGTGCCCGTCGAACGATGGCGGGATTCGCCATACGCCACCGAGCCCGCTCCGCATTTTCTCCTGTTCGATTTCCGAATATTCGACCAGTCCGTAGGGCGGATCGGTCAATACCGCGTGAATGCTGTTTGGAGGTTGAGTCGCGAGCCAATCCAAAGCATCGGATTGGAATAGAACGGCGGACCCGTGGCGAAAGACAGGCGCTGGCGGCATCGGCTTATCGAGCGGAAGCGGAATCATCGAGTTCTGTGCAGTTGCTGAGGGCATCCTACCCGATCGACCCAAGGCTAACTCTCTACTGGAAAACTTGGCTGGCGACAACTGTGGATAACTCTTTCGACCCTTCCCGTTTAGCCCTGTTTTTCGGCCCAAAACCTTGACGGCGGTGGTTGGGGACAACGGTGGGGATTTCGCGTGGGTGATTTGTTTAGGCATGTTTCGGCCCCTTCCTGCCAGCGTCTTTCTTCGGTCGCTCCCAGTAGGGGCTTTTGCATTTAGGGCACACACGCGGCGGTTTTTTTATATCGGCTGGCAACCATTTGTGACCGCAGCGTTCGCACTGGAACCCTTCGAGTGTTATCTTTGCCATATCACCGAGAATATAATGGTGAGAATATATGGTCAAGGATATAACCCTAACGTGATGTCCGGTGGTATCCTCATTGCCGAATAATCCACACTTCCGCCACCTGGACGTTGCGCCCGCCATGCCCCCGGCCGGTTTCAGGATGCCAGGCGAGATCAAGGCGCCCGGTAGCCGTGGCTTCCGGGGGAATGGGGTATTCGAGGATCTGGGACTCTTTGCGAAGCGGCGGGTGGACTTCAAACTTCTCGTTCGCCACAAGCCTCACGAGCGAACCGCTCCCTGAGGGTGGATAAACGACGCGAACCTTGTACTGCGCCTTCGAATCAAGCCCCTCATACCGCATTCGGAGCGGCTCATCGAAGAGCGTGCCGACCGTGCTCCACCACGTGATCGGAAGTCCCGTGCCACCCTCGGAACGGTCTTCCACCCGAACCATCGGGGTGTGATAGAAATCCGGGTCGGCTTTCCAGCCGGTGCCGGGAACCAGGTGAGGCTGATGGGTTGGATCACCCAGGTCATCGTAAAAGCCGCCGGGGCCGGGATCGGACCAGTGGGTAATTTCTTTGAGGCGCGCCCGGCGTGCCGGTTCGGTGTCGAGCTTGCGGATTTCCTCGAACTGCTTGATCAGCCAGAGCCGATTGTTGAGCGGCGTATCGATCCGGTCCAGATTCGCGCCGCGATGAACGCTCTGGGCGCCGTATCGCTGCACGCTCAGCTGCATCCGAATGCTTTGAAACAGCGCCTCGGCCAGCTCAAAAGTTCGGGCGCGAATACCCGATGCAATCGGTTCGCTCACCGCCTTGTTGAGGATCTGTCGGGCCGATTCAATTGCGACGGCTGAGCCTTTCTCGTCGGCTCCAACCAGCGCGGCCAGCGCCTCGCGCTCAAGCTTCGATTCATATTCGAGTCGCGCATGAACAAATGCGTCGTAGTTTGCCCGATAAAGCGCCTGCTGAAAACGCCAGTTGAGCTTCACGCGAGGTGAAGCATTGTGTTCCATGTCACCGAACTGCTTGAGCGTCGATTCAATCCCGTTGTTCAATGCCACCGGCCCATTCCAGTTTTGCTCTAGATCGAGAAGGCCGTTGGCGAAGTCGTTCTCGAAATGCGGATCGATGAAATACCGGCTGTATTCCCGCAACACCTTCGTAATATCGCTATCCGGATCCCACCCCAGCGCGCTGAAAATCACTTTATTTACATCGTCGTTGCACCCTTCGGAATAGGTCACAAAGCCTGTTGTATCGGATCGCGTCAGCTTAAAGATGTTGGCCATCTGGGTTGGCCGCGGGCAGATGGGCTCGCGCGCTTCGGTGACGGCAAAAGCCAAATCCCAATCGGGCACCGGATACTGGCAATGATGCGTATGCGTGATGTCCGGGTAGCTGCGAATCGGATACCTCGCGGGCGTGAGCCGGCGGCATTCTGAAAGCGGAATCCGCACCTGCGGCCCGTAAACAATCCCGGTGAGCCATGCCGGCTCCTGGCGAAGCAGGTCAAAGAATTCATCGAGCTGCACCTGGTCGAAACTCTGCGGCGACAACCAGATTTGTGCGTTCGGATGGAAGCGATGGAGGTTCGCCGCCTGTTTTTCCAGAAGGGCAAAGAGCGGCTTTGGGCGGGTGTGGCCCGGATCTCCGCCCGGCACGAACAGAGCATCGACACGCGGCAGTTTGGAAAAGACCCCGGCCCATTCCTTCAGCGCAAAGTCCACCGTCTCCGGTTTGGTGTAGTCGTTGTCCATGGCCGGATACCAGATCGAAACATCCAGACCGTAGCTGTCGGCCAGCCGGGACATCTCGCTCATCATCCGCATCTGCGGCAACGGAAACAGCGGACTGTCCGCCTGATCATCTGATCGCGGCGGAATCAACTCGATCGTATTGCACCCAAACACCGCCAGATCGCGAATGTACTGCTCCCACAGCGCGACCGTCCAGCCATCGTACGAATTGCACTTGGGGCGATAGCCCAGCTGATGCCCGCGAATCTTCATCGCGGGCGAGGTATCGATCCGAACCGGCGTCTGCAATTCGATCCGCTGGCGCGAGAGATAAAGTTCGCGCAACAACCGGCCAACGCCGAACAACACCCCACGGGAATCATTTCCAATGACCCAGACTGAGTTGCGAACGCTAATAACGTGATAACCCTCGGCGGCGGTTATCGCGGCCGGAAACGTAATGCCATGCTCGCCGGCCAACCCCCTCAACGACGCCGCAGTTCCCACAACAACCACCGGCGAAGAATCCTTCGGCCACGAATGCACCAACCCCGGCCGAATCTGCGTTCTCACCTCCACCTCATCGAGAAGCATCTCGACGGCCTTTTTCTCCGTCGGCTTCAAGTCATCCGGCGCCAGAACCGCCGCCGAGCGTAAATCCAGCAGGGATTCCGCCTCTGAGGCAGGAGTCGGAATCAACTGACCGCAGGCAACCCAAAGCAATAGGTGCAGCGTATGTCGCATGTTGGTCCTTCGATCGCAAAGAAATTGAACCATAGAGGCCCCAGAGAGCACAGCGCGGCGGAGCCGCAACCAAAAAGAGATGCAACCACGGAGGCACGGAGACACGGAGGCGCGCTCGACGGCTTGAGGCCAAATCCGGAATGGGCATGGAAGAAATGAGACCACGGATAGCACGGATACCACGGATGGGAAAAGGATTTTTTTGTATCCGTGATATCCGTGTAATCCGTGGTTCAATCCAAGGTCGCCGAAACCCGCGCAGGCTGCGAAGAATTGAACTGTCAGCCAGCAACTTTGTCCAAGTCACTCCCATTGCCTATCACAAACAGCTTGGGTTTGTCCAATACGCGCGTGAGGAAATGATCTTTGGCCAGTCGCCTGCTGTTGAATTCCGCGGGCGTGTAAACGGTAGGATTGATCTCTCGGCCGAGAAGTTCCCTTGCGTGTCGCAGGGGCAGGGCGAGTTGCGCCGGCGACACGGCGCCGACTACCATCAGGTCGATGTCGCTGTCGCTTTGCTCGCTGCCCGTTGCGATCGAGCCGTACACCAGGACGAAACGCAGCTTCGCGGCCAGGGGGTTTAACGCGTCGGCAAGAACATCCACCAGTCCGGCCGTCTTCAAAAACAAGCCGCGAAGGTCACGAAAAAGCGGCGCCTCAACGTTAGCCTGGTAATAGGCCATCCGTCCTTGCCGGTGGCTCTTGAGTATCCCCGCTTTGGTGAGGCGATGCAGCTCGCGTTGCAGACTGGAGGACGGCACGCCCATGCGACGCGCCAGTTCTGAGACGTACCACGCCTTCTCGGGCTGCACGAGCAAGGCCGCCAGAATTCCCTGGCGGGTCTTGGGGAGCAGTGCATCGAGAGACCGCATCCTTCGCATATTGCGTAATTATTGACGCATATTGCGTAAATTTCAAGTTTGAACACTTAAAGCCGCTTCGACAAATGTTAAACCCCGCCCAATAATCGCCGGGTTGCGCGAACTGGGAGGGATGAAAATCGAAGTGGGCGGGATACGGGTCGGACATGCCGCAGCCGGTTGCCGCGAAATGGGCGTGCTGGGAAGTCGAAACGGTGGACGTCACCAATGGACTTCCTCAGAACATCTGCTTGGAAGTCTGATGCGTTGATAAGGTACTAAAGATCGGAACAAATCTAATCAGGAGTGCGCCAATGAGGAAAATGATCTTTAAGATGATGGGTGTTGCCACTGTTATCGCAATCCCTTTCCTGTGCCAAGCACAACAGACGCGCGAATCGAGATCGAGCCTTGTCCTTCACAGCGTGTTGCGTGAAGGTACCAATTACTTGGCCCAGATCGATTCGGCTTGGCTTGCAGAAGGCGACCTTGTCCAATTGGACAATGGGCGTCTTAAGATTAAGAAGATCGCCCTCGACCATATCGTCATTGACCGCAACGGAACCGAACGCATCGTCAAATTGGGCGAAAGCCTCAATCCCGGCAATGCCGCTAATGCTGGCCATCCACCCACCACCCAGCCAATGAAACAGCGGCCATAGCCTTCTCTGCTGGTACTGCGCCGTCTTTGGTCCGGCCACGACCTCACCCGCAACACCAGCGGCGTGTGTCCTGAGTGTGGCACTTCAATTCAGGGCAAGGTTAAGATCACGGCGTGAGACAGAAATTCTTCACCCTCGTCTCTGCCCTGTCGCTGCTGCTCTGTCTGGCCACGGTGGCGTTGTCTGCATGGTCCTTTCACGTCGCCGAGATATGGGCTAGTGGCTCCAGAGATTCCCGGGTTGAGGCTCATCAAATTCGAGTCATTGCTTCCCGAGGAGTTCTCGTGTTGGAGCGATCCGCGATACGTGTCGTGTCTACAACTGAGGACGACGTGTCCGGTAGTGATGACATTTCAGAGAAAGTGCTGTCGTCCGCCTCAAATCCGGGGAGCGGCCCGGTAGCCCCGCCTCCTGAACAGGAAGACCCTGACTGGAGATACGCCGGCGGCTTCGGTTCGACCCATAGACATATGGCAAGAATTCAGAACCATGACACCTCGAACATCGAGTGGCAGGATTATCGCAAGTACTTTGTTCCCTTCTGGTCGATTGGCATGTTGTCAGCAGTTGCTCCGATGGTTTGGATGTGGCTCTTCGTGTTCATTCCCACTCAACGGCATTGCTCCGGTCTTTGCCCCGCCTGCGCCTACAACCTCACCGGCAATACCAGCGGCGTGTGTCCCGAATGCGGAATGGCGATCATCGGTCACTAAGCCTTTGGCATATTTACCCGGCTCGGAAATCGTCCAAAACGCGACCGCCAAGATGTACGATTGAAACAATCGATTTCAGCGCGGACCATTCACGACTGAGGGCACGGAGAGCACGGACAAAAAGAGAGGAGTCTTAACCACGGATGGACGGCAATATGCAATTTGAGGCAACGCATTTAATCCGCACGTATTCTTATCACGCGCGCCTGATTTATCTCTGCGTTTTCCTCTGTGTCCTCTGTGATCTCTGTGGTTAACCGTCTTTGATCTAGTTCAAAAGATATCCGGCTCCGGCGTAGTCCGCCCGCCGTGCAGAAACTTGAAATCGCATCCTTCGTGTGCCTGCGTCATCTGCTGACAGAACAATTCCCCGTATCCCCGATCAAATTTTGGCTGCGGCGGGTTCCAGTTGGCCTTGCGCTTCGCCAACTCAGCATCACTTACTTTCAGATTGAGCTTCCGCGCATCGACATCCAGCTCGATCAAATCCCCATCCCGCACGAACGCCAGCGGGCCGCCCTGCGCGCTCTCGGGCGACACATGCAGTATGCACGTGCCGTAGCTCGTCCCGCTCATGCGCGCATCGGAAATCCGCACCATGTCCCGCACACCCTGCTTGAGCAGCTTTTTCGGGATCGGCAGCATTCCCCATTCGGGCATTCCTGGCGCGCCCAGGGGGCCGGCCGATTGCAGGACCAGCACAGAGTCCGCCGTCACGTTCAATTCTTCGGAGTTGATCCGCGCCTTCAGATCGGGGTAATTGGCGAACACGACTGCCGGGCCGGTGTGCTTGAGCAAATGCTTCTCTGCCGCGGCGGGCTTGATCACGCAGCCATCGGGCGCGAGGTTTCCCCGCAAAATGAATGTGCCGCCTCCTTCAAACAGCGGCTTATTCAGCGGCAAAATCACTTCATCGTTAAACACCTCCGCCGACTCCAGATTCTCACCCAGCGTTTTCCCTGTCACGGTCATGCAATCCAGCTTCAGTAGATGCCCGATCCGCTTCATCAGCCCGCGTAATCCTCCCGCATCATAAAAATCCTGCATCAGGAACTGCCCCGAGGGCTGAATATTCGCGATCACCGGCGTCTGATGTGAAATCTCATCAAATCGTTCCAGCGGCAATTTGAACCCCACCCGCCCGGCCAGCGCCACCAGATGAATGATCGCATTGGTCGATCCCCCGATCGCCATGTCCACGGTGATCGCGTTATCGAAGGCGGCAGGAGTGAGAATGTCGGTTGGCTTTTGATCGGTCCAAACCATCTCCACAATCCGCCGGCCGCACTCGGTCGCCATCCGGCTGTGCTCCGCGTGCGGCGCCGGAATCGACGACGCCCCGCTAAGCGTCATCCCCAGCGCCTCGGCGATGGCGGTCATGGTGGAAGCGGTACCCATGCTCATGCAATGACCGGCCGACCGCGCGTACCCATCTTCAATCCCGCGCCACTGGCACTCGCTGATATTCCCCGCCTGCCGTTCCGCCCAGTAGTACCACGCCGCCACGCCCGAGCCGATGGTCTTGCCGTTCCAACTGCCGTTGAGCATCGGCCCGGCCGGTAGGTAAACCGCCGGCAGGTTCATCGAAATCGCCCCCATCAACAATCCCGGCGTCGTCTTATCGCATCCGCCCAGCAGCACCGCTCCATCAATCGGATGACACCGCAGCGTTTCCTCCACCTCCATCGCCAGGAGGTTGCGATAGAACATCGCCGAGGGCTTCATGAACATTTCGCTGAGCGACATGACCGGGATTTCGACGGGGAAGCCGCCGGCCTGCCAGACGCCGCGTTTCACTTCCTGGGCGCGCTCGCGCAAGTGCGAATGACAGGTGTTCAGATCGCTCCAGGTGTTGAGAATGCCGATGATCGGCTTGCCTTCCCAATCCTTGGCCGCGTAACCCATCTGCTTCATCCGCGATCGATGCCCGAAGGAGCGAAGATCATCTGGCGCCATCCAGCGGGCGCTGCGGAAGGAGTCGTATGTTTTGCGGGGTTGTGTTGGCATGGCTTGTGGGGGCGGAACCCCGTGTCCGCCCTGTTTCTCTTTCAAGTCAGATGAGCGGCAACGGGGGGCCGCTTCTGCACCGAGGTCGTGAATCCGAAGCATTCTAACGGAGCAGGGCGAAGAGGGGTATATTGGTAGGCTGCGGCCTGCGCTGGTCAGAGGGTGACTGGATCGGGAGGCCGAGGCCGTGATGAGCGGCGTTCGTGAATTTTGTCCATTCCAAGCAATCGCCTTTGGGAGACAACGCGTGCGTCGAATTCAAAACATGTGGAAAAGCTACGCCAGGGCGACGCGCGTCTTCAATACGACCTGGCGGGCCGAAACCCTTGAATCGCGAACATTTTTCACAGCCGTGCTGGCCCCGGCAGATCCCATCATTTACGGCGACTCGGTGAGCGGGACAATGTCGCCCCAGCCTGGCCACACGCTGTACGTTGCCGGGTTCAATTCGCAGGGTACCCGTATTTCTGAATGGGCAAACGCCTCAGCCATCACGCCCAATATCGCCAACGATCTGGTTCTCAACGTCACGCCATCCACCACCGATTATGTCGCCACCAACGCCGGCGCCGGTGGAACGATCGGGACAAACCTGTTGACCAACGGACTCACACAAACCCAGGTACTCGCCGCGCCCAGCGCAAATCAGGCCGCCCTTGGCGACGGCACCGCAAGCGATCCGTCTAACAACGCGAACTCCATCTCCGAACTCGCTCACAACACGTATTTCTTCGATTACAATCTCGGCACGGCCGGCGGAGCGGTCGCTAATGCCGGGGGCTACGACCTCTCCGAAATCGATCTGATCACCGGCCATCATGACGTGCGATCAAGCATCTTTTCAATCGATGTTCTGGTCGAACCAGTCGGAAGCAGTCAGTTTCTTTCGCTCAGCGGCGGGAAGGGGTTTTCATTAACGCGCGTGCCAAAAGCCGCGGGTGGAACCACGACCTTCGACAATGGCTCGGTTCAAATGGCGATCGTGAATGACACGCCTGGCCAGCCTTTCACGCAACACATTCAGGCTGTCCGGTTGCTGGTTCTCGATGCCAGCAGCTTCTTTCGGGAGTTCGTCGTTACCGGAACGCCCAGTGCACCGGTCGGCTCGGCTCCGTCCGTGCCAGGCGGGGTGGCCGCGAGCTTCAGTGCCGGAAGCGCGACGGTATCGTGGAATGCCGCTTCGGGAGCGGCCGGCTATACGATTACGCGAGCGACGGGCAGCGGGGGCCAATTTGCTCCCATCGGAAGTGTCGTCGGAAGCACGTCGTTCGTGGATGCCAGTGTGCAGCCAGGCAGCACTTACTATTACAAAGTTTCCGCTTCGGGAAACGGCGACTCTTCGGCCAGCGCCGCAAGCACTGCGCTGGTGCCTCCGAACTTTGGCGCAACCGCCTATCTCTTCCACAGCCAGCTCTGGCAGGGTTCGCCGAACATCACTGAGAATCTCCCCAAAATCAGCTACAGCGGCTATGACTTCTCAAGTGAGTTTCCTGTTGCGCCCGCTTTTGACGCCAATGCGTTTTCCGCCTTCATTCAAGGCAATGTCACTACCGACCTGGCCGGGCAGTACACATTTGTCGCTCCCACGGATGATGACGGATATCTGTATGTGAATGGCCAATTGGTCAGCTCAGATCCGGGGCTGAATGTGAATGGGCGAAGCCCGGCTGCGACGTTTCCCATCACGCTCGCGGCCGACACTGCCTACGACTTCGTGTTTTTAGAAAACAACCGGGTAGGGCAGTGGAGCTTCAGCATGAATTGGCACGAACCGACCGCGGGTGGTACAGCCGGCCCGTCAACGCTCGTCCCCGCGACCCAGTTCACTTCCAATGTCGATCCACCGCCGACTCCGGCGCAGCCGACTGTTCAGGCCCAATCGGACAACTCGGTTCAGGTGAATTGGAGCACGACTGGCGACGCCAGCTCATTCGCTTATATCGTCCAGCGCGCACCGGCCGGCTCCAATGGCAATGCCGCCGGTTCATTTGTAACCGTCGGCCAGGTCTTCTCCGGGCCCACAACCGCCGGGGCGGCCGGCGCTCCTGCCTGGGGCGCATCGAGCTTTACCGACGTGAGCACCGTGGTCGGGACGGCTTACGTCTATCGTGTTGGCGCAATTCTCATTGGTAAGTCGTTGCCTGACGGGTTCAGCAACGCTTCGAATTCGGTTGCGCCCGGGACCGTTTTATCGCCGACCATAAGCGGACGTCTGCCAACCCAGATCGTCGCGGGGCAGAAGGCGGGTATCGCTCAAACTCTTACGGTGACCAACAGCGGCCACGTGACAATTCCCGGAATGTTCACAGGCAAATTGTTTCTTTCAACAACGCCGAATATCGATTCAAACTCTATTCAGATTTCATCGACGTCGAAGACTGTAAAGCTCAAACCGCGCGGGCGCCTTTCTTTCAGGTTTAACGTTTCGACGATCCCGTCCTCCGTCGCCGGCGGAACTTATTACCTGATCAGTCGCGTGGTCGATCCCGGTGGGAATGCGGCCGAAGCGGCCTCCACGACTGTCATGTCGATTCAGCAGCCGCGGATCGATTTGGCTGGAACGTTCACCAATGCCCCCGTTCCTGGTCAGAATGGCCAAACGAAGCTCACGTTTACCGTTACTAATTTCGGCAATATCCCGGCTGTTGGATCCCTCGCGTTCAATGTGGATCGTTCCCCCGACGGGTTGCTCGCCGACGCAATCGTGCTGACTACGTCCAGCACACCCGTCAATTTAAAGCCCGGCAAACCGCACAAATTCACGGTCCTCGTCACTCTTCCTTCCGGTACCTACTTCGTGCTCATTCACCTCGATCCACTCGACGTATTCAATGACGCGAATCCTGGTGACAACACGATCACAAGCCCGAACGCAATTACCGTCACGTAAAGCTAATCCCGTTCGGTACGCCGTTCGCTGATATAGCAAGATTTTGCATTTTCGCTTTGTGGGGGCAGATGGCAGACTGTCAGGCGTGATGGAGCACGCGGACAAAA
>DAIRGS010000274.1:0-9312 GCA_036794395.1 Tepidisphaeraceae bacterium | reverse complement strand
TTAGGGTAAATCGCTAGGGCTTTACCCTAATTTTGAAGAGTGACAATGCACTAGGACGTGTACGTACTATTTTACGTGTGACGCCTTGCGCGTCGTTTTCTGGCGAAGGTCTGGATCAAGCACGATCCGTCCGTTTTCCAGAGTCATTTTGATTGGAGTGTTACGGTCGATGCCAAGTACATCCAGAAGTTGACGATCAATGATGATCGCCATCGAGTTGCCTTGGGTCGTCAGATACTTCACCTTCATTCGACACCTCTTACCCCTCCCAACCCTGCTCACCCCATCAATCTCATAGATCGCTAAGCCGCCCTCGCCGTGTTTCGCGCAACGAGGGACGGCTTAACGGCGCTCTATCCTAACCGCTTACCCCGTCACTGATGAACTACTTCATCAATTGGTGGGCCGTGCGCACGCGTCGGGGCTAAACCGATGCGCGCCGTGAGGGCGGGGTTCGCTTTCCAGCAACCCCGCCCCCACCGGCCTACTTGCGAGCGACGGATAGCAACGTCTGACGCGCCCATGCCGACAGGTCCAGAGATTCAGCCTTGGCCTTTTTATCCAAAGCCCGGCGTTCATCCTCAGTCAACAGGATGTGCAATTGGTTCGTCCGGCGTTCCGATTTCGCCTTGGGAGGTCTGCCACGCATGTAATTAGGATATACACGATAAATCCGCTGTCAACAACGCTTTTCTGTTGATGTGCCGATTAAATATGTATATATTAATTACATGAACTCCGACCCCTCAAATGCTATGACTAATAGAGAACAACGCGGTATCCAAATCGCGGCAGTGGCACGGATCGAACGCAAGGGCAAGGTGTATTACGTCCCGTCCGTTACGTCCCCACGCCCGACTAAATATGAAGTCGCGGTGTTGAGCAGCGGCACGACTTGTAACTGCCCCGATTTTGAGACTCGCGGATTAAAATGCAAACACATTTACGCTGTTGAGTGCGTCATTCAACGCGAATCGTCCACCGATGCGGCGGGCGTCACGACCGTTACCGAATCGGTCAGGATCACTAAGACCCGCAAGACCTATCCGCAAGACTGGCCCGCTTACAACGAAGCGCAGATGAATGAGAAACGGCAGTTTCAGATTTTGCTTGCCGACTTGTGCAAGTGCCTTCCAGAGCCGGAAGTGAAGCCCGGCCGCGGGCGTCCGTCGATCCCATTGGCTGATGCCGTGTTCTCAGTTGTGTTCAAGGTCTACAGTTGTTTCAGCGGGCGTCGATTCACGTCCGACCTGTGCGAAGCGCAGGCTAAGGGTTACATCTCGCGAGTGCCCCACTACAACACTTCGTTCAAGTACATCGAAAACCCGGACCTGTACCCGATCCTGATGGCACTGATCGAACGTTCGGCCCTTCCGCTCGCGGCGGTCGAATCCGATTTTGCCGTGGACTCCACCGGCTTTTGCTATTCGCGGTTCGTGCGATGGTACGACGTGAAGTACGGTCGTTTCACCCACGAACAACAGTGGATCAAAACCCACCTTTGCACGGGCGTAAAGACGAACATCGTGACTGCCGTAGAGATTCATGGGCAAGCATCGCATGACGCCAACCATCTCCCGGCACTTGTCGGCACGACGAGAAAACAATTCACCATGAAGGAAGTCAGCGCCGACAAGGCGTACTCAACGCAAGAGTGCCACACGTCGATTGAAGCCGCTGGTGCTGTCCCGTTCATCCAATTCAAAAAGAATGCGACCGGGGGCATCGGCGGGCTGTTTGAAAAGATGCTGCATTACTTCCGCTTCCGCAAAGACGAATTCCTTGCCCACTACCACCAGCGGTCGAATGCTGAAACGACGATGATGATGATTAAGACCAAGCACGGGGACGGCCTGCGGAGTAAAACGGAAGTGGCGGGCCGCAACGAAGTCCTGTGCAAAATCCTGTGCCACAACCTTTGCGTGAACATCTCCGCGATGTACGAGTTGGGGATTCAGCCCGCGTTTAACCTCGTGTAGAATTCTTCCGTGCGCCGCCGAATCTTCACCCTCGCATCTCTCCTGCTGTGTCTAGCGGTGCTGTCACTCTGGATTCGGAGCTATTTTTCCTACGACCTATTCGGTCGTCATGCCTATCCGGATATCGGTACGGAGTTGATGTCCGCCAGAGGCCACTTGATCCTGTGGCATTGGGATCATTATGCAGAGGGGAAGGCTCCCCCTCAGGATTGGATTTTCGAACGAATCGCGCCCGCCTCACAGGGTGGCAAAAGCATCATTAGTGGTTATGACGTTTCCGACACTCCGCACTGGTGGAATCGCAGGGGATTTCTCTTGCAAATTCACCCCTATTGGGAACCCGAAACTTGGCTTGTAATCGTGCCCCATTGGTTTTTGGTTCTCATTTCTGTGGCCGTCTTGTTCATATCGACGCGCCATTCCAAGCGACCGATTGGCGCATGCCAATGCGGCTACAATCTCACCGGCAATACGAGCGGCGTGTGTCCGGAATGTGGAGCGACGGTTGAATCGCCTGCCCATAAAATCCCCGGCCTGCCCACAAATTCCGGGGGAGTTGGCAATTAAAAGGCAAAGCCCGTTATGCAACCAAATGCAACGTCTGCTGAATCGTCCTCACTCCCACCCCCTTCACTTCTAAAACGACTGACGATGATCATCAATTATGAGAAAACTGAGCACGTTTTTTATCCGGTGTTTCCGCCTGACAGGAATGCCGCTGAAGTGATCCAATGCCTGTCGAAACGCCTCATGGTTCCATGAACCCGGTCCGGGCGCGAAGCTGCTTGAAGGAGAATCATGCAGTCGTAGACCGCGCGGATCGGCTCACTCATGCGGGACGGCGCTGCCGCTCTTGAAATGCCTTTGCCCGAAGGCCTTCAAAGAAGTCGTCGAGTTCTTCGTCTGACATTCCGCTTTCTGCCACTTGCTGCCGAAAAGGCGCCAGTAACTCATCAACGTCAGATGAACTTGCCGCTAGCTCTACAACTTGGGCGATGTACGCCTCCATGGCCTGACCGCTCGCCTCAGCTCTCTCTCGGAGCCGACTTTCAGCGTTGGGGGAGATGGAAATGGTAATCGTCATCAAACGACAGGATAACACGATCTCAAGGGCCGTACAGGGGTTTGGACGCTGGGGTGTTGGACACTGGGGATGCCGCCTACTTGACCGTTTCGCTTCAGCCCGTGGTTGATCCCGTCCGATAAGGGCCGGGAGGATCTGCGAATCCCTCTGACCCGAGGGGCAGTCTTGGTATGGCACAAAAGAAGAAGAAACCCGCGAAGGTTCGCAAGCCAATGGATCCGGAGAAACGCCGTCGGTTGATCCGGCTTGGATCGCAGGCGCTGCTTGCGTTCTTGCTGTTCGGCGGCGTTGGCGCGGGCTACTACTATGCCGATCAGTATGTCGAGCAGCGGGTTGGATTTAGCGCTCAGCCGCTCATCATCGTGCTGAAGAATCGACCGGCATGGATGAACGATTTTCTCGTCGAGCAGATCGCGGCCATCGCGCGTCCGCTGGGCGCGCATTCATCGTTCGATCACAAGCTCCTGGTGGATACCGCCGAGATGCTGGGTCGAAATCCGTGGGTGAAGAAGGTGAGAAGTGTCCGGCGCGCGTTCACACATAAGCCGGGCGATACGCTCGAAGTGGATTGCGATTACCGCGCTCCAGTAGCGCTCGTTAAATCAGGACCGTTTTATTGGCTCGTGGATGAAGTGGGGATTCGCCTGTCCGAGCGATTCACCGAAGAGCAGGTGCCGAGTATCCAGTTCGGCCCCGATGGCAAAACCTGTATCCGCGTGATTGAAGGCGTAGCCCTGTCACCGCCCCATCTGTCCGGCGAACAATGGCATGGCCAGGATCTGGTGGCAGGCCTTAAAATGGTTAAGTACCTGTTCGACCTTCCCTACACGCAACAGATCTTGCGCGTGGATGTGAAGAACTACATGGGACGCGTGAACCTTGGCGATCCACGACTGGTGCTTGAAACCAG
The DNA here is from genome assembly GCA_036794395.1 of Tepidisphaeraceae bacterium. Classification (GTDB taxonomy): domain Bacteria; phylum Planctomycetota; class Phycisphaerae; order Tepidisphaerales; family Tepidisphaeraceae; genus DASXMX01. The sequence goes on along the minus strand of DAIRGS010000274.1, from coordinate 5,339 downwards.
CTTTCACACCAAGATCTGGTGGGGCCGGCCGCCCAGCGATGACGAAGTCGACTCTTTCATTGAAGTGAATACTCCGCATAAACTTAAGTCACTCCGGCAGATCTATGAGCAATACGGCCGGGTGGACGGCGGATACAAATGGCTCGACATCCGATTCGATCAGGTGGGAGTGCCCAGCGAGCCGACGCCTCCCGTGCCGCCGGCGATTCGCTGGCGGAGCGCGGCAGCCACAGCGCAGTAAGCGCGATCTTCATCACAAAACCCGAATCTGCGACTTGGCCCTTAGCGCTTTTGCTCTGGCTCGCCATTCAACTTGTGGCGATTGGCCTTGCCGCGGCAAGAGTCCCCTTCTTTGCCGACTATCCGCAGCAGGGTGAATTCCAGGCGCCGCGTATATTGCTTGTGGTTCAATGGCTTGGCATCGCTGCTCTGTTCCCGATCCTCTTGCCTGATTTGCGTGGCGTGGTGTGGATCGTCGCATCGAGCGTAGTCATGCTCGCGTTTGCTGGCGCGCTCGCCGCGGAGCCACTGCTGGCACTCGCACCGGCCGGCATCTACTCGATCTTGTATGTCGTGGTGGTTTTTGGATGGAGCCGGATCGCACGTTCGATGCGCGCGAAGATGATTTTGTCGGCGATCCTCGTCACTTCCCTGGTGGGCGGCCCAATACTCGCGTATTTACGCGAGGACTTGAGCGCGCAGTCCTCCGGTGGAGCAAAGTGGAAGTTGGGCGTCCTCTGGGCGCTGCTGAAAGATGTGAAACATCCCGCATTTGAAGGATGGATTGTGCTTCTGGCGACAGCGGGACTCGCCGGTCTGCTGGTCTTCCTGCCCGGCATTTCGCATCTGAAACGCGCGAACCATCCGCGATAGCATATGGTGCGCCATGTTATCCACAATTTTCACCAACAACCGGTGGATAACTCTCGACCCCGCCTAACGCGCCCCCCCGAGAATGCGTGAAAACGCACTATCGTCCAACCCTCGTGCAAAAATTGAAAAAGCAAGAATTTTTCGTCTTGATATGGTGGAGCATTGTGGTAGAAGAACCCACGCCGATGTTGGGAACTGGAACGAAAAACCTTGCGACACCTCCTGCTGATTGGTGAATTCGAGTTGGGCATCGATGACAAGAATCGGTTATCGCTTCCCTCCGATATTCGCAAGGCCATCAATTCCGATCGCGACGGCGACGCGTTCTTTCTCGTACTGGGCCGAAACGGAAAACCGTGGTTGTATCCTGAATTGTATTACGAGCAAATGGTTTTTCAGGAACAGCCGGAGATTACGCCCGAAGAAGAGCAACTCGATTTTGATCACATGAATTTCGCTCTGGCAGACAAAGTGACGTGGGATAGCCAGGGCAGAATGTTGATTCCAGATAAGACGCTAAAGCGAACTGGATTGGGCAAAGAAGTGACGATGATCGGATCGCGCGATCATCTGGAAATTTGGAATCGTTCGGACTGGCAGGTTCGCCGCGAAGAACTTCTGGCACGTCGAGCAGAAGTTGCAATTCGGGCGAAACAAGTTCGCCAGACACCCAACGCGACGGCAACCGGGCAAGGTTAGGAGTTGCCGACGACGCATTGCGAAGAGCACAGGGCAAAGCTTCGAATTGCGGTTGGCAGATATCAACGGGCGCAATGGACTGCCCGTCACATGACAATCAACCGCGGGTCGCGGCGGTAATCGCGACCGGATGTAGGGGCCAATTCAGGGAAGGATAGGCTACCAGTAAAACCCAGTATGTTGTTTTGACACGGCCGGACCGGTCTTGCCCCGTGGAGAATGACTCTCCGCGCCAAGACAGCCCCTTTCCGCGATGGCATGGATGCCAGCGCTTTAGCGGCAACGGTTGGACGCTCGCAAGGATGTGGGTGCATGGCTGCGTGTCGGGAGATGCCCTGCGAGGGCATGCGGGTTGTGAGCCCTCGCGTGGCATACCCGAACCCAGATGCCGACCGCCTTTCGTGGTCCGGGAGCATGGCGTTGGAAACGCCACCTGGAGTGCGAGGGGCGGCCGGTGAACGGGAAGCGGTAAAGGCGAGGCCCCTGGATGGCCCCCTTTTCCGTGAGGCGCGTGTCGCGGGCGGCGGATTGGACCCCGCCGTCTGCGGCATGCACGAAATTGTTAGCGATACTGCGAGGTCATCCCACGGATTCGGGGCCCCCGACTGCAATCGGGGGGGCAGGATGCCCGGCTTTGCCGTATCGTTCGATCGAGACAGGTCGCCCAACACGCTGATAACAGACCAGCGCATCATTTTGCAACTCGGAAAATCTGCCGCGTGCCAGTTAAACCGGGTTGTCGAGCATATAAACTCGCCAAACCCCCCGGTTTGCCCAATCGCGGGCAAACATCCGCCGAACGAAAGCATTATGCCTTACAAAACGGAAGTTGCAAGTAGATTATTGCAATGAACCCTCCGTCTGACGGGCATGATACAGTCCTTTTAACTGAGACACTCGAACTATTGGCGCCGCGCCCAGGGGCCACGTTTGTTGATTGCACCCTTGGACGCGGCGGGCATGCCCGTGCACTTGCCGAAGTGCTTGGGAAGGGTGGCCAACTCCTCGCACTGGATGCCGATCCACGCAATCTGGAATTTGCCCGGGAACGTTTGGCCGGCCTCCCCTGCCGCATCCGGTTCTTTCACGCAAACTTCGCTGAATTATCGGACGTGCTCGAACATGCCGGCATATCAAAGGTGGATGGGATCCTCGCCGACCTGGGGATCAGCACCAATCAGCTCTTCGATGAAGCCTACGGATTGTCATTCGCCACACCCATGCCTTTGGATATGCGCATCGATCCGCGGAGCGCCACGACCGCCGCGGATCTGGTGAACAAACTCCGCGAAGAAGACCTCGCCAACGTCCTATACAAAAACGCGCAGGAGCATTACTCCCGGCGAATTTCCAGAAAGATTGTGGAGGCGCGTCATTTCTCGCCGATCAATACTACGGATCGATTGGCCGAGCTTGTCCGCTCGGCCATTCCGTCACGGGGCGGAGCCCCGGCGAAAATTGATCCCGCGACCCGGACGTTCATGGCCCTTCGCATGGAAGTGAACCATGAACTTCAGAACCTCGGTGTGCTGCTGGAGCAGGCGCCGCGGCATCTGAATGTCGGTGGCCGGTTTGCGGTGATCAGCTTTCATTCGACGGAAGATCGCATGGTGAAGCAGGCATTTCGTATGGCTGAACAGGTTGGGGCGCTCAAGGTCATCACCAAAAAGCCCCTTACCCCAGCCGACGAAGAGCTTGACCGAAACCCGCGTTCGCGATCCGCGAAATTGAGAGTGGGAGAGAAAGTTTAGATTGCTGATTGCGGATTGCTGAATGCTGATTGAAAGACGGGACACCGGTTCCGGTTAGCGCTCAATGATCCCTGGTCGGCGATTCCTCCGGAGTCGTCATGACGCGTGAAACGAAAATCGGGCTGCTGGTTGGGCTGGCATTCATTATCGTGATTGGGATCCTGCTTTCGGATCACATCAATACCAGCGGGGAGCCGGTTCGCGCCGACGCGACTAATATCTACGAAACTGTGAAGGGCAGCGTGAACGCCCCCAATTCGCGCCAAACCGGAGCGTCCGATGTGGTGATTGCGCCACAGCCGGTCGTTCCACAAAACCGGGTAGCAACTCAAATCGAGCCCGAGGCCCGGCAGAATCCTGGAACCACCCAGATCCAGATCAGTCCCGGTGGAGATCCTTCGCAACTTCAATTCCCCACTCGAATGGCAAACGGGCAAGGCCCAGTTGATCAAGGTCCGGTCACGTCCGCCGAGGGCACCGGCCAAGCCAGCGACAATTCCCCGGTCAAACTCTCCGACCCGAACCAGGGCACAAACAACGACACGCAAGCCAACGGCACCGTCGCTGTCGCCGGTGGTTCAGCGATGGAACGCCTCGCCAACGAAGCGCGTCAACACAACATGGAACTGGTGAACCGCGATGGCACTTCGGTCGGCATCTCCACGGGCCCGATCAAGGCAGTCGTGACGCCCGTCGCCCATCCCGAGGGCCGCCAGATCACGGCTGAAGAAAACGACACTGTCTCGAAATTTGCTTCCAAATATATGGGTGCGAACACAAAGGCCAACCGCGAAGCGATCATCGCCGCGAATCCGACCGTCGGTCCAGACGGGTCGAAGGTTTTCGCGGGCCGGACATACTTGATCCCCGCGCCTGCGGCCACGGTTCCGGCGCCAACTGCGGTGCAGCCCCCACAGCAAGTGGCGCAAGCGCCAGTCGCACCGCCGCAACACTCGCCGGTGAAGGCCGCCGCGCCGACAGTGCCGGGGACAGTGATGTACACGGTGAAGCAAGATGACACCCTCTGGAAGATCGCCTCGGAGCAACTGGGCAGCGGTGCGCGGTATTCAGAGATTCAGGATATGAATGCCGACGTACTCAAAGGGAAAGCAGACGTGCGGCCGAACATGCGGTTGAAGCTGCCGGCCAAGGGCGTCGCCACGAGCAACTAGGCACCGACAACGGGTCCACCTTTTTTTGGCAAGACATGGTCGCTTCGGCGACCACGCCCAGATGATCTAATCCCGATTGCCATGATCAAGCTGCTGATTTGTGTCTTCTCTGCCTCCCTGATCGCCCTGGTGTTGCTCCAACTCCGCCAGCAGCACCTGGAGCTTGGCCACCAGACGGCTCAGATGCATGACCAAATCCGCTCCCGCCAGGCGAAGCTCTGGGATCAGCAGGTTCAGATTGCGATATACACTGCACCCAATGCCATCCAGCGCACCGTGGAGGCCCACAATCTGAAGCTGGCCCCCCAGCAGCCCCTGCCCGGCGGGAAGCAAAGCTGGATCGACATCAGCCGCCCCGCAACCGCCGACACGCGCTGAAAGATCGAGCATTCACTGGATGTTCAAGGGAGTGCGAGGCTGGGCTGATGAAACCCCATCGTTTTCAAGGATCGCGTTAGTCCACGTTTTGTTGCGCGGTTTGACGCGCGCCCTCTTGCCCCCTCTCCCATCGCTTGTCATTACCCACAACTTTGCGCCGTCGGCACGAAGGATCGGCATCGGGGCATTTTGTAGGGGCGGACCCCCGTGTCCGCCCACGTTGTCCGACGAAGCACGCGGGTGGATACGGGGGTCCGCCCCTACGAAATACCGTAATTCCTGGTCGCCCCGGCGTCCCTGCCGAGTTGTGGGTAATGACAAGCTCCCATCGGGAGAGGGCTGGGGTGAGGGCGAATGCCAGGTGCCATTCGTTTCCAGTAATCATGATCCTCGCAATCGACCTCGCTTTGCTGGCGGAAATTGGAGCCGCTTAACATTCGCCCTCACCCCGGCCCTCTCCCGGGGG
>DAIRGS010000273.1:0-9350 GCA_036794395.1 Tepidisphaeraceae bacterium | reverse complement strand
CCAACTTTCCTTGAGGGAGCATTTTCTTCCCGCAACTTCAGAAGGTTGTCTTTGTGTCGAATCTTGGTTTTCCCAAATCGAACCAGTCTCTGGGAACCATCCCCCTCGTCCATGGGCTGTCTTCGACCCTGAGGCTCAGACCCGAAGGGGAAGCCCATGCCACGTAATGGCGCGGAATCGTGCACGGTCATTTAGATAGCGAGCGCTTCAACTCCGACGGAAACCATGCTTCCCGCGGCAATCTGGGTTGGTCTTCTTGCGCCAGGGCCGGTGCGAATTCGCTCCGGGGTCGGTGGCGGCATCCTGGCCGGGATGTCGCGGGGGATTGGGTTCCTGCACATCACGCATTGGCCGACTCCTTACTTAGCAGCTTTGGACACTTGAGCCGCATCGCTCACGCCGGTCGCGATGCCGAGTTCTTCTTCTGACGCATGCGATCCCGCTTTATCGCCCGGCCCGCCCGCCGCGATCGCAGGGTCCAGAGCTTTTACAACATCGCGCACGGTTTCACGCGAGACTTGTCCCGGATGCGCCAGCTCAATGCCGCCCGCTCGGGCATTGGGCGACAACGCCTTCAGTCGCTTCTCGCCGCTACCGGCCACTTTGGAACGTTCATGAACCGCCGCATTGCGTCCGTCGAGGGTGCTTTCGTACTTCATGCCGATTGTTGTTTCGGCTTCGCCCAGAATCAGCCGGTTGGCCAGTTCGACGCCCTGCATCAGCGTGTGATCGGTGTTCGATACCTCGTACTTCCACATCCCAAATCGCCCACGGCTGTAAATGCCGTGCTGCTCAAGGAAGGGAATCGCCTGGGCGAGGATGCCATCCCGCTCCACGCTGGGCGTCGGGTAGCTGTATCCAGCGTGATAAACCCAAGTATCGACGATGTCCTTCTGGTCTTCCTCGGAGATAAGTCCTGCATTGATCAAACCACGGATCGTGTCATCGACGATCCGCTTGCCATCCACCGGCTTGAATTCGCTGTAGCTGGTTTCGCAGAGCAGCGAATAATGCTTGCCGTCTTCCGGGGTCATGTAGGGCGAGTAATTGCTCAGGTACGTGACCCGATAAAAGGGGCAATTGTCTTCAGGAAAATACATCCAGCTTTTGGTGCTGGGGCAGGGCTGCTTGATGCCGATGCCGACCATATAACCGCCGCTGTGCCGGAGCGACGATGTAGCTTTCTTGATCTCGCGCGGCACTTCGCCATTGAGTACATCGTTGCAAAGCTTGTCGAGCGGCATCGCGCTGATCAGGGTATCGTACTTCACGATCTCCCCGTCTTTGAATCGCACTTCCTTCTTCATGATGTTAATAAAGTCGACCGTCTTGTTGAGATTGACATGTCCGGCCAGTGGCTTTTCAAACCGGCGGTAGAACTCACCCGTACCGCCGAACAATGGAAATTTGAACTGGTTGTTCGGCCCCCAGCCGAAATCGTCGGTTCCAAGAACGACGTTCTTGATGGCGCGCTTGATATCAACGACTGCCACCCGCTCGCCGATCCATTCCTTATTCATCATGTCGGCGGGATGCGCCCACACTTTGAAGTTGTAGGGCTTCATGAAGTGCTTGACCATGCCATCGCCGAATACCGCATCCATGAACTCTTTGAAGTTTCCAGCGGACGTGTGATCGCGCTGCGTCTGGGCCTCGATCAGGCCCGTCAGACATTCCAGCGTGATCTCCTTGGGCAGATACCGAATGTTGTTCTGGAACGGATACGGCACCCAGCTCTCAAACATCCGCACCCAGCACTCGCGGTTATTCAGCTGGAAGTCCTTGCCCATCAATTTGTCAAAAACGTCGTCGTAATACTTGTAGTGGCTGAACATCACGTGCCCGCCAATGTCCCACGTGAAGCCGGCCGAATCGGTAAAGCTCGACGCGAGCCCGCCGATTTGAGGCGACCGTTCGTAAAGCTGGAAGTTTTCGTAGCCAAGTTCTTTCAGGCGATATGCGGCGCCGAGCCCCGTGGGGCCCGCGCCAATGATGACTATTTTACCGGTCATGGAACTACTCCTTTGAACAAATGGTTCCCATGGCATCGATTCCGCGGGCTCAGCGAACCTGCGTTCACTGCCGCGTCGGCTGGGCGGACAAAACACCCGTCCGCTCTTTACGAGCCTTGAGTCGCCTGGAAGACGTATTCCAGTTCCGCGTCGTCCATCGGCGTGATCTTGCGCGACGATGGACGACCTTTTTTACTGATCGCCTCCTTTATCAATGACTGCATCTGTTGAACCGTGCTTTCCCAACTGCATTCGCGCGCCTTGTCGATGCCGCGCTGGATGCGATCGGTGTCGGGAGTCTTGAGCAATCGCTCCGCTGCTTCAACGAATTGCTCGGGAGTTTTGACGATCTCCACGAGGTCGCTGTACTGCCGGACCACGTCCTTAACCGGCGTGCCGATCACCGGACGACCGGTCGCGAGATACTCAAGCGCTTTGGTCGGATTGATGTATTCAGTAGCAGCGTTGATCGCGAAAGGCATCGTGCAGATGTCAAACGCGCGGCAATAGTTCGGCAGCACCGAATAATCGCGCTGGCCCAGCCAATACAGATTTGGGAAATGCGGGAGGAGGTTCGGGTCAACCTTTACAACGGGGCCGACCATCGCAAACGACCAGCCCGGCCGCATGCGCGCCATCTCGCCGACCATGTTGTAATCCACACGCTCATCAACCACACCGAACCAGCCGAGTATCGGGCGGCTCATAAAGTCGATGTCGGGAGGTACATTTGTTGAAGGATCCTGCGCCAGCGAGAAGTGGCTGTATTCAACGCCACATCCGAAAAAGTGAACGTTCGCGTGCCTCTTCTTCTTTTTCTGCGCCAGCTCATATCCGCCGGCAAAAACGACGTCGGCGCATTCCATCAGGCGGTTTTCATTGTCCACCAGCGCCCGAGGAGCGCCGCTGAATTGCGAAAGCTCGTCCATGGAATCGTAGATCACACCACGGTTCTCAATCTGGCCAAGCGACCAGGCTGAGTCCATCGGGCTGTAGTACCAGAGCAACGGGCGATCGAATTCGCCGTTCTCGTTCATCTGGGCAATGGCCTGGCGAGTCCATTCCAACAGCTTCTGGGGAAGCTTTGGATTTCGATTCCAGGTCTGATCCACATGAGGCGCGACAACAGTGACGTTCGGCATCACGCGATGAAAAGTCAGGTCGGGTTCAGTGCCGGCAGGCTTGTCGAAAAGGGGTTCTTCGATAAACAGTATCTGATGCTTCCTGGCGAATCGTGAAAGGAATTGCTGGGGGCGCTGCCAGACAAACCCCCACCGCAGGTGGCTGAACACGACAATACCGTAGCGGTCAGTCTGTTTGGATGTAGTGGCATGGGCTTCCAGCCCATGTATCTCGGCTTCAATTCCCGCCGAACTGCTTACGCCCGGCTCGGCAGCCAGGCCGGGCGCTGGATCCGCCAGCCGCGACGCGGCCTTGGCGTGACCGTTACCATTACCATTTGTCTTTCCCTTATTGGCACCATTTCCATTGCCGGTCGATTTCGCATCGGCAATGGCCATTCGCGAGCCGGGCTGAAGTTCAATGGCATCATTGAGAGGCAACAGTTCGAACTGCGTGGGTGTGGCCCATTCGCCCAGGGGCGGAAGCTGCACGTCCTCCACACGGGCCGGGAGCGCGATGGTCTCCAGTTTTCCGACACGCGCTTCGCCAGCAGCCATCGCTTCCTTGAACTGACTAACCAGTTGTGTTGCCGTTCGTTGCAGCGCGCCGTCTTTCTGGCGGTTTAGCGAGTAGAGCCCGACATTGTGAATCTTGCCAATTCGGTGCGTGAGCGCGCCGTCCCAGTCGAGCTGGTCGATCATCGGCCACCAGATCATCCCCAACATCGGAATGCCCTCTTCGCGCAGGCGTCGAATGTGATCGAGGGTGGTATCGAGCCAGATTTCGCGATTGATCGGCTTTCCGTCCACAGACGTCTCAGTGAGCATCAGGGGGATTCCGTAACGGTTGTAGTAAGCCGTTCCCAGGCCGTAGACGCCAATCGGGTTATCGGCGCGGCGTTGACGAACCGCACCATTCTCGGACTCCACCTGCCAATCGCTGTGCGGATAGTAATCCAGGCCCAGAACATCGGGCGCCTGCGGATTGGCGCGAAGCCAATCGATATCCAGCTCGCTCATTCCATAGCTGGTGAGCCAGGGGAAAAGCGGATGATGGCGGTCGACGCGCCCCGTCAACAGATCCATCACCACGAACCGCCGGAGATTCCGGCGATCCACCTCGCCGTGAAGAGCAGGGGTGCGTGTTTTGAAATTCTCTGCCGCGTCGCACAGCAGCACCGTCGCCTCGGGCATCATGCGGCGAATTGCGCGGATGCTCCGGCTCGTCGCCTGCACGATCCGGCTCAGCACCGGCATATATCCACGCCACTTGCGGCTGTGCGGAGGCCAGAATCCGAAATCTCCGCTGAACAGCGCGCTGACCAGCGGCTCATTAAACGGACACCACGTATTGACGCTGTTGCGATACCGGCCCACCAGGGCCTCGGCATATTCTTCCAGCGCTTCCGGAAATTCCGGATCGCCCACCGCCTGCTTAAGCCACATGGGCGTGCCGAAATGCATCACGTCGAGCATCAGCTTAATACCCAGCCGATCACACTCGGCGATGCGCTCGTCGCTGTAGCCCCAGTTAAACGCGCCGCGCTGCGGCTCCAACTCGTGCCAGGGAAATGCATACCGCAAATGCGTGATGCCCAGCTCTTCGCGAGCGCGCTTGAAATCATCACGCCAATATCGATCGTGCTGCGTCCACTGAAACTGGTTGACGTTGATGTGCGGGAGAAAGGAACACTCGATCCCCGACCCGAAAATGAACTGGTCAAATGGAAGTGAATCCACGCCACCCATCAGGACCTGTGTAGATGGCATGTTGCCATTCTCATCCTGCCCCGAATCCAAGCCCTTAGCACCAACCATGCGCGTACATCCTTCCAACGAGCGTGCTGACGCCCTTCGATTGATCACCATGTTTTCTGTTGAATCTTCAGAAACAAATCACCGGGGACACCGGCAATTCTCATCCATCGATAGCGTGACACGACCTTTAACGCACGCAAAACTGTTTGAGGCGGCTATCAATGTATCGCGTCCATACGGGCGGCGGCGCGGGCGCATCATGAGGCTTTTCGGCCTTTCCCCATGGCGTATTGGGAGTATCACCGGGTGCGGGAAGAATGACTGTCTTATTAACCCCCGAATCAATTTCGGCTTGTTGCTGCATAACGACCTCACCTGAGCGCAAAGGTTTCCATTTCCCCTACGAACCCTGTCGATAGCCAACCGAGCAAAGATCGTGCCCGTTGCGGAGAATTGTAACGCCCCCGGCGCAGCAACCGTTACACCATGAATAAGAATCATGGGTTTGCAAATTTATTTTTTTTTTACTTCCGGAGGACAACGTAAAGATGTGCTCGCTTGGCGCAACGTAAAATGGGACACTCTGTCAGTGTCGTGTCACGGTGTCACTGATGTGGCGGACTCTGCGGGGTGGAGCCAAGGGCTGGCTACTCGGGTTTGTGAGCCTCCGGGGCGACTTCAGATTTGGCCGCGGCTTTGGGTCGATCTGCGGCGGGTTTTCCTTGGCGCTCACCGACGAGCGTGGAAGTCACTTCAATTTCGACCCGCCGATTAATGGCTACCGCCTCGGGCGTATAGGCGCGGACGTTTACGGGCTCATACGTCGACACTCCGACAATGCGGAGAACCTGCGGATCCACGCCGCGCGATTCCAGATAATTCGCCGCCGCTTCGGCGCGTTGGAATGACAGGTCCATTTGCTGCTTTGTCGTCGCGCCTTCCGGTAGATCGTCGCCGGCAGTATGACCTCTGATGTACACGATGGTGAAGTGCCCTTTGATCTGCTCGGCCGATTGATCCAGCGCGGCGCGCGTTGCCGGCGTGAGCGTCGCATCACCCTTGTCGAACAGCATGCGGCCCCCCACCACCGAAGTTTTCCCATCTCGAATCGACTGCACTTCCGGATCGGTCCCATCGGGCGCATGCTGCTCAACGTGGGCCTTGCTCCCGTCTTTAGGCCCCTTAGCCGGATTGGGGTTCATCTTCTTCAGCAGCATGTGCAGATCCACCGGATCCCGGCTGTGTGGATCGGGGAGATAGCCAAACGCCTCTCGCACCGCCGCGGCAACTGCAATCCAGTCATCGTTCGCCTTGGGATTTTCCTGTTCCTTGGTTGGATTGGGCTTGAGCACCCACAAGATCACGAAGAACCCCATCATCAACATGACAAGGTCGGCAAAGGTGAAGATCCACTCGGGGCATTCTTCACACTCAACTTTTTTGCATTTGCAATCGTGCTTGGCCATTGGGTTCACCGCAAAGCAATTCAGTTCACCGCAGAGACGCGGAGATCGCGGAGAAGAAAACAAAGAGAGAAAAGAAGAGAACGAGCTTAGAGGCCTAAGACTCGTCGCTTGATGCCATCTTTCAGCAGCGGGACATTGAAGTTAATCAGAAGGCCGACTTTCCAGCCGCCGAGTCGAAGGTACGTGAGCAATTGAGCCTCGTGGATTCGGTCGAGGCTCGCGACGGATTTAACTTCGACGACTACTGATTCCATCACGAGAAGATCGACGCGATATCCGCAATCCAGGATGATGCCTTTGTACTTGATTGGAAGTTGAAGTTCCGACCGAAGCGGAACATTTTGGAGATTCAGTTCGTGCCGCAGACAGTGCTGATAGCTTGATTCGAGCAAACCGGGACCCAGTTCGCGATGCACTTCGATGGCGGCGGCGATAATCGCCTCAGTGATTTGATCCAACTCCATCGTCTTCCCGTTCTTTCTTCTCTGCGTCCTCTGCGTCTCTGCGGTGAATCAATCCTTACGCTGCTTTGGGCATCGCATCCTGTTGGGTGTTGCTGAGGAAGCTGAGGAGCTGCATCTCGACGACGCGGGGGTTGTTGCCCGCCTGGATGCTGAGAACGCCTTGAAGAATAATTTCCTTGGCGAAGATCTCTTCCTGCGAGCGAAGCACCAGCTTTTCGGCCACGGGGCCGGCGATGAGGTTCTGGAGGATACAGCCGTAGAGCGTGCCGGTCAGAGCAATGGCCAGGGCCTGACCGATGACGCTGGCTTCGCCGCCGAGGTTTCGGAACATGGCGACCTGGGCGATGAGCGTAGCCATGAGGCCGAAGCCGGGGCCGAATTTTGCCATCGTGTGGAAGAAGTGCTTGCCGTGCTTATGACGCTCGGTGGTGGCATCGATTTCGATTCGGAGGATGCGCTCGATGATCTCCGGATCGGTCCCGTCAATCGTGAGCTGAAGACCCCGGCGGAGAAACGGGTCATGGGCTTCGCGAGCAACCGATTCGAGCGCCAGCACGCCATCGCGACGCGCGGTCTCGGCGTAGGACACCATTTCTTTGATCAGATGCTCGATGTGCGCATCTTTGCTGAACATCCACTTCTTGATGCATCCCACGGCGCTGGTGACCGTATGCAACGGCATCGACAGAAGTGCCGCGCCGAGCGATCCGCCCAACACGAGGAAAATTTCCGGGGGTTTGAAGTACGCCCCCATGAAACCTTCAGACGCGTGGTACATCGAGAACAGTACCGCGCCCCAGGCCAAAATCAGTCCAAACAGCGTTGCTAGATCCATGGCCGTACCTTCGCCACATGGCCGGACCATCACAGCCCGAGCATGAGGAAACCCTTCTGATGTGATTTCGGCAGAAATGGCACCGTCCGTTGAGAGATTATCGGAACCACGGCCGTTGCCCCCCGCTCATTTGAGGGTTCAAATGGTCAAAATGGAGACTCAAACGCAGTTGCCGGTGCTGGCGTTGGTGCGCGATCTGATGTTTTCGTCGAAAATCACTGCAACCGCCCGAGCGGTTGGGGCCGAAGTGAAGGTGGTGCGCGATCCCGGTCAGCTCGCCGGGCAGACTGGGCGGATACTGCTGGTCGATTTGAATCTACCTGGCGCGATCGAAGCCGCGGCTCAATGGCGACAGATCAATAGCGACGTAAATGTCGTGGGATTTGTCTCCCACGTCGACACCGAAACCATCCAGCAAGCGCGGGATGCCGGCTTGACCCAGATCATGGCTCGTAGCGGGTTTGTCGAAGCATTGCCGGAATTGGTTCGGCCTCGTAATGGATAAAAATTATTTTGTCCCGATCAGCACGCCGCAATCGGCCAGGGTGGAAATCACCGGCTGCGGCGTCAATCCTGCACCCGCCAGCCACTCCCTGCACTCCGCCGCGCTGTAACATCGGCCCTCGGTGACGGAAAACAGATTTGCCGAATAAAGCGCAATGTTGAGCGGCCCGTCCAACGCATCATTTAGAAAAGCATCGTGAATTAGCAGGTGCCCACCTTTAGGCAGTGCCGCCGCCAGACGTTTAACCAACGTCCGGCACTCCGGAACATCCCAATCATGAAGGATGTTCGAAAGCACCATCACATCGCAATCCGTTGGGACCGGATCGGCAAACATGTCGCCCGGTCTAAGCTCAAGTCGATCCCCAACGCGTTCGGCGTCCGCCATCTCTCGCGCAACCTTCAGCACCTGCGGACGATCCCAGACAATGGCCCGGAGTTGCGGGTACCGCTTCAAGCAGGCGATGCTGTAGAGGCCGGTTCCCCCACCTACATCAAGCAGCGTCCTGGCATCTTGAAGCGGAACGCGCTCGGCAAGCACCGGCGCGACATTGCGTGCCCGGCCGGCCAACGCCAGCGTGAGCTTGCGGGCCGCGGCTTCCTGATCCATCGCCGAATGCATGCCCTCCCGATAAATCCAACCGACCCCCTGCTCCTCGGGCTCATGCCCCGCCGGGCGATTGGTCCGCAATCGCTGAATCATCTCCTGAACCGCAGGCGTGTCTTGCGCCAGACTCACATAATCGCTGATGTCGAATTGTCCGCCGGCCAGATGCTCGCGCGCCAATTCTGTCAGACCGTTGCGGCCATCCGAATCCGTCGACACCAACCTCATGGCCCGCAACGCGACGAGCAGCACGGTCGTCGATCGGGAAGAGAGCGACAGAGCATTTTCCAGTTCACCCTGCGTGCGCGGGCCATTATTCAGCTTTGTGAATACGTCAAAGTGAATTGCCGCATTCAATAGGGCAGTCGCGTACACGCCCCTGAATGCTTCAAAGATCGGCGATGGATCGGTACTGGGGACCGCTATTTTGATCTCACTCACAGCCGCTACCTCCGTTATACGGGAGGGTAGCGGCTGATCGTTGATCGTAAAAGTGCAACCTAAATGACCGTGCGCGATTCCGCGCCTTTTCGTGGCATGGGGCTTCCCCTTCGGGTCTGAGCCTCAGGGTCGAAGACAGCCC
>DAIRGS010000272.1:0-9411 GCA_036794395.1 Tepidisphaeraceae bacterium | reverse complement strand
CCTCTACACGCCGTAACGGCCGGCCGTTGTGCTAAAGTGGCGCTGTAGTGCTAACTGCCGCTGAATATGGGCCACCGTCATTCGGGTCAGCGATTGATGTTTCGCGGACGAATGCCCATGTTGGAAAACGATCAGGTTGTACCTTCTCATCTTTTTCGGCATGAAGGTTATTCCGCGTTTCGCACGGCAGACCATCGAGCCCGTGCGGCCTTCTTGGCCGATTCACTCCGCTGCTTTTGTGTCATTTTTGCAGCGCGGGCCGGACCACCCTTCAACCCGCCGCGCCTTCCAAGTGCTACAGCAAACGGATTCTTCCCGTCTGGCGTCTGCGGAAGGTTGGCGGGCATCTCGCCGGCCGAAATCGCTTCAACCATCGCGTGGGCAATTTGATTTACGTCTCTTCCCCTTGCCGTTCGCTTCTGCATTCTACAACATCCCATCTGCGTCGTGCAAAAACAACTCGTTTTCGACCTAGCCGCCAAAGGGAGCTGGCCGACGCGGCGGCTAGGTTAATCATGGAAATGGCTTTTGTCAATGCCCGACCGGTCAGGATTATGCTTGACCGGTCGGGATAATCGTTTTAAAGTGCCGACCTTATCGATGGCAACTCACGAAAGGATGCCTCATGTCCAGCGATGATTGCAGCATCGTCCGCGCAGAAATCTGTGCAAATGACTTCAGCAATTACCTTGTCGGGGGAAACCTCTGCAATGCTTTTGTGGTTGGAGAAGTCGGAGCACCGGACGACTTCTTCCTTGTTGGCGCTCCCGCCATGGCAGTAGACACCTATCCGATCTTAACAGGAAATTTCTTGGATTCGGAAGGGCTTCCGTTGTTCAGAATCGTTCGCAACATTCTCGTTTTGAATCCGCGAAATTGCTCAAAGATCATGGGAGATCATGTCGGCTACGAGATTCATGACGGGCAGGGGAATGCGGTTCTTACTGTCCAAAGCAAGTATCACACCGACCGTGGCAAGGGCCAATACATCACGACTATTCATGGAACATTCTATGGTAAGGCCGGGAAGCAGGTTGCGACCGCCGATAGCGGACAATTGACGTTCTCTCCAGAGGTAAAACTTGCCATGGGGTTCACGGGTACTGGGTTTGGCTTAGGAATAAACTACACGGAAAGCGAAATAGAAATTGCTCGCTGGTCGATTGCGTCCGCTGGCGCTATCCATCAAATCATACGCGGAGAACTCGATTCGCCAACGTTGGAACTCGATGGAAAGGTTTTGCAAGACGTGACCGTAAAGGGTGGCACCGTTCTGATTCGAACTGGCGATTTTGTCCTTGCGGGAAAGACGCGATTTCTAGGAACCAAGTTTATGTTTGACGGCCCAGCAGGACAGATTCATGAGTTGAGCAAGAGACTCACGGGCCAGGCGAAATCTACGCCAACCGGTGCCGTTTGTTCACAGACCGCCCTCTATCGATCCCTTGGATGCGAACATCCAACCGAGCGGATGATTTCCCAAGGTGAAACATTCGCCCCCTGCCCCCAGTGCGGCATTTCCGTTGTATGGGCATTTGCAGGACCGGCTTAATCCCTATGGCCACCAACCGTAATGCGCGTCCATCCAGGCGAGAATTCATGATGCTCGACAAAACGATTGTGCCGCTCCGCTAGTTGCACGAGCCGAATCGAATTTGCCTGATGAACGGATGCGGTAAATGGACTTCCGCGCCGGACATCAGATAGGAACTTCATCCACTCTACGCCCAGCGCAAAGCACAGCTGCGCGGAAAGCCCGTCGAGCGAACCATCATCCACATCGCACGACTCGACAAGCTCAAACTGCGCCATTGCAACCTTCCTTCGGTTGTGGCGAGTTGGAAACTTGAGCGATTACGCAATCCGCGTGCCGCGATTTGTCGGAATTGGCTTGGGTTTGAAACTGCATCACTACCAGAACTTCGGCTTCGTACCCAGCGGCTCCAGTGACTCGGCAGTACGAGAATCGACGCGGATGATGGGGAACATAGCGACATCGTCTCCGTTACCGCGGTGCCGCCCCCTGCTTTCGCCGGCGCGTCTCCATCCATGCCTCTTTCCATGCGCGAAGATACCCGACAAATTCAGCTATGACTGCGCGACGATCATCTTCCTGTGCGACTTCGCGATCCTCGTCGGAGAAGTCAGCCGGCAGCGGATAGCCACCCCGTTGACACTCCTCAATGTAATCTTCCGCCATCATATCTGCGAGCGATGTACAGTCGTCGTCTGGATCGCCGAAAGCATCTTGGAGGGGGCCATCAAACTGACCCAACCAGCCGCCCCAATCGCCCATGTTGTCTTGCTCAACGATTGTCCGCCCCTGCCACTCAAGCGGCTCGACCTCGCGAAGGTCATCGAAGCTGGGCGGACCGGCAACCGCGTCTTCCGCAGCGCGCTTCTGCTCAATGTATGCGATGCGGTCGTAGTCCCAAAGAATCTCGCTCGGCCGCACGGTGACCCCGTTGATCACGATTTCGTGCGTCTCCTCGTCAACCGTTACCTCCGCAAGCCGATCCATAGACTCATGCACTTGAAGTTCCTGACGGTACGGCCTTCGGGAATATTCATCGAGCGCGGGCAAACGCCGATACGACTCGTGTATGAGCACGCAGATCGCCTCAGCGGTTCTCACGGCGATGGTCCGTTGCCAATCTTCCGCTCCCGCGTGGTAGGCGTCTCTTCCATGGCCGAGCGGGCCAAAATGATTACGAAAGTCGCCGAGCGCTTGGATGGCGGTCGTCATACCCGACACCATGTTACGAACGTATTCCCCACCTTCCGCCTCGCTTAAGCCCAGCAAGGTGCAAGTCTGCTTGAGCAGAGCGTGGAGCTTCGGATTAGGCTCCGGTTTGACCCCTCGTTCACTCAGGATTGTCTTGCAGAGCGCCTCTATAAGGCACTTGGCCGCGTCGATGGCAGAGTCGGATTTCTCCCCCATCGCCTTCTCGACGTGCGCAATAGAAGCTTTGAGCGACTTCGACTCCGGCCAGCTTTCGAGAATTGTTCTCGCGCCTTCAAGAACTGGCGCAATTTCCTCGCTCATCTGTCCCTCCCGTTTTCGCCCGTGACCCGAACCGATCCAGACAGAAGTTTCGGCAGAAGATAATCGCGAAGCTGCGCCAGTTTGCGCGATTCGAAGATGGCATTTACCATCAGTTTCGTCGTCGCCGACACTAAATGGCTAAACGCTATCGCAACGGTTTCCGGCGGAACTGCAATCGCGTAGCGTGCCATGTCGCGCCAGTTTGTTCGCGGCATCTTCGTGCCGGTGGAGCATGCGTTCGTATGTGCTACAAAGTCGTCGCTGGACGAATGCGCGATTACTAGCCCGAACCAAGTCGGTGCTTTCGGCTCGATTACCACGATGTCGGTAGAGCACACCCCATCCAACGGCGCGATGCCGACCTTGTGAAAGTAGGGGCGAAGCTTCCCGAACAGAATGTCCCCCGCGTGAAATCGTACCTTGCCACTCGTGACTTTGTCTGCATGCTCCCATTCCGTTATCGCAATGGACCGGCGCGGCATGTGTTCAAGGCCAATGTACGGCGTCGTTTGCTCGATTTCTCCCGGATCGACGGCCTCTCGGCGCTCATGTGCGATGTCGCCAAGGCTTCCGAAGCTCCATCCCTCCGGCACCGGGCCGAGTTGGGAATCGGTTAGGCGCGTGGGTAGGGTTTCGAAAACGGGTTGGGGCATGGAGGGGAAGGAGGTGGCGCCGGCGGCCTTGGCCTTGACCGGCTCGAAGTCCACGAACCACGCCCGGAACATCGCCCGCGCCAGCCTCTCCAATGCGGCCGACGTCCGCTGGTTCTGTTCGAGCTTGTCGTCCAACGCCCCCAGCACCCCGGCAATGGCGCGCTGCTCGTCGATGGGTGGTACAGGGAGTGCGGCTTCGCGGAGCGTCGTAAGCGGACGCTGTATCTGCGGAACGCCGACCTGCGACACTCTGCTAAACAGGTAGTGCTGCCCCGCCGGCGATAGGAGCCAATAACGCAGAAACTCAGGAAGCAGTATTGCCGGATTGCAGCGGACTCGCAACATGCTGTTACCCATGATGTACCGCTGGTATTTTCGCCTCTGTGGCATTAAGCCGATTTTACCTAATGTGCCTTTATGCACGAGAAGCACATCGCCCGGAAACGACTCGAATTTTGATAGGCGGTTAGCGTCTTCGTCGCTGATGAAAACGAAATCATCGTCGCGGAACCGCCCGTGATTGACATTGACGCCGCGCAATAGAGGCACACCGGATGGCATATATGCTTCGGGAGTGAGCGCCTTACCGAAGGGGCCGATCTGCGTTGCGTATGGTTCATCCGCGGCGCAGTCAGCGATCGTCATGATGGACCAGTCAGGGCGCATCTCCGACCTCCCGCAGCCGCGCGCTGACTACCCCTGTCAAGCGTTCGCCCTCCGCAAAATGCTCCTCCAACTCCGCCACCATCCGCGGGAATTTTTCGGCGAAAGGCTCGCCATCGTTTTCCTGTTCCTCCGCGCCGACGTAGCGGCCCGGCGTGAGGACAAAGCCATGCTTTTCGACGTCGGCCATCGTGGCGGCCCTGCAGAAGCCGGGGATGTCGCGGTAGGTCCACTCGCCGTGCTGCTTGGCGTCCCACCATTTGGGAGCGGGCTCGCCGCGCCATCGGCGGAAGGCGTAGACAATCCGGCCAATGTCGCTGGTCGGTGGAAGATCGCCGCCGTCGAATTCCCCATCAGTCAGCACGCGCAGCGTGCGGGTCTGCATCGTGCCGAGCTTGCGGGCGTCGATGAAGAGGGTTTCGCCGTTGCGGTCGCGTCCGCCGTGCTTGATGTTGCGGCCGGTTTTGTCGCGCGTGAGGAACCACAGGCACACGGGAATACCGGTGGTGTAGAAGAGCTGGGCGGGCATCGCGACGATGCAATCGACCAGATCGGCTTCGACAATCTTTCGGCGTATTTCGCCCTCACCGCCGGAGCTGCTGGAGAGTGAGCCGTTGGCCATCACGAAACCGGCCACACCCCCGCCACGACCGTTGGGAACCGCCAAGTGGTGGATGAAGTGCTGAATCCAGGCATAGTTTGCATTGCCGTTGGGCGGCTTGCCGAAGCGCCAGCGCACGTCGCCTTCAAGCAACGGGCCGGACCATTC
This sequence comes from Tepidisphaeraceae bacterium, assembly GCA_036794395.1. GTDB lineage: Bacteria > Planctomycetota > Phycisphaerae > Tepidisphaerales > Tepidisphaeraceae > DASXMX01. The sequence continues at coordinate 4,280 of DAIRGS010000272.1, read as the reverse complement.
CGACACGTTGAACGGCGGATTAGCCAGCACGTAATCGGCTTTTAAATCCGGATGCAGATCGCGCAGGAACGTATCGGCCGGCTGCGACCCGAGATTCGCTTCGATCGTGTGCATGGCCAGATTCATGTGCGCCAGCCGCCATGTCATCGGATTCGATTCCTGCCCGTAAATCGAAATGTTCTTCGTGTTGCCCCCGTGGGCCTCAACGAACTGCTCCGACTGCACGAACATGCCGCCGGACCCGCAGCACGGGTCATACACACGACCTTCGTACGGTTCGAGCATTTCGACCAGCACGCGGACGACGCAGCGCGGCGTGTAGAACTCGCCGCCCAGCTTCCCCTCGGCCTGAGCGAATTTTCCTAGGAAGTATTCGTAGACCCGCCCCAATTGATCGCGCGCTTGCCGATGCGTTCCCTTGAAGCCGATGTCGGCAATCAGATCAATCAGCCCCTTCATCTTGACCGGCTCAATGCCGCGGCGCGCGTAGTCGCGCGGGAGCTTATTTTTAAGATTTGGGTTATCGCGCTCGACGGCAAGAATGGCATCATCGATCAGCGTCGCGATTTCCGGACGCGCCGCCTGATTCCGAAGGTTCCCCCAGCGAGCCTCGGGCGGAACCCAGAAAACCCGCTCGGCAGTGTATTCGTCGCGATTCTCCAAAAGCCCTTCGACCTGCCCGCCAGGGATCCCGTCCGCTTCCAGTTCCTCCTTCAATTTCGCGCGCCGGGTCTCAAAGGAATCTGAGATGTACTTCAAAAACAACAGTCCCAACACGACATGCTTGTACTCCGCCGCATCCACCTGCCCCCGAAGCTGGTCCGCCGCCTTCCAAAGGGTGTCCGCATTAGCCGAATCCGATTCACGCTGCCGATCTTCCGCCATCCAGATCCCTCGATTCGGTTTTGATTCAGAACCGACCAGTTGTACTGCTCCAATCTCCACCCGCCAAATAACGCTCCAACTCCCACCCAACGAAATCCTGCACCCGGCACCCCCACCCACCCGGCCTGTCGATTCACCAATCCGCATTCAACAATCCACAATTCCCCCGTCCCCAATCCGCAATCTGCAATCCGAAATACGCACCACCCAAATCCGCCCTCAGCACCCAGCACTCCGCCCTCAGCACCCAGCACTCCGCCCTCAGCCCTCAGCACTCCGCCCTCAGCCCTCAGCCCTCAGCACCCAGCCCTCAGCCCTCAGCACCCAGTACCCAGTACCCAGTACCCAGTACCCAGCACCCAGCACTCAGGAACTCCGCCTAGGGCCTACTGCCAACAGCCTACTTGCCCACCACCCCTGCAACGAAATGCAACGCCGTGCAACGTTCCACGAATTCATTTTCCATTCTCCATTGGCCTCACGCGGCTCCCCCGCATTTCGTTGTCCATTGTCAATTGTCCATTGCCCCGACGCCCCCCGGCACCGGCCCACTGCAAAATAAAAAAGCCCGGAGTAAACACTCCGGGCTTGGTGGCTCCAAAGACTGATTTTACCGGCTTAGGCACCCTTCACCACTTCGATAATCGCCTGGGTCTTGATGACCATTTCGGTTTCATCGAAGAGATGGAAGCTTTGAACCAGCAGCTCGTGGCTGCGGCGTTCGATATCGAGGACGCTGAGGTAGCCGCCGGTCTCGCCCACGCCGGGCGAATCGGCGCACATCAGCTCGCGCTTGGCGGCGTAGGTGCTGATCTCGTGCCGGGTGGCATCATACAGGGTCTGGCTGAGCTGTTCTTCCTGCGTGCTGATCATGTAGCGGACGTTTCCGCCGACCGTCATTTCATGATACTTCTCGCCACGGCAGGGAATGGTCTGGAGGAGATGCCGATCGGTCGGCAGCTCGCCGGAATTCATAATGACTTCCGTCAGAACCGTCTTACCGGCCGAAAACGAAATCACATGGCCGCCCTCAACCAGCCAGATATCCGCTTCATAAGCGCGCCGGGTCACCTGTTCGGACCCCACGATCTTAAAAAGCTCTGGATGAAGAGTCCGCTGATACAAAAGGAGGGTCAACCCGCCGGAACGACGTTGTTTTGTTCGATTAGGCATAAGCGTCCGTGCTCTTTCTAAGAGAGCTATATCTCTCCGTTAGAGACAATAAAAGTTAGACTCGTACACCCGCCTACGCAAGACGGATGTTAAAGGGGGCAAGATGGAACATCCTATTCCACGTCGCCACCTTGAGACTGGTACCCATCACCCGTGTGTGATGGGCTTACAAGGGCATTATAGAAGCGCGGACTTAAATGGAAACAAAATAATTTGTCCACCGGTTATCCAGAGTGGACTAGACGAATAGGATCAAAATATCGTAAGCGGCGTGAGATGCGGCGGTTATGCCGAATCCGCGGAGGAGAAAAACGCCTCCAAAATAGGCACCGGCGAGTGTGCGAAAAGCAAACGTGCGCCAAAAAAATTCTTCCGTCGGGCTCAAGTAATGGTAGCAGGAGAAGGCAAATGCGGCGATCAACACTATCCCTAGGTTCACCCAGACTGACTTAATTTTTAGCAAATCTTTGAAAAAAAGGCTCAGGGCGGTGAAAAGGATCAGGCGGAAGACGAGTTCTTCGTAAACGCCTGCGCCTAAAGACATAATGATGGTATCTTGCCGGCTCGATTGAAGGGCGGCCAAGGGTAGGTATCTGGTCAGCTCGCGGCTCATGGCGATCAGGGGCAGCGCAAGGAGTGCGCTCTCGATCGACATGCCGGCCAGTGTCCCTACGTTAATCTGCCAGCGCTCCCGGCGGGCGAGGTGCCAGGATAACAGGATTGCGGCCAAGGCTAGGGCGGGGAGATGTTGGCCGTGAACGCCGAAGGCGCGGAAGAACCGCTGGAGCATGGTGAAAGCAATGATTTGCTGTTCGTAGCCATTGTGGGCGGCGGTGGTGAAGTAGCGCGTCCCCAGCTCGTAAACTACGATCAGTGGGAGCAGAAATACAAGGCTGGTGAGCGGCAGTTCGGATTCGTGAACATATCCGCGATTTGATTGACCACGGCCACCTTCGGCGCTGGCCGGCGCTGCGATCGCACGGCTCATGCCGTCTCTCCCTTGCCTGTGTCGGGCTCCTGACAGGGGCGGGTTATTCGCACGGCGCGGTTGCCGCGGTACTGCCCTACCTGGCCCAGAAACTTATTTTTTCCCTCAACCTGGATCAGCACATCGCGGCTGCAATCTTTCTCGGTTGTAATGACGTCGCCGACCTGTAACGACAACAGGTCGTCGAAGGTCATCGTCGTTTGCGCCAGAAAAATTCTGGCTTCGACTGGGGCGTTGCTGACGTTTTTGGTCAGCCGTCGCAGATGATCTTCCTGGCCGCCCTTGCGCTGGTAGCTGAACCAGTTTTGTGCCGCCAGCACGCCCATGATCGGCTCGATGACGTTGTAGGGAATACACAAGCTCATGGTGCCGGTGCGGTTGCCCATTTTTAGCTCAAAACCGACGACGACGACGGTTTCGTTGGGCGGCACGATCTGGACGAGCCGGGGATTGCTCTCAAAATCCGACACCGTAAACGTGACCGGCGTGAGATTGCTCCAGGCTTCGGAGAGATGATGGGTGGCGCGGTCGGTAATGCGTTGAACCAGGCGCTGCTCGATTTGGGTGAGGGGGCGCTGGGGGATGAATAGATCGGCGTTGCTGCCGCCCAGGAGGCGATCGATGATCGGGTAGATGATCAGGGGGCTGATCTCGAGACAGAGTTGGCCGTCGAGTTGCTCGGGCTTGAGGAGGTTGAAGCAGGTCGGGTTCGGGAGTGAGTGAATGAATTCGCTGTAAGTGAGTTGCTCGATATGGGCGACGGTGACTTCGATGATGGTGCGGAGGTAGCCCGAGAGGGCCGCTCCGAAGTTGCGGCCAAAGCCTTCGTGGAGGGCTTCGAGGGCGCGCATCTGGTCTTTGGAGACGCGTTCGGGGCGTTTGAAATCGTAGAGGGTGACGTCGTTGGGTGGAGCCGTGCGACCGCCGAACATCGCCGAGTTCGACGATTCGCGCTGAACCTGGCCGGTATCCACCGCGGCAAGCAGGGCATCGACTTCGGATTGATCCAATACATCAGCCACGTTGGCGCGGCCTCCTTGCCGCTATAGGCATTATCGGACGGAACTGGGGAAATACTAGAGGAAGGGACGGGGGCAATGGACAATTGACAGTGGATAATTGACAACAAAAAACGTGGTGAGGCGAGGGGGAGAGGGGATGTTGCACGGCGTTGCAATTCGTTAATCCGCTTCGGCCCACCGTTTGTAAAATAGGAATGTGGGCTGTCACAGGG
>DAIRGS010000271.1:0-9430 GCA_036794395.1 Tepidisphaeraceae bacterium | reverse complement strand
CACCCCATCCCTCTCCCGAAGGGAGAGGGGGCAAGAGGGCGCTCGACAAATCTGCGCAACAGAAATAGAACGAACGCGATCCTGAAAAACCAAAGGTTGTTCATCAGCCCGCCCCAAGCGCGTACCCGCGAACTCTCATTGAGAGCAGTGTAGCACGGCACCCCCGTTTTTCACCTGAAAATCGACCCCCGTGCTACACTTTGCTACACGTGTTGCACGAATGTTGCACCGTTTTCCCACCAACGCCTTCCGATGCGTTGCCGTAACCCACTGTATCTTCAACGCTTGCAATACACCTCGCAACTGGCACATCTCCATGCTACATAATGCTACACTTTCCCCACTGTAGCACGCATCTTCCACCCTCCCGGCCCTGTTACAATCCCCCCGTGCGCCGCCGCATCTTAACCCTCATTTCTGTCGTATCACTTTTACTGTTCACGGCAACGGCGGTGCTGTGGGTGCGAAGTTACTGGGTATACGACCGGCTCGGGCGTCGCACGCAGGATGCTCGGAGACAGCTACAGGGATTCCAGTCCCTGCGAACTTCGCGCGGATCGATCCATTGGACGGTCGGCGCACTGGACGGACGCCAGTTCCCGGCACTGATGTATGAGATTGGTCCGAAGGGCAGAGTTCGGGTTGTGCGTGTTACCCCCGGCACGCAACCCTCTCCTAATGCCCCTCTGCCGCCCTTCGAATGGACCCGTTTCCCATTCCAGATCACGGCGGACGCCCCGCTTTACAATCCCGCAAGAGGCGCACTCGGCTTCGGACGGACGACAACCACCTACACCGGCACGGTCGAAGCTCCGGACCACACCCAGTCGCTGCGAAATGGCACATTACAGGATACGGTCATCCCGCTGTACGCCTTCGCGACATTCTTCGCCGTTCCGCCCCTCCTCTGGTTCGCCGCGATCCTCCGCCGCGCCAGCAGAACGCGCCGCAACCTTTGCCCCGCCTGCGGCTACAACCTCACCGGTAACACCAGTGGCGTCTGTCCGGAATGCGGGACGGCGGTAGCGGGAAAGGCGACGGCATGAGACGCAAGTTGTTCACCGCCGCCTCTGCTCTTTCGCTGTTGCTGTCTGTGGAAACGGTTGTGCTGTGGGTGCGAAGTTATCATGAGATGTATCAGTGGGAGTGGACCACCACCAAGGGCCTGGAAGACCCCGCGTGGCGGCGGGGAGAGTTGAGCGTCGGGATGGGTCGGTTGGGCTACGTCGCGTGGGCACCCGACGGCGTCCCCAACAAGCGTTACTTCAAGTCCGCACGCCGCTTCCGGGTAACGGACCACGGCAACTTCGTGCAGTATCATTTTCAATTCGACCCGTGGGGCTCGGGGACGATGAAAAAGCCTCCACCAATAACCGAGAAAAACTACTGGTGGAAAGGTGTCCAATACTCGTGGACCTACTGGGGCTTCGGGCGCGACCACATCACGCAACGGCAGGTCTGGCTTCCACTATGGCTGTTGTCGGTACTCTTCTTTGTGCTTCCATCTCTGCTGATAATCGGATGGCTTAGCAGGTATCGCCGGAGACGCCGCCAACAGTGCCTCTCTTGCGCTTACAACCTCACCGGCAACACCAGCGGCACGTGCCCCGAGTGCGGGACGGCGGTGGCAGGGAAAGTTAAGATCACGGCGTGAGACGAAAATTCTTCACCCTCGTGTCTGCCCTATCACTGCTGCTTTGCGCGGGGACGGTGGTGTTGTTGGTCATGAGCTACCTGGCTATCCGACCCGTGAGTCGGCCCGGCGTCGGTTTTTGTTTGATCCGCATTGACGAAGGTAACGAATTCGTGGTCCTCAGGCCGGGGCGTCTGGAACATTGGATCTTCACGCCTTGGGATGGCAAATGGTATTGGGAGGGGGGCGTTTCGCTTTGGGTGGTTGCGGCGGTGTGTGCCGTCGCGGGAATGGGGTCGAGAATCGTCGCGGCGCGTACTCCTGCGCAAGGGCGAGTTGGGTTCTGCCGTTCATGTGGGTATGACCTCGCCTGCAATACAAGCGGCGTCTGCCCCGAATGCGGGACGGCGGTCGCAGGGAAGGTGACGACATGAGACGCAAGCTGTTTCCCTTCGCCTCTGCCCTGTCGTTGCTGGCATGCCTTACAGTAACGGTGGATTGGGTACGAAGCCACCTTGGCGTCGATCACTTCTCATACATTAGTGACGAGAATCGATACATCCTTCGAACAGGCGGCGGTCACTTTGCCCTCTGGATCACGAAAGACGATTTGTTCCGATACGTACCGCAGGGTTGGCAGCAGAGAGAACGATTCCCCGGCCGCCGAGAGGTGGATGGGCACTTAATGTGGAATCGGTCGATCAGAGCACAGAGTCCGACTCGGTCCACTTTGCTTGGGTTCTGGTGTGGTGGGATACCGGGTTGGAGTCCCCCCGGCGGTCCAGCTACGACGGCGATAAGTTGGGGCATGATCGGTCCGATCTGGCCGCTGATCGTATCCTCAATCGCGCTGCCGACGCTGTATCTCACAGGCCATCGACGACGGCGGGGACACCGCCGACAATCGCTAGGCCTCTGTCACGACTGCGGCTACAACCTCACCGGCAATACCAGCAACATCTGCCCGGAATGCGGAGCTTCGGTCCAGGGGCGGGGAACGAGCAAGCCATGAGGCGCGACCCTTTCGACTTCGCAACTTCAGTCTCTTTGCTTCTGCTAATCTTGATATTGGCCGGCTGGGTGAGTGACCGGGGGAGGACGTTTGTTGGCCCGCCGAGTACGGGTCATTGGCCAGTCCGCATCCAAAGCGGCATCTTCTTTGATCGCCACAAGCCCACCAAATACATGGACGTGATGCTCGAATGGCATCACTCGGCCGCCGGATTTCACGTGGGTGCGTTTTCAAGAAATCATCAGTTTGTCGTTATTCCGCACTGGCCGTTGGCGATGACGGCGGCCGTTCTTCCGGGAATGTGGTTCCGCCGGCGTTTGCAGCGAACACGACGCCTGAGTGCTGGCTGCTGCTCCGCTTGCGGTTACGACCTCACCGGCAACACCAGCGGCGTGTGTCCGGAATGTGGAACAGCGGTGGCGGGCAAAGATAAGGTCACAACGTGACACGAAAACTGCTACCCCTCGCATCTGGCATATCGCTGCTAATGTGCCTGGCGACGGTAATGCTGTGGATGCGGAGCTATTGGTACTTCGACATCTGGCGCGCGGTCTGTCTGGCGGATCGTGACACGGCGCTTGTGGACTGGCAGCTACAAGTCGGACCATTCCACGGAATCAGCTATGTGAAGGTTTTTCAATCGTTTCGCGTCCGAATCGCCCTAGGCGAATCGTACAAGCCCTACGCCGGCTTCCCGGTCTACGAACGACAACACGAGGGAGATCGTGTTCCGTTTAACGGCATCGGTCCCGATAGACGTGCGATTGGTTTCGACTGCCACCGCGAGCGCATGGTTATGAGCGGCGGAACGCTCTGCACGAGCGTTTTCGTGCTGATACCCTATTGGTCGATAGCCCTCGCGTTGGGTATTTGTCCGCTTTGGATGATAGTCCGATTTGCCCGAAAACCGCGTTACAATCATTGCTCAACCTGCTCATATAATCTCACCGGCAACACCAGCGGCATCTGCCCCGAATGCGGGACGGCGGTTGAAATTGCACCAGTCCCCCAAAACTGAACCCATACCAGGACCACTTGAAGAGCGTGTCCATCCTGCCCGCACCCCAATCCACAAAATTTGCCGCGCAAATGGCAACATTGCGGTCAGACAGCGCGTACCATGGCGCAAGGGAGTGACGGAAACGGGCCGCCCTTGACAATATCCGGGCGTGCGCTTTACAGATTCGTTCCCAAATTTTGCAGCCGGCGGCTTTGGCGGCCTGGATCGGCTGTGTGCGACTCCTCGCGGAGGAACAGGTGATATCGGTTTCGCAGCTTAGTAAGGCCTACGGAAACGTAATGGCCGTGGACAACGTCTCCTTCGAGGTCGGCAAGGGCCAGATCGTCGGTTTCCTGGGCCCCAACGGCGCAGGCAAATCCACCACGCTGCGCATGCTGACCTGCTACATCCCCCCCACCAGCGGCGGAGCCACGCTCAATGGCTTCGACATTTTCCATCAATCCGAACAAGTGCGCCAAAGCCTCGGCTATCTGCCGGAAAGCACCCCGCTTTACGGCGAAATGCGGGTCGAGGAATACCTGCATTTCCGCGGCCGACTTCGCGGAATGAGCCGGTCGCAGCGCAATGAGCGCATTGAGTATGTCGTCAAAAAATGCTGGCTGGGCGATTTCCGCCGGCGGGTGATCGGACATCTCTCCAAAGGCATGCGGCAGCGGGTTGGGCTGGCCGATGCACTTTTGCACAGCCCGGCTGTCCTAATCCTGGACGAGCCCACCGTGGGCCTCGATCCGACCCAGGTCATGGAGCACCGCAATCTGCTGAAGGAACTGGCCGGGGAACACACGATCCTTCTCTCCACGCACATCCTGCGTGAGGTGGAAGCCATCTGCGATCGTGCAATTTTTATCCGCCAGGGAAGGATTGTCGCACAGGGCACTTTGGACGAATTGCGGACCAGCCGGCGCATTCAATCGCGCGTGCTGGTTGAGTGCCGTGGGCCGGCCGAGCAGGTAAAGAATATCTTGAGCCGCGTGAGCGGCGTCAGCACGGTGGAACTGTTAAATGGCCAGCCGCACAACGACGGTTACGTGAGCGCCGCGATCCGATCGCAGGAGTCGCGCGATGTTCGCGAGGAAGTCGCCCGAACCGTCATTCAGAACGGCTGGCCGCTTCGTGAAATCCGGCTCGAACAAGGCTCGCTGGAGGAATTCTTCGTGGAGCTTATGGCAACGCAGGCAATGGGCCGGAGTGGGGGTGAGGCATGAACCGTGCAATGGCGATCGCCCGACGTGAATTCGGAAGCTATTTTTATTCGCCGATAGCTTACGTGGTGATCGTGGCGTTTTTGCTCGCCAGCGGAGCGGCGTTCTGGCGCGACTTTGAACCGGGACAGGCCGCCGCGATGCGATCGACGCTCGATTGGATGGTGTGGTTCCTGGTCATCATCGTGCCCGTCCTCTCCATGGGCCTGCTCGCGCAGGAATGGGCCAGCGGCACCATTGAAACACTGATGACCGCACCGGTGAACGACACTGAAGTGGTGATCGGAAAATTCGCCGGGAACATGGGCTTGCTGATCGTGATGCTGCTGCCAACGCTGCTGTATGTGGTGCTTCTGTTGATCTATGCCCGGCCGGATTTCGGCCCGATCTTCAGTGGTTATCTGGGCATCATTCTGGTGGGAGCGTTGTTTATCGCCGTCGGGCTGTTTTGCTCGTCGATGACGCGCAATCAAATTGTCTCGGTGGTGATTGCGATTTCCATCCTTTCGCTGTCGACAGTCGTGCCCTACTTCCTGGCCCAGTTCGCAAACCTCCGGCCGTGGGTACGTCAGGTCGTCGATCAGGCGGTGTATCGCCGGTACAGCGATTTTTCCCGTGGCATCATGAGCACCGGCAACATCGCCTTCTTCGTGCTCGCGACAGCCGTGTTCCTTTTTCTGACCGTCAAGGTGCTGGAATCGAGGCGCTGGAAATGAGTGCCGACAAAAACGACAACAAAAAAACCGCGGCCTCCTCAGGCCCCGAAAGCCAGTCGCAACGTTGGGCAAAGTATGGTTCCAACGTAGCGCTGATGATTGTCCTGGTGATCGTCATCGCATCGCTGGTGACCTATATCGTGCAGGCCAAGGACGTGCGGATCGATACGACGGCCCAGGGCGCCAACAGCCTCAAGCCGCAAACGCTGAACATCCTGCGCGACCTCAAGACCGATATCAAAATCGTCAGCCTCTACACGCACATTAAGCCCAGTGTCGCCGAGCAGTCACAGGCGGGTCGAGCAGTCGATAAGCCGGGGATCGTCTCGGACCTTCTGGATGGTTACCGGCGTGCGTCCAGTCACATTTCCATCGACGCATTTGATCCCATCTCGGATCGCACCAAACAAGATCAACTGCTTACGGAATTGACTGAGCGGTACGGCAAGGCGATCAAGGGTTACCAGGATTTTCTTACCGACTATGGCACCGCCAGCAAGCAGCTTCTCCCGCTGGTAACTTCCGAAGCCGCGAAGGCCTCGAGCCTCCCGGCCGACTCTTTGGGCGATGACAAGAATTCCCAGATGCTTCAGAGCGTGTTCCGCTCGGTTCAGAGCACGCCCAAGGCTCTGGAAAGCGAGCAGACCAGCATCAACCGCCAACTCAAGGAACACCGCCCCGACTACAAGGGCATTGTGGCATCACTCCGAAAAACGCTGGACGGCATCTCAAAAAACTCGGAGGCCATCGTAGGGGTTTTGGATCAGTTCAAGACCGCACCGACTCTTCCACCCGCGATTCATCAGTATGTCATCGACAGCCCGCCGCAGCAGCAGGCGATTAAGAAAATGGTCGATGAGCAGATTGCCAAGATCGACAAGCTTGGGGAGATCAAAATCGATGAATTGACCAGCGCCCTCAATATTCCCAATCCGATCCTGATCATGGGCCCGAACGATTGGCGCATCCTCAGTGAAAACCAGGTGTGGCCTGAGAATGCCAATGTGAAGATGTACACGGATGGCAAGGTCGCGCCGAGCTTTGCCGGCGAACAACAAATCACCAGTGCGATTGTCGCGCTCACCAGCAGCAACAAGCAGAAGATCGTCTTCCTGCGGCCGGGCGGCGCGCCTATGACGGCAGCCGGCTTCCCGCCCTTCATTCCCGAAGGACGGCTCTCTGCCTGGGCCGATCGGCTTCGTGAATACAACTTTGAGGTTCTGGAAAAGGATCTGTCCGGCCAATGGGCGATGCAAGCAATGCAGCGGCAAATGCCCTCGGCGCCGGAGCCCGAATGGGCGGCCATCAATGATGCTGTCTGGGTGGTTCTGGATTTTGGCGGACAGATGGCCGGGGGGCCCGAACCGATCGCGCCGAAGCTGGCAGAACACCTGGGCCATGGCGGCTCTGCGATCGTACTGGTCGGCCCGCAGTCGGATAATTTAGCGGAAGTGATGAAGCCCTGGGGCGTTGATATTCGCTCCGAGGCGCTGGCCGTGCATAAGCAGCCGCCCCCCGCTCCAAAGACCGGCGGACAAATCGACCCTTTCCAGGAAGCCCTTCGACGTGCCTGGTTCTGGGGTTTGAAAAGCTATGGCGACGCCGACCTGGCAAAGCCGCTCAAAAACCTCGACTCGATTTTTGCGCCGGTGGTCGTGGTCGGCCATCATGCCGTGGATGGGTACACCGCACAGACTCTGCTCCCGCTCCCGACCGTCCCTGAGGCGCAGGAGAGCTGGGGCGAGACCGATCTAAACAGCCTCGAAGGTGGAACCACTCCAACCTTCGATCCCAAGACCGATGTCCCCGCACCAATCGCGGCGGGCGTTGCGGTGGAGAAAAAAGGCGGCGGGCGTCTGGTGGTGATCGGTGCAGCGACCTTCGCCTACAACGACTACCTCAACATCGCCGACCCCGAAGCGGCCAGCGAAGAGAACCCGCGATTTGTTGCCCGGTTCCCTGGAAACGGGGAGTTGGCGACCAACGCATCATTCTGGGCCGCGAAGATGGACACGATGATTGCCCTGAGCCCCGCGGCTTTGCAGGTGAGCCGGATCTCAGACATGAGTACCGGCATGCTGCGGTTCTGGCGGATCGGGGTGGTCCTGATTCTGCCTGCGCTGGTCGTGTTGGCCGGTGGGTTGGGAATGTATCTCGCGCGGCGCGATTGAACCAAAGAATTCGAAGGATCCGTGTGACTCATTTGAGCGGGTGAGATTTCGCCCGCGGCGAAACTATGAATTTCAAAACGACCATTGTCCTGCTCGTCGCGCTCGCGGTTGTCGGCGTATTCTTCGTGGTCGGGCGTGTTTCAACGCCGGCGAGCGATACCGCGACCAACACCACCCCTGGCAAAATCATTACCGTCGACGCAGCAACCGTAAAACAGGTGTCGATCACGCAGCCGGATGGAAAGCAAATTGTCGTTGATAAAGTGGGTGGCAAGTGGCGGCTGTGGCAGCCGGTGAATGCCGCGGCCGATTCATCCACCGTCGACCAGTTCGTCAAACAAATCACCGACCTCACCTCCCGCGGCAAACTCCCTGCGGATCAGAAGGGATCGGTCGGGCTGGATCATCCCAACTACGTGGTGCAACTCACCGCCAACGATGGCAAAACCAGCAAGTTGTCGTTCGGCGATAAGTCGAATATTTCCGATGCGCTCTACGTGCTCGTAAACGACGATTCGACGCCGCAGATTGTTTCCTCGGGGTTGAACGAGCAACTCGCCAAGCCGGCGGATTCCTACCGAAGTAAAAAGCTCATCGACGCCAGCACCGATCAGGTTCAGCAGGTCGCCATTACCCAAAACGGCCAAACGCTTCGGTTCGAAAAGCACGGCGCGGATTGGCAGATCACCGAACCCAAAGCAATGCCGGCCGACTCCGGGGAGATTTCGAGTCTGCTGTTCGCGCTCACCGATTTGAGCGCGGTCGAGTTTGTAAACGACGCTCAAAAGCCCGAATCGTACGGCTTGGCCAAACCTACGTTGACCGTGTGGTTCGCGACCACTCCACCGTCAACCCAGCCGGCGGCCACCAGGCCCGCCGGGACAACCGTCGTGTTCGGCCGGTTTGACAGCGTTCTCCAGAAGAATGTCTTCGCCAGCATAAACGGCGGCTCAATTGTGACCGTTCCGCTGACCAGTCAATCCAGTCTGACCAAAACCGCGTTGGACCTGCGCGATCGAAAAGCACTTGATATCGATCCAGCGCAGGTCGAAACCATTACCCTTGCCGTCAACCACCCCGCGGCCACGCAGCCCGCCACCCGGCCCGCCGAGCAGCACGAATTCACGCTGGTCCGCCGGCAGGAAAAAACCGCAATCGGGCCAACACTTTCGCCGGAGCCGACCACCGCTCCGTCAACCCAGGGCGCGGCATCCCAGCCCGCCACCCAGCCCACGCTTGCAGCGGCCACTCAGCCTGCTTCAAAGTGGATCATCCAATCCGGCGGCACGGGCGATGCCAACGATCCCCAGGTTGACGCCCTGCTCAGCAGCCTGCACCCCCTGACAGCGCAGAAGTATCTCGAATCAGCCCCCGTCGCCACACAACCCGCGGACGCCTACACCCTCACCCTCCACGTCGGCCCCGCCAACGGCCACGGCCCAGCCGATTACACCCTCCACTTCTCAGCGTCCTCCGGCACCGCCCCCGCGATTGCGTCCCTCAACGATCTAACCTTCGAAACCGACCGCACAATCCTCGACAAATTCGATATCAACTTCAAAGGCGGGAAATAGACGATGCGCCCAATCACGATGCACCTTGAACACCGGAGGAGAAGGCAGAAGATTTAACGTCGAGTAGAGAAGAGGCGCAGTCATGTTTAGACCAATGACTT
>DAIRGS010000045.1:0-33996 GCA_036794395.1 Tepidisphaeraceae bacterium | reverse complement strand
TCAAAGCGCAATGCAGAATCTTGCTATTCATGCGAACGGCGTGCCGAACGGGATTGACGAAATGCAACGCCGCGTCGGCGCGGGCCTGTTTTCCTATCTCCCGCGCTTGGCGACGAAGAAAGTGGTCATACGCTGTTTTTCAAATGACGGGATAAGAAGCTTACGCGGCGTTGAGCATGTCCCATTGAAGCATGGACGCGTGTTAAATAAAGGTGACGCGTGTGAAATAAAGGTGACGCGAACCTTTAACCCGCCGCCTGAGCGTCCATTCGCTCGATCATGGGCTGGAAGTCCAATGCCACGAAAAGGCGCGGAATCGCGCATGGTTAGTTAGATAAAATCCGTGTTCAGGTCGTCGCGTCTGTCGCCGTCTCGGCCGGTGGGAACCTGTAAATCGGTCCTTCCGCCCCCCGGAAGCTAAGCAGGACACCGATCCAAATCTCAGCAGCAATCACCAGGACCATCAGAACGCAAAGGGCGGCAACAACCACCCGCACCCGTGCCATGAACCGCACCACGATCGCCAGTAACAGAGGAAGAATTACCAGCACGATGCCCAGCAGGATGTGCAGGCCAATCCGGTTCTCCGAGAATTTCTCGGTGCGCGTGGCGGCGAATTTAACTCGATTAACGACCGTTGCGCCCGTGAGATGAGACAGGTCGAGGTCCGGGGAATGCAGGGAAATCAGATACCAGGTCCCAAGCCCCAGGGTGATAATAAAAAGAAGCGACGCCAGCAGCCAAAACCGGCCCGAAGGCAGCCGGGGCAGCGTGACGGCCGCGTCGGCGTTAAGTGTCCGGGCCATGGCCAGATCATCGGTTACGCGGCGGGGCGCCGGGACCGCTTGAGGGATTGCCTGTGGCGATGCAAAGGCGGTTAGTTCATCCTCAGCTTCTTCTTCGGCCAGAGTTGCGCCGTGATAGGCCAGTTGCCGCATTGAAGCGCCCAGCGCGCCCAACGATGCCGCAATAGCCAGCCCGGCAATCAGAATATGGGTTGAACGCGTTGGCACCCACCATTCAAACCCATTGGCCGGCGCACCCTTAAGCTGCACCGCGATGCCCTGAAGATAAATGCCCTCACCCCCAAAATGGGCTCCAAATGACATCAGGAATGCCGCACCGAGAAGGATCAACAGGATCGGTGCATAAAGCCGCCGGCGCCACCCATCTGACAGACCGAGAAAAACCGTCACGCCAAGGGCCGCCAGGCCCGAGCCAATGCTTGTGTACAGGATGTGCTTGCGCATCGGCTCCCATTGGCTCACGGGATCGAGGCCACCGACCTTAATTGATGCCCCATCAACAACTACCTTGTGGCTGGAGTGATCTTTAACGTCTTCGTATGCGTCGATGCCCGACAGCGTCGCCGGAACAGCCAGCAAACCCCCAAGCAGGATCATCCATTTGGCGGCCACGCGGGCGCTGCTGCGCCGCCACATCGCCAATCCAAGCACCTCCAGGATCAGACCCATCACAAAGACGCCCAGTGGGAAATGAACCACGATCACGTGAATATTCGGGCTAATCAGGTGCCGGGCCGAGTTTGTGATTACAGGATTGGCTGCGAGTTCAAAGACCACACGAAGCTCCTTCAGATAAAGCGAGGATTGAGAGTAACGCCAACGCGCCGGGAGTGTCCAGCGCCGGCCGCAAGTCGCACCAGTCCCATAAAGACTTGTTGACGGCAGAGCGTATTCGCGCGACAAACGCAACGGGGCGGCATACAATTGGGACGAAGCGTCATTCCGGTATCAAACCAGAAGTGTTAGATGATCTTGAAGCAGCTAAATTGCTGCGGCGGCGCGCATGTGATGCGATGGGCAACGCCCGGGCTGGCCTTGATCGCATTAAGCGTGACGGGTTGTACGTCGCAGTCGGTCAATCCCTCCTTTTCCACCCAGATAAGCGTGGCCCGCAATGATCTGGGCCGCATGGAGTCCCAGCCGCGGCACCTGCATCGTCCACTGGTCGTGGTGGGCGGGTTTCTCGATCCGGGATTTGCTTCAGGCTGGTTGAGGCACGAGTTTTCGTCCCTTACCAACGATGAGCGGATCATCTCGGTTGCCCTCGGTGATTGCGTGACCCTGGACGACTGCGGTGATAAAATTGTCGAAGCCACGGAGCGGGCGTTTCACAGTGATTCAAAATCGCAGACCCGCGAAGTGGACGTGATCGGATACTCCCTTGGCGGGCTGGCTTCCCGGTACGCCGCCAGCCCGGTTGCCAATCGGAAGCGATTGACGATCGCACGCCTTTTTGCGATTAGCGCTCCGTTACAGGGGGCTTTGTTAGCCAAAGACCTGCCGCCACTTCATCCGATTCAGGCGGACCTGCGTCCCGGCTCGGATGTTTTGGCGACGCTCGATGCCAAAAGTCCAGCCTATGCGATTTATCCATACGTTTGCCTCGGCGATCACGTGGTCGGCGAGTCGAATGCCGGGCTGCGCGGTCAGGTGGCGTGGTGGGTGCCCCATGCTCCGCTGGCCGACCCGCATGATGGTGCGTTTTATGACCCTCGAATCGTGGCCGATATCGCCCGGCGATTGCGGGATGAGCCACCTTTGGCCACGGATCCGCCAGCCGGCTTGCCCACGGCATCTGGAGACCGAAGCCGATGAGGTCATGCCCTCACCAGATTGTGCTTGAGGGTTCGGACCACAAGACGGTAGACTGTAAAGGGGGTATAATGCAGCGGTAAGTCACGGTAGAGCGACCATGCCAGCCTTAAATGTTGAACCGGCCTGATTTTGACAGCGTTTAATTGAGATGTGGCTTTGGGGCTTCGCCGCGCGGAATATCGCCGCGGACGGTTTGCCCTTTCCCGACGAGGATA
The DNA here is from genome assembly GCA_036794395.1 of Tepidisphaeraceae bacterium. GTDB lineage: Bacteria > Planctomycetota > Phycisphaerae > Tepidisphaerales > Tepidisphaeraceae > DASXMX01. The sequence continues at coordinate 31,160 of DAIRGS010000045.1, read as the reverse complement.
TACACCTATGGCAAAGCAACCCAAGAAGCTCGGCGAACTGCTGGTGGAATGGGGAGCCGTCACGCAAAAAGACGTTCTGCGGGCGCTGGAGCACGCGAAAAAACAGAACCTTCGGGTGGGTGAGGCGCTGATTGACCTGAAGTTGTGCCCCGATTCTGCGGTTTATAAGGCACTGGCCACTCAGCACAACATGGAATTCATCGATCTTGATAAGAGCTCGATCCCGCCCAATGCCGTCAACCTCATCCCCGACGACCTGATGCGCAAATATCTGATCCTTCCGCTGGGCGCCGAAGGCGGCCGGTTGCGCGTGGCCGTTCATGACCCGCTGGATCTGGAAATGCTGGACATCCTGCGTTTCCGCCTTCACAAGGAAATCCGCACGGTCCTGGCGCCGCGCAGCCGCATCAAGGGCATTCTCGATGAGATGTTCAACACGACCGCGGCCAACACCATCGACAAGACGCTGGACAAGACGATCGACCGCATGAAGTCATCGGTCGATAAGACGCTCGACAAGTCGGTAGATCGATCGATCGACAAATCAATCGACCTTGCGGGCATCAACGAAACCGACGACAACGATCCCACGCAGGCTCCGATCATCAAGCTCGTGCAGGCGATGATCTCCGAAGCGGTTCGCAGCCGGGCATCGGATATTCATATCGAGCCGATGAAAGACCGCGTTCGCGTCCGCTATCGCATTGATGGCGAATGCGTCGAGCGCGATCGTATCCCGCTTCGCATGAAGGCCCCGCTGATCTCGCGTTTGAAGATCATGGCCGGGATCGACATCGCCGAGCGCCGCCTGCCTCAGGACGGCCGCATCAAGTTGACCGTCGACAAATCGAACATCGACTTCCGCGTCAGCACGCTTCCGGCCTACCACGGTGAATCGGTCGTGCTTCGTATTCTGCGCCCTGATTCAGTGCGAATCGGCTTGCAGAACATGGGCTTCGAGGAAGACGACTACAAGACTTTCCAGAAAATCATCAAGCGCCCGAACGGCATCTTTCTGGTCACCGGACCAACCGGCTCCGGAAAAACGACCACCCTGTATGGCGCGCTCAATGAATTAAATCGTCCCGATCGCAAAATCATCACTGCCGAAGACCCGGTCGAATATAACTTCTCGGGTATCAATCAGTGTCAGGTCCGGGATCACATTGGTCTGACATTCGCCAAAATTCTCAGGGCCATGTTGCGTCAGGCCCCCAATATCATTCTCGTCGGCGAAATTCGAGATCTTGAAGTGGCGGAAGTGGCCATTCAGGCCGCTCTGACCGGCCACCTTGTGTTCAGCACGCTCCACACGAATGACGCGCCGGGCGCTATCACGCGTTTGATCGACATGGGCGTGAAGCCGTTCCTCGTGGCCAGCTCGATTCAGGCCATCATGGCTCAGCGGCTGATCCGAATGCTCTGCGCCAAGTGCAAACAGCCGGATCGCGAACCTGATCAGATGTGGCTCAAGCTCTCCGGAATTACCCCCGCCGATCTCGAAGGCCGCACGCTCTACAAGCCCAAGGGTTGCGAGTTCTGCTCGGGCATCGGCTTCCGCGGCCGCATGGGCCTGTTCGAGATGATGCAATTGAATAATGAAATTCGCACCCTCGCGTTCGAGCGCGCCGCGACCAACAAGATTCGTAAGGCTGCCCTCGCCAGCGGAATGAAGAGCCTGCTGCACGATGGCCGCGTGAAGGTGCTCAATGGAATCACCACCGCTGAGGAAATTGTGAAGGTGGCGCAGGTGGAAGGTGTTATTACGGACAAATGATTTTTGTCAGTTGTCAGTTGTCAGTTGTCAGTTGTCAGTTGTTGGTTGTTGGTTGTTGGTTGTTGTTGGTTGTCTTTGACGATTGGTGAGCGATGGCTGTAACCGCATTCAAGAAACTCGACGTTTACCGTCTGGCCGAAAAGTTGGCCGATGCGATTTGGCGAATGGTGTCGACCTGGGATTGGTTTGCAAAAGTGTCGGTCGGAAAGCAGATTGTTCGTGCGGCCGACAGCATCGGAGCCAATATTGCCGAAGGCGTTGGTCGCGGGACATATCAGGACAACCGAAGATTTGTGCGGATTGCGAGAGGATCATTGAACGAGACGATGCACTGGTTAACGCGCGGCTATGCTCGGAATCTAGTGAGCAAGGAGCAGGTCTGCACCCTACGACCGCTTCTGAGGGAGTTGGCACCACGCCTGAATGCATACCTAAAGTCGATTGGCCCCGCGGCGAACCGCGCAGCCCCCGACTTACAACGAACTACGATCACCTAACAACTAACCACTGACAACTGACCACTAACAACCCACAACTGACAAAATACAAAACTTATGGCCTCCTCGATTCAGATCGATCGTTTGCTCGAAACCGTCGTCAAGAAAAAGGCGTCGGACTTGCACCTTGCCGTCGGGCGACCGCCGACTTTGCGCCTCAACGGTCACTTGCGCGAGCTTCAGACCAAGGTGCTGGACTCCGAAGACACGATGGCGTTGATGAAGTCGATCACGCCCGAGCGCATTCAACAGGAGTTTGAAGAAACCGGGTCTGGTGACTTCGGCTTTGCCTACGGCGAGCAGGCGCGTTTCCGCGTGTCGATCTTCAAGCAGAAGGGCGTGGCGAGCCTGGTGCTTCGCCGGATTCCGAACTCGATCATGACGTTCCAGCAGATCGGGCTTCCCCGAATGGCCGAGCTGATCTGCCGCCGTCCCCGTGGCGTGTTCCTGGTGACCGGGCCGACCGGTTCAGGCAAGACCACGACGCTTGCCTGCATGATCAACTACATCAACGAAACCTTCGACCGGCACATCATCACGATGGAAGACCCGATCGAATATTACCATCCGCACAAGAAGAGCATCGTTGTGCAGCGCGAAATCGGCATTGATGTGCCGAGCTTCTCCGAAGCGCTGCGCCGCGCGTTGCGTCAGGACCCCGACGTGATGCTGGTGGGCGAGATGCGCGATCTTGCGACGATTCAATCAGCGGTGACGGCCGCCGAAACTGGGCACTTGGTGTTCGGAACGTTGCATACGTCAGGCGCTGCTTCGACGATCAACCGAATCATCGACGCGTTCCCAGCCGATCAGCAGGAACAGATCCGCGTGCAGTTGGCCAATAACCTCATCGCGGTGCTCAGTCAGACGCTGTGCCCGCGCATCGATACCGAAGGCGTCGTCGCGGCGTATGAGTTCATGTACGTGACGCCGGGCATTCAGAACCTGATCCGCGAAAATAAGAGCTATCGAATCGACTCGGAAATTCAGACCGGCAAAAAGTACGGGATGGAGCTGTTGGACGACAATCTCTGGCGGCACTATTCGAACGGCAAAATCTCCGCCGAAGAGACCATCGACAAGAGCAAAAATCCCAGTCTGATGGTCGACCGCTTCCATCGCAACGGCGTGATGGTGGATAAGAAGGAAGACTGGGAAGACGACGACCCCGGCACCGATGGCGGGCCTCCAGGCGCTCCCAAACCTCCGGGCGGCGGTGGTAGCGGGGGCGGTGGCGCTCCGGGCGGCTCTGGCGGCCCGCCGACCGAAGCAGAGCGCCAGACCCAGATGGCCGCGAACCGAGCCCGTATGCAGGCCGCGGCAGCAGCCAAGAAATAACTGTTGGACATGTGGGTTGAGTGCGGCGGTGAATGAAGCAATCGAATCGGCAACTGAGTGAGGACAACGATATGTCACAAACGACTTCGGCGGTACCGGGTGGGAATCCACAGGATCCAAAGCGTCCGGCAGCTTCCACGCCTGCGACGCCAACCGGGCAGCCGCCAAAGCCCGTTGCGCCAGCGCCTAGACCCGCGGGATCGACTCCCCCACCGGGAGCGCCCCGTCCCGCGGTGACAATTAAGCCGGCCGTTCCCGGTGCGCGCCCGCCGACGGCCGCTCCCGGGCTGGGTAACCGGGTTCCCGCGGCGGTGCCTCGCCCGACGGGAGCGGCGCCGGCAGGTGCGCCCAAGCCCACTGCGCCTCCCGCAACACCGGGTGTTGCTGGGGGCGGTAAGGCCGCTGCCGCCGCTGCCGCTGACGCCGCTGCGCCGCAAATTGCCGAACTCAAGGGCCGGCCCATCGGCCGCGTCTTGACCAAGATGGGAAAGGTCACGCGCGAGCAGGTTGTCGAAGCCCTCGATTTTCAAAAGCGCAAAGGTGGCGCACTCGGCCGAATTTTGATCGACCTGGGATATATCAAAGACATCGATCTGAACTTCGCACTTGCCGCCCAACGCGGCTATGAATTGATCAATCTTGAAGGCCGTATCATCGCCCCCGCGGCCATCTCCGCGGTGCCCTCGCAGATCGCGACGACCAACAAAGTATTGCCCCTCGAGTTTGATCCCGTCACTAAAAAGCTCAAAGTGGCGATGGGCAATCCGGAAAACTTCCGGGCCCTGGACGATTTGCGATCCCTGATGGGGTATGAAGTGACCGCGGTGCTGGCCGACCCGGATCAAATCGACAAGCTCGTCGCCAAGCACTACACGACCGCCGCCGACAGCCTCAACGAAATTCTCTCGGAAATGAATTCCGACGATTCGCTGAAGGGCCTCAAGGATCGCGGCGAATCGATCGACTTGGACAGCATTAAGGAAGCGGCCGATTCGAACCCGGTTCGAAAGCTCATCAACCTCGTGTTGCTTCAGGCGATCAAGGACAAGGCATCGGATATTCACTTCGAGCCTTTCGAAGACGAATTCAAGATGCGCTATCGCATCGACGGCGTGCTGTACGAAATGATGCCGCCTCCGTCCCATATCGCCCAGGCCATCAGCTCGCGCATCAAGGTCATGGCGAATCTCGATATCGCCGAGCGGCGCGTACCGCAGGACGGGCGTATCGAGCTGAACGTTAATAATCTGCCCATCGATCTTCGCGTCAGCGTCCTGCCCACGATGTTCGGGGAATCGGTCGTTATGCGCGTTCTCGATCGCGGCAACGTCAGCCTGGATCTCGATAAGGTCGGCCTGCGCGATGATGAATCGCACATCGTGCGTCAGCTCATTCACAAGCCCAACGGCATTGTGATCGTCACCGGGCCGACCGGATCCGGAAAGACAACCACGCTCTACTCCGCACTCCGCGAGTTGAACGATGTATCGAGCAAACTGATCACCGCCGAGGACCCGGTTGAATATGACATCGACGGCATCGTTCAGTGTCAGATCAAGCCCGATATCGAGCTGACCTTCGGCCGGATTCTCCGCAGCATGCTGCGACAGGACCCCGATATCATTCTGGTCGGCGAAATTCGCGATAAAGAAACCGCCGAAATTGCCGTGCAGGCGTCGCTCACCGGCCACCTGGTGTTCAGCACGCTGCACACCAACGACGCCCCCTCGGCTGTCGCGCGTTTGCTGGATCTGGGCCTGGAGCCGTTCCTTGTCACCGCCACGCTGGAAGGCATCGTCGCCCAGCGCCTTGTCCGGCGAATTTGCCTCAGCTGCAAGGAAGCCTATACGCCCAGCCTCGAGCAGCTGATGGAGCTGGAACTTCGCCCCGAAGACGTGAAAGACCGCGTGTTCTACTACGGCAAAGGCTGCGAAAATTGCAATAATACCGGCTATAAAGGCCGTCAGGGCATCTACGAGATCATGCTGCTCGACGACGAGATGCGCGACATGATCGTCAAGCACGCCAGCACGCAGATCCTCCGGCACGAATCCAAAAAACGCGGGATGCGCACCCTGCGAACCAGCGGCTTGATGGCGATTTACGATGGCGTGACGAGTATCGAAGAAGTCGTTCGCGAAACGATTATGGAAGAAAACTAAACCCAACGGCCAAAGGCGAAGGGCGATCGGGAATCGCAGATCTGGGATTTCAAATCTCAAATCTCAAATCTGAAATCTGAAATTCCAAATCTCAAATCTGAAATCTGAGATCTGAAATTTCAAATCTGAAATTCCAGATTTAATATCTAAGGTTTTGCAAATCCCATCCTCGCCCCTATCTACAATCTTGCGACCCATCGAAGCGCCACCCGTTATCCGGGAGGCGTTTTCGTTTCACCCGTAGAGCGGCCCGCCTACAATGCCGCGGGATCAAGGTTGGAGCGAAATCGGTTGAACATCAGCATTCTGGCCGCCGGCGCAGGTGGGATGTACTGCGGAAGCTGCATGCGCGACAACGCGCTGGCCACGGCGCTGCGCCGCCAGGGTCATGCCGTTACGTTGATCCCGCTGTTTTCCCCACTCCGTACCGATGCCGAAGAAGCCAGTATCCCCGAGGTCTATTACGGCGGGGTGAATGTTTATCTCCAGCACGCGACGCGGATTTTTCGCCGCACTCCGCGAATGCTGGACGCGATTTTTGACCGCCCATGGTTGCTCAGCGCCGCAAGCCGGCTCGGCGCACAAACCCCTCCGGAAAAACTGGCCGGCCTGACGCTCGATGTCCTGGAAGGCGAGGACGGAAACGCCGTCAAGGAACTCGACCGGCTCGTGGCATTTCTACGCGATCAGGTCCGACCGCAGGTGGTCAGCCTTCCGAACCTCATGTTCATCGGCATGGCACGCACATTCGCCCGCGAACTCCGTGTTCCTGTCGTCTGTGAGCTGACCGGCGAAGACATTTTCCTCGACGCCATGAGCGAGGAGGACCGCGCCCAGGTTCGCCGGATCGTGCGGGAGAAAGTGCCGGACGGCACGCGCTTTGTCGCCACCAGTGATTACTATGCCGGCCGAATGGCCGAGTATCTTGGGGTGGGCCGCGAGCGCATTGACGTCGTCCACACCGGGCTCTCGGCTGAGTATCTCTCGCAGCCGCCCGCCCCGCCAAGGCCCCCGGAGCGGCCGCCCACGGTCGGCTATCTCGCCCGTATTTGCAGTGAGAAAGGATTGGCCCGGCTGATCGATGCGTTTGTCCTGTTGCGCCAAATGCCGGGCATGGGAAACGCCCGTCTCAAGGTCGGCGGATACCTCGGGAGCCGCGACAAACATTGGTTTGATGCAATCAAGCAGCGCGTCGCCGATGAACGACTCACCTCGACGGTGGATTTCGTCGGCGAGGTGGATCGCGATGGCAAACTCGCCTTGCTGAACTCCATCGATGTATTCAGCGTTCCCACGGTGTACCCCGAAGCCAAAGGAATCTACGTTCTTGAGGCGCTGTCCTGCGGCGTGCCCGTCGTGCAACCGTCGCATGGATCATTCCCCGAACTGATTCAGATGACCCAAGGCGGCCTTCTCACCCCGCCGGGCGATCCCAAGGCGCTTGCAGAAGCGCTCGCGGGGCTGTTGGCCGATCCCTCCCGGCGCGACGCGCTGGGCCGCCAGGGGCGTGCGGCAGTGCAATCGCTTTTTACGGATGATCAAATGGCATCCAATATGATCAGGGTTTTTGAAGGCGCCACCGCCGAAAGCGAGCGAACAATGATTTCCCAAAAGCCACATATGGCCGAGCTAACCAGTGCCTCCGGTGGCCAACCTTTGGTCGTAAAAGATGTCTGGAAAGAATACCCAACCCCGCGCGAGTCGCTGGTGGTATTACGCGGCGTGTCTTTCTCCCTGTCGCCTAAACAAACGCTGGCCATCGTCGGCCCGAGCGGCTCCGGGAAAAGCACGCTGCTGAATATCCTCGGCACACTCGATCAACCCACGCGCGGATCGGTCCGGCTGGGTGATGCTGATCCATTCGCACTCAAATCCGCCGAGCTGGCGCGATTCAGAAGCCATCGCATCGGGTTTGTTTTTCAGGATCATCATCTCCTCCCGCAATGCAGCGCCCTGGAGAATGTGCTGGTGGCCCGGCTTGCCGAAAAAAAGGTTACCGAAGCGGATGCCGCCCGCGCTCGCGACCTTTTGCGGATGGTGGGGCTGGAGAATCGCGCCGATCATCTCCCCAGCGAGCTTTCGGGGGGCGAGCGCCAACGCGTGGCGATTGCGCGTGCTTTAATCAACAGCCCCGGCCTGCTGCTCTGCGACGAGCCTACCGGCAACCTCGATCAGACCAATTCAAACGCCGTCACCCGGCTGCTGCTCGATCTGGCATCAAAATCAAACGCAATTCTCATCACCGTAACCCACAGTTCCGCCGTCGCCCGAATGTTTGATCGCGAACTGCACATGGCTGACGGCGTTCTTTCTGCATCGAACGATGGCCAGCCGTCTACAAACATGCGCGAGCCGGCAGTTGGGACGATCAATTCATGACCCGACTCGGCTTGATCCTCCGAAATCTCGCGTACTTCCGCGGCGTCAACCTCGCGGTTATCGCGGGCATGCTCGTGGCTACCGCAGTCCTCACCGGCGCGATGATGGTCGGCGACAGCGTCCGCGGTAGTCTGGCCCAGCTGGCGCGCGATCGGCTCGGTAAAGTCGATCAGGCGGTGATCTCCCGCCGGTTCTTCGATCAATCCATCGTCGAACGTCTGAAAACCGATACCGAAGTCGGTACGCGATTCGACATTGTGCCCGCGGTCATCCTGCCCGGCGGCGCTACCACCGAAACCGATCACGTCAGTGCGGGAACCGTCCAAGTCCTCGCGGTGGGGGGGAATTGGGTTACCGCGGCCGGCGGAACCTGCATCATCAATTGGCCCGTGGCAAGTGCGCTGGGTTTGAAAGATCCCGGCGCGACGCTGCTGGTCTCACTGCCGGACAAGCCCGACGAACCGCGCGACGCCGCCCTATCGCGCCGGGCGCGCGAGGACACGCTCGTGAACCTGCGCGCAGCCGTTGCTCAGGTACATACCAGCCAGGACATGATCTCGCTGTTCGATGCCGCCGGCGGACAGCGCGTCCCGCAAAACATTTGGGTCAATCTCGCGGAATTACAAACGCAGATCGGACTTGGCGGTCGCGTGAATACACTGCTCGTTCATGATCAAGCAACTGGGTCTCCGCTCCAAGCCGCTCAACTTTTGAACGCCGCGTTACATCGCGTCATCCGTCTCGAGGATTATGGGCTGTCGCTCAGCGAAGTGGGCGGAGATTCCCATCAGGCCGCACTCACCTCACGCGCCACTTACCTCGATCCGCCACTGGTCGCGGCAGCCGAAGCGTCAGGCATTGCGGTTCAAAAAGTCAGCGTGAACCTCATCAATACAGTCAAACTCGATTCATCCGGAAAATCCCTTCATTACGCTGTCGCGGCAGGTGTCTCATCGCTTGAAAGTCGGGAACTGGCCGCTAATGAAGTGGTGATCAACCGGTGGACTGCCGATCAACTGAGCGCCCAAGTCGGCGATCGCATACGGCTTGCCTTCTACAAACGATCCGCCGCAGGCGATCTGGCGAACACCAACAGCGATGATTCGGGTTTCAAAGACGGGTTCAAGATCGTCCAAATCCTTCCGATGTCCGGCATCGGCGCCGATCGCACGCTAACGCCGCAATACAAAGGCCTCACCGATGCCGACACCATCGCGAATTGGAACCCGCCCGAAGGCATCGAGATCGATAAAAAGCGCGTCACCAAAGCCGATGAGGATTACTGGCGCCAATACCGCGCCGCGCCCAAGCTTTTAGTCAGTTTCCAAACCGCCCAAAAATTGTGGGGCGGGACTCTGGGTGACGTCACCAGCATTCGAATTCCCGCCGATCAGATGAGCGAATTTCGCCGGAAGCTTGGCGAAAAACTCGACCCCGTGGCGATGGGCCTGGCATTCATTCCCATCAAGGCCCAGCAATTGGACGCGTCCGGCGGAAGCACCGACTTCGGCGAATACTTTCTCTATTTCAGCTTCTTCATCATCGTGGCGGCAGTGCTGCTGGTGGCCATGCTGTTCCGCCTGAATGTCGAGCAGCGGGCCCGCCAGCTCGGCCTCCTGGCAGCCGTGGGGTTTTCGCCCGGTTCGCTGCGCAAGCTTGCACTTGCCGAAGGAATGGCGTTGGCAATCGTCGGCGGATTGCTGGGAATTCCCGCGGCCATCGCCTACACCTGGCTCATCATGTATGGGCTGCGCACATGGTGGATCGGCGCCGTCGGCACCACCGCACTGTACCTGCACATCGCGCCGCTCACCCTGGTGTATGGCTACGTAAGCGGGTTGGTAGTCGCATTCGCAACGATCCTCTGGGCCGTCTGGCAAATCGGACGGACGCCGGCCGCAACATTGTTAGCCGGAGGATGGAATACCTTCCGCCGAACCCGTCGCACCGGCCGCATCCCGCGCATCATCGGCATTATTTTCGTGGTCGCGGCGCTCGCTATCTTCGCCGCCTCCGCCCTCGGACATTGGGCCGCTGATGAAGCCTTCCTGTGCGGCGGGGCGATCATGCTCATCGGTTGCCTATCCTGGCTCGGCGGCGCATTGCGGCCTGGCCATTTCAAATCGACCAGCGCCGCCGGCATCTCCACCGTCACGCGTCTGGGCATGCGAAACGCGTCACGCCACACCGCCCGTAGCGTGCTGGCAATCGGGCTTATTGCATTTGCTGCATTCACCCTGATCACCGTCGCTGCCATGAAGCAGGAAGGTCCCGCCGACATGGGCGACGTCACGAGCGGCTCAGGCGGATATCGCTTGATGCTCTCATCCGGCATACCGCTTCTGGGCGATCTGAACACCGCACAGGGCCGTCGTATTCTCGGCATGACCGACGCTGACGATGCCCTCTGGGCCAACGCCCACTTCGTCATGATGCGCCGCTGGGCCGGCCAGGACATCAGCTGCCTCAATCTGACAACACCCACCACGCCGACCATTCTTGCGGTGCCCCAAGTGATGATGCGCCCGCCAGATGAGCATCATGCCCATCGTTTCACATTCGCAGGCACCATTTCAAAATCAGCCAACCCGTGGGAGCTGCTCAACTCTCCATCCGGTGATGACCCCGTCCCCGTGATCACCGACGCCAATACCGCCCAATACATTCTCCATCTCGACGTGGGCCAGACGATCAAGGCCCCGGATGCCGCGGGGCGCGAACACCAGTTGAAGCTTGTCGCAACTCTGGCCGGCAGCATCTTCCAAAGCGAGCTGCTGATGGGCGAAGACAATTTCCGAAAAATGTTTCCCGCGCAGGATGGCTTCAACCTTGCTCTGGTCGACTGCCCGCCCGATTCACAGGATACCCTGCGCCGCGCACTCAATTCACAACTGGGCGAATATGCCGCCGATGTCCAGCCGACCGGCTACCGCCTCGCCCAATACCTGACTATCGAAAACACTTATCTCTCCACGTTCCAGGCATTGGGCGCACTGGGGCTGATGCTCGGAACAATCGGCCTTGCAGTCGTTCTGGTGCGCACCGCCATCGAGCGCAAATCCGAGCTCGCCTTGCTCGCCTCAATCGGTTTCCGGCAGTCCGATCGCGTACGCCTCGTGCTTTCAGAAAACCTGTTTCTCCTTTTGCTGGGCCTGTTTGTCGGCGCGGCGTGCGCAATCCTGGGAATCATTCCCGCATTTGTCAGCTCCGCCCACCATATCAACTACATCGCTTTGGCGGGCACTTTGGCAGGCGTAGTGCTGATCGGAACCGCATCATCCTCAATCGCCGTGTATCTTGCCGGGATTCACGTGTCCCCGGCCGATCTGCGCCGTGAGTAGCGTTTTGTTGCGAATCCCTTGCAACATCCAGCACAGTTTGCGGGTTGTCAGATTTGGCCGGTCGCTCATAACATGGCCGATACGGTACGTATTTTAGGCGTTTGCGCGAGGGTCGAGTGACGGTTGACATATCTGAGCAGCGCACCGAGCAGCGATTCCGCTCGCTTGTTCTGGCGACTTCCTCGATCCTGTGGACAACCGACGCTCAGGGCCGAGTCGTCGAGCCCGCCGAATCATGGACGCGCTTTACCGATCAAACGTTCGAAGAATTCCGCGGCAACGGCTGGCTCGATGCGGTTCACCCCGAAGACCGCGAACACGCCAAATCCGCCTGGGCCGCCGCGGTCAGCGGTCGCAAACTTTACGAAATCGAATACCGCCTGAAGCACCACGACGGAACTTGGCGCCACGTCATCACACGCGGCACCCCTGTTCTGGATGACGGCGGGCTTCTTCGCGAATGGGTGTGCAATTGCGTCGACATCACCGATCGTGTCAGCGTCGAACAGGCCTTGCGAGAAGAAGTTCGCATCACGGATACTCTGCACTCGATGGGCCTGGCGCTGGCCGCCGAGCTTGACGTTCAAAAGCTGGTGCGGAGCATCACCGACGCCGCAACAAGCGTGATTCGAGCCAGGGTCGGAACGTTTATTTACAACTCCACTCAAGGCGAACCGGACATCGTGACCGGTACCGCCGCACGAGTCGATCCCGCGTCGCTTTCGGATTCCGCAAAGTCGCGACCCTCGGAATTCTTCACCTCCATATTTGGAACCAACCGCGTCGTTCGATTGGCCGACGTGACCAGTGGTGGCAGCGATAAACTCAACCTAGCGTTTGAAGGTATGTTGACTGGCGATGCGCGGGTTCGAAGTTTCGTAGCTGTCAGCGTCGTCGCCCGCTCCTCGGAAATCATTGGCGCCTTGTTCTTCGGACATCCCAACGCCGGCGTTTTCACCTCGCGCGATGAACGAATTCTCCGCGGGATCGGCGCCCAGGCCGCAATCGCCATCGACAATGCCCGGCTGGTTCAAGATCTCCGCAAGACCAAACAGGACCTGAGCCACCAGCTCGATTACACCCGCAACATCACCGACAGCGTTGGCGAAGGTTTGTATGTGGTGGACGCCCAGGGCAAAGCCACATTCGTCAATCCCGCTGCCGAACAATTGCTGGGCTGGGAATCGCGCGACCTGCTGGGCCGCGATATGCACGAGGTGATCCATTTCCGCCATGCCGATGGCTCGGCCTTCGCAAAGCAAACCTGCCCGCTGTTGTCTGTCATCGTTACCGGCAAATCCATCCGCCACGATGATGACATGTTTATTCGGCGGGATGGGACGGGCTTTCCTGTCGCGTACACATCTTCTCCCACGTTCGAAAATGGGAAAGTTACCGGCGCCGTAGTTGCATTCCACGACATTACCCAGCGCAAGTGGGCGGAAGACACCTTACGCCGATCCAAGGAACAGCTCGAACAATTGGTGGGCGAGCGCACCGCCGAATTGGAAGTCGCCAACTCTCAACTCCGCGCCAGCAATCGCGAGTTACAGGACTTCGCATCCGTGGCTTCGCACGATCTCCAGGAGCCGCTGCGAAAAATTCAGGCCTTCGGCGATCGATTGGAGGCAAAGTCTGCCGCCGCTCTGGGCCCCGAAGGACAGGATTATCTCCAGCGCATGCGCAATGCAGCCGGGCGCATGCAGACCTTAATCAGCGACCTGCTCCAGTTCTCCCGCATCACCACCCGGGCCCAGCCCTTTACCCCAATCGATCTGGGCAAAATCGCATCCGAAGTGCTGGGCGATCTGGAGACAGCCGTCGAGCGCAGCGGCGGACGGGTGGAAATCGGAGCTCTGCCCCAAATCGATGCCGATCCCACCCAGATGCGGCAACTCATCCAAAACCTGATCGGCAACGCACTCAAATTCCGTAATCCTGAACTGCCGCCGGTTGTTAAAGTCAGTTCCGAAACTGACACCGAAGCCAACGTCTGCAAATTAATTGTCCGGGACAATGGAATCGGATTTGAGGAAAAGTACCTGGACCGTATCTTTAACGTGTTCCAGCGGCTTCATACCCGTGGTGTGTATGAGGGCACTGGCATTGGCCTGGCTGTCTGCCGAAAAATAGCCGAGCGGCACGGAGGCTCAATTACCGCGCGGAGCGCGCCCGCCCGCGGCTCCACATTCATCGTGACGCTGCCCATTCGGCAGCCCAGCACCGAGGAAGCTAATGTCTGAGAACGCCCGGGCCATTACGATCCTGCTAGCCGACGACGACGCCGACGACCGTATGCTCACGCGGGACGCGCTGGCCGAAAGCCGCCTGGCGAATAATCTCAAATTTGTCGAAGACGGCGAGCAATTGATGGATTACCTTTTCCGGCGAGGAGATTGGGAATCCCCCGATGTTTCGCCCCGCCCGGGCCTGATCCTGCTCGATCTGAACATGCCGCGCAAAGACGGCCGCGAGGCGCTGCGGGAAATTAAGGGTAACCCGCATCTCAGGCACATTCCCGTCGTGGTGCTCACCACCAGTAAAGCGGAAGAGGATATCTACCGAACCTATGATTTGGGGGTGAATAGCTTCATCACCAAGCCAGTGACCTTTGACGGCCTGGTGGGAGTCATGAAAGCCCTTGGGCGGTACTGGTTTGAGATTGTCGAACTGCCGACCAATGGGCCGGGCAAAGAAGGATCTGCGTGAGCGAATTGCCGATCCGTGTCCTTCTGGTCGAAGACGATGAGGACGATTACGTTCTCACCCGGCAACTGCTGCGCGATGTCGATCCCTCTTCATTTGAAGTGGATTGGTCTCCCGAGTTTGACGAAGCACTCGAGAAACTAGCACGCGGCGGCTACGACGTCTGCCTGGTCGATTATCGCATGGGCGGCCACGACGGGATCGAGTTCATCCAGGAAGCCCAGCGCCGCGGGATCGGCGCCCCCATTATTCTTCTTACCGGCCAGGGCGACCGCGACGTTGACGTGGCGGCAATGAACGCAGGCGCCGCCGACTTTCTCAATAAAACACAGCTCACCGCCAGCCTGCTCGAACGCGCCATCCGATATTCAATTCAACAGAAAAAGGCCGAGCAGCAACGCATCCGCCTAGTCATGGAGCAGGCTGCCCGCGCCGAAGCCGAGGCGGCCAATCGCGCCAAGGACGAATTCCTCGCCGTGCTTTCCCACGAGCTGCGCACACCGCTTACCGCCGTCCTGCTGAACATCGCCACATTGGAGGAAGAGGCCGATCTGGCCGAGTGCTATCGCGACATGATTCGCGTGGTCAAGCGAAACATCGATCTCGAAGCCCGCCTCATCGATGATCTGCTCGACCTCACCCGCATCGCACGCGGCAAGCTCGAACTTCGCCGCGAGGTCGTGGACATGCACGAGCAGATCCAATACGCGGTGGAAGTGTGTTGTGCTGACGATATTGAACGCAAAGCACTGATCGTCGAAGTGAAGAACGCTGCCGCCGATCGCTTCGTCTGGGGCGACTCCGCCCGATTGCAGCAATTGCTGTGGAACCTGATCAAGAACGCCGTGAAATTTACCCCCGAGGGCGGCCAGATCGAGATATCGACCTCCACGCCAAACCGCGGAAGCGTGGTCATCGAAGTCCGCGACAGCGGCATCGGCATTCGCCCCGAGGCGCTGCCCAAGATCTTCAATGCCTTCGAGCAAGCCGATCGATCGATCACCCGTAAATTTGGCGGCCTGGGGCTGGGCCTGGCCATCTGTAAAGCCATCGCCGAGCTGCACGGCGGAAATATTTCCGCCCAAAGCGCCGGCAGCGGCCAAGGTGCTGTTTTTCGCGTCGAGCTTCCCGTCGCTGTTCACGATCCGCATTCCGACCAATCCCCTGAAATGCATTCTCCCAGCCGATCCCGTCGCCAGGGCGTCTCCATTCTGCTCGTTGAAGATCACGCCGATACCGCCAATGCCATGAAGCGCCTGCTCTCCAGGCGCGGATACACCGTTAAAACTGCCATGTCAGTTGCCGAAGCGCTCGGCGCCGCCGCTTCGGCTTCCTTCGACGTGTTGATCAGCGACATCGGCCTGCCCGATGGCACCGGCTTACAGCTCATGCGCGAACTCAGCGCCCGAAAACCTGTAAAAGGCATCGCCCTGACCGGATTTGGAATGGAAGAAGACGTCGAACGCAGCAAGGCCGCCGGCTTTGTCGAACATCTCACAAAGCCAATCAACATCGAGCAGCTTCAGGCCGCCCTCGATCGCATCACCGTCGATGTATTGCCTCGCCCGGCACATGCCAACGCCTGATATCTTCCCCCGAACCTGCGGCAAGCTTGTTTGGTAAACCAAACTACGTGAATAAAATTCCCTGCGCCGGAGCCGGCGCTGTCGGCTGCCCACGTTCAATCAGATCTGGGGCGTCATTGGTCACGGAATTCACCCGCGTGCTCACCGCGAAAGCCTCCATATCCTCCGAAGGAAAAGGTTGAAGAAGCCCCGCGATCGAATCACGATCGGAGTGTGCATCCAGCCACTGAGCGTAATCGTGCCGGTGTACAATAAACGGCATGCGATCATGCACCGTCCTGGCTACCGAATTGGGGGCCGTGGTAATAATCGTAAACGTATCCAGACTCCCTGCATCACTCTCGTTTGCGCCCGGCGCGCCGGAATGTTCCGCGGGAAGCGTGTACCATCGATCCCAAAGCCCGCCAAAGGCAAAGACCCCGTCGTCCTTCATATGAAGGAAAAAAGGTTGACGTGATTTACGCGAACCGGTCCATTCATAAAAACCATCGGCCGGAATCAGACATCGCCGCCGCGAAAGAGCATCGCGGAACAATCCGCTCGTGGCGAGCGTCTCGGCCCGGGCGTTCACCGGTCGGACCTTCGGCATCGCCTTCGCCCAACGTGGCACAAACCCCCATTGGAACGCCTCCAGCACGCGCTCGCCTTTGCCATTGATGCGAACGATCGGCAGCCGTTGACTTGGCGCAAGGTTGTAGTGCGGCCGTTCGGAAAATTCCTCGAAGCTCGGTGCACGCAGCGCCTCAAAAATAGCCCGTGCAAGCTGGGCTCGACGAAGGGTGTAGCGTGCGCACATAACGTCCCGATTGTAGCGTACAAATTCCGAGGTTTAGCAATCTGCCCGCTAAAACCACTGGCGCCGAATTGGATCCTCATACCTGACCCTGTGCCGCCGCCCGCTGAATGAACGATCAAATCGCTCCTGCAAAATCAAGGCTGTGATGTGGGTCCCGTTGAGGGACGTGTCGATGCATCTCCCAAAGATTCGCTCGTCTCATCAAGCAATCCCACCGCCGCCAGCAGGTTTACCTGCGACTGGTCGTAATGAATCACCGCGCTCACATATCGTAGCCGCGCATCGGCCGCCGCGTTCTCCGCCAGTAACACATCAACCAAAAGTGCAGTCCCGGCCTGAAGGTTGGCCTGCGTCAGCCGAAGCGCTTCCTGGGCGGCCTCAAATTGCTGCCGGGCGATCGGGATCAGCTTCGCGTTGGCCGCGCTGTTCTGCTGCGCCGATACAACCGCCGATCGCGTCAAATCGAGCTGCCGCTGAACATCAATCATTGCCGATCGCTGGCTTGCCTGCGCCGTCTTCAGATTCCCGAATGCCGTAAGCCCCAGTGCGAAGCTCGCGCCAACGCCATCTTTCTGCTGCTCATTCCAGCCATAATGATGCCCGGCGACGGTCGTCTTGATTTCATCCGCGGTAAATCCCGCCTGCACCTGCGGCCCAAACCCGCCCCATACCGTGGCCCCCGTATCGGCCTGCACCGCGCCCAACAAGGCCCGCGCCGACTGCAAGTCCGGCCGATAGGCCAATGCCAATTCCAGCAGCCGCTCAATCGACAAATCATCCCGTACCAGCATCACCTGATCGATTGTCGTGCCTGCCGGCACCAGCGTAATCACCGGATCCAGGTGCAGCGTCAGCGTCAAAGCGACCGATGCCTGATAGAAGCCGTTGAGCGCCAGAACCTCATCCTGCTGAAACCCCCCGAGCTGGGCCTGGGCGCGAAGTTCATCGGCCGGCAATCCCGTGCCTGTGCGCACCCGCAACTGGGTAATGCGCAGCAATTCCTCCGCTTCCTTGGCCGCTCGATCCGCCACATGAAGCTGCGCCTGCGCCAGCACCAGGTCATAATACTGAACGCTCGCCGAACGGATCGCATCCAGCCGGGTCGAGTGCTCCTGAAGTCCGGCCGCCTCAAGCCGCCGCTTGGAAGCGATAATATCATATACAACCATTCCAGGGTTCAGAACCCACTGGATCGAAACCGCCGGCAGCAGGTTGTCAAAATGCACCGGCGTGGTAAGCGTCCCATTGGCATTCTGCCCAACACCTTGAAAATGGTTGTAAGCAATCGACGGCGCAATCACTGGAAAAATCGCCTCGATATTCCGCTCATACCGCCCCCGATTCGCCTCCACCTGCTGCCTGGCCCGCTGGATGTCTAGGTTTTGCAGCGTCGCCACCCGAGCCACGGTCGGCAGATCGATCGCCAATAACCGGCTATACATCGGCGCAATCCGTGGCCCGCCCAAATCCAACGATGCCGAAGGCTGCGTAGCCGGCGCTACTCGCGGCGCTTTCTCCACTCGCTCCCCCGAAGCAGCGCAGCCCGCTACCACACACACCAACAGTGTTGCCGCAAGCGAGCCCCAATACTTTTCCATCATCATTTCAGCCCCGCATCCGCTGGTGCAGTCGATGCCGCAGGCGATCGTAGCTTGATCGTCGCCTGTGCATACATGCCCGGCTTCAGCACATGATCCGCATTGGCAACGTCCACTTCCGCGCGCATCGTCCTGCTGGCCGGATCAATCGAATCGGCAGTACGCGTGACCTTCCCCTTAATCGTCTGGCCGCTCAATCCGTACAGCTTGATCTCCGCATCCGCCCCCACCAAAACTCCCGCCGCCTGCGACTCCGGCACTTCGCACGTCACCCGCACTGTTTCCAGCTGTTGGATGGTAAACAAGGGCGACGTTCGATTCGTGGTCGCCGATTGCACAAGATCCCCCGGATTCACCATCCGCCGCGTCACAATGCCATCAAATGGCGCGACAATCCGTGTGTACTGCAATAGCGCGCCCACCTCTTCCAACTGCGCCGCCGCGACCTGCGCCTGGGCGGTGGCCACATCCCGATTCGCCTCCGCGGCCGCGATATCCGCCCGCGCCGCGCCAACCTTCGCCCGCGCCGTTGCAACGCTCGCTTGCGCCATCTTCGCCCGCGCATTGGCATCATCCAGTTGCTGCGCCGTTGCCGCCTTACCTTCCGAAAGCGCCTGCTGACGCTGAAGCGTCGCCATCGCCAGCGACTCGTCCGCCTGCGCCCCCTGAAGCTGTCCCTCGGCAACCGCCATTGCCTGCTGCGACTGATTCACCGCAGCTTCCGCGGCTTTGGTCATCTGCTGCCGCGCCTTCAACCCCGCCTCGGCCTGCACCAGGTTCTTCTCCAGCTCAGGGACACTCAGCACCGCAAGCACTTCCCCCTGTTTCACTCGATCCCCAATATCGTGCTTCACTTCCGAAACATATCCCGATGTCTTGGCATATTGATCCGCCGACCAATACGCCTCAACCGCCGCGATCACCACGACCGACCCCGACGCGTCCCCCGACGGCTGACTCTGCGTCGTCGGCGCAGTTTGACCCAGTGTTGTTAACGGCACAGTTCCCGCGATTCCCACTGCCACCGCTAGTATAAAAAGGGCGCGTGACAGTTTGGGTGGGCCGCTGCTTATTCCCTCCACCGGTACGCCGGGGGAGGGTAGGGAGGGGGCACTTTTTAATCGCCGATGGATGCTCGGATGGGCAGCGTTGGGATACTTCAGGATGTCGTGATCCGAAAACCCGATGATCCGCCTGTCAAACGCACTCCCCCTCCCTGCCCTCCCCCGGCGTACCGGTGGAGGGAAAAGAGCTTCGCCTAAAGTGTCACGCACCCGTATAAGAATTCCATTAACGCTCATACACTTCCCTCCGTTGCCGATTCTTCCCGCCGAATTCCGCCAGCCGTCTCGATCTGACCGTTCTCGCCCCCACCGGGCTCAATACGCGTTCGCGCGTGAGAACTCGCGGGATCTTCAGGGTCCAGTGAAGCGGTCTTACGCGTACTCTCGCGCTGGACAATCGCAAATAATGCCGGCAGAACCAGCAGCGTGGCAATCGTCGCGCCGATCAGTCCCCCAATCACTGCCCGCCCGAGCGGCGCTGACTGCTCACCGCCTTCCCCCAAGCCCGTCGCCATCGGAATCATGCCAGCGATCATCGCAAAGCTCGTCATCAAAATCGGCCGCAACCGGCTCGCCGCACCCTCCATCGCCGCATCCGCAACTTTCGCCCCCAGCACTCTGTCGCGCTCAGCAAACGTCACCAGCAATATCGCATTCGCCACCGCAACCCCAATGGCCATGATCGCACCCATGAACGACTGAATATTCAACGACGTCCTGGTCGCCAGCAGCGCTACCGCCACCCCCGCGATCACTGCTGGAATCGTCAGCACAATCGCCAGCGATAATCTGAACGATTGAAAGTTTGCCGCCAGCAGCAGAAAGATCGCCAGCACCGCCACGCCCAACCCAACCTCCAGTCGCCCGAACAGTTCCAGCATCGGCGGAACCTGCCCCCGCACCGCCACGCTCACGCCCGTCGGAATCTCTCCCGCCCGGACAATTGCCGCGTTCACCTGATCCGCCGCTCGCCCCAGATCCTCCCCCGAAATATTGGCCGCCAGCGTCAGCATGCGCTGCATGTTGTACCGGTCATATTCCCCCAGCACCGTCCCCTCGGTCACGGCTGCAACGTTCCGCAGATTCACCTGCCCCTTGTTCCCGCGCGCAATCGGAATATTCCGAATCTCGTCGATCGAATTCATCCGCTGAATCGGGATCTGCACTTGCACCTGATACCCAACGCCAGTCTTGGGATCTGCCCAGAAATTCGGCACCGTAAACCGGCTTGAGCTCGTCGCATCCGCCAGCGATCGCGCGATCTGATCAGCTCCAATGTTCATCGCCCCCGCGAGGCTTCGATCGATCTCCACTTTGATCGCCGGGTACTCCAACTGCTGTTCGTACTGAAGATCTTTAAGATGCGGCACCTTCGCCAGCTCCGCCCGAACCTTTTCTGCATACGTCCGATCGTTATCAAAGTTCGGCCCCGTCACCGCAACCTCAATCGGCGTCGGCGCGCCAAAACTCATCACCCGGCTGATGATGTCGCTGGGCTCAAAGCTCACCCTCACGCCCGGCAGTTCCTCTGGCAGCTTGCTCCGCAACCGCTCCTGCAACTGGGCAATTCTCACCCCCGCAGAAGCCTTAAGCTGCACCTGCAAAACCGCTTCCTCCGGCCCGCTCGTCCAAAGATAAATCGTGTTCACCGGATACGCCGAGGTCTGCACGCCCACATATCCCACGCTGACCGCAACGTTATCCTTCCCAACTTCCCGCCCAATCACGTCCAGCGCTCGAACGGCCATTTGCTGCGTCACTTCAATCCGCGTCCCCGCCGGCCCGCGAAGCCGTAGCGTGAACTGTCCCTCGTCAACCACCGGAAAAATCTCCCGCCCCAGTGTTCGCCCCACAAAGAAGATCACAATCCCCGCCACGACCAGATAGACAACTACCACCACCCACCGCACCCGAAGAATGCGCCTCGACAATCCTGTATACCCATCCCGAAATCGATCGAACGCCGAATGCCCCGCTGCCTGCTCCCCATGCCGCTTCCGCAAAACCCAAATCGACAACACCGGCACAAACGTGCTCGAAAGCAGGTACGAAGCCACCATCGCAAAGCCCACCGCCAGCGCCAGTGGCACAAACAGATTTCGCGCCGCGCCTTGCATGAACAGTGTCGGAATAAACACCGCCAAAATGGAAAGCATCGCCAGCAGTCGCGGCGTTACGGTTTCCACCGTCGCGTCCCGCGCTGCCTGAACCAGCGTTGCTTCGCCCGCTAAATGCGTATGGATATTTTCAATGGTGACGGTTGCCTCATCGACCAGTATGCCCACCGCCAGAGCCAGCCCGCCGAGGGTCATCAGATTAACCGTCTGGCCCGTCACCCAAAGCCCCACCAACGCCGCACAGATCGAAAGCGGTATGTTCAAAACCACCACCAGCGCACTGCGCCAGTCCCGCAAAAACAACAGGACCATTACGCCAGTCAACGCCGCGCCCAGCAACCCTTCCTCCGCCAATCCTTTGATCGATCGCGTCACATAAGGCGACTGATCAAACGCATAGCTCACCTTCACCCCCGGCGGCAGCACCGATTGAAACTTCCCCAGGTTCGCCTTGACCAGGTTCACCACCGTCAGCGTCGATGCGTCAGCCCGCTTGGTTACCGGGATATAAACCGTCCGCTGCCCATTCACCAGCGCATAACCGAATTGAATATCCGCCGCGTCTTCAACCTTGCCGATATCGCGCACATAAATCGTCCGCGTGCCATCCGACCGAATCGCCACATCCCCCAGCCGGCTCACGTCGCTCACGACGGAATTCACCGGCACCATCGGCATCTTGTCCCCGATGCGAATGTTCCCCGACGGGCTGATCGAATTCCCCCGGCTGATCGCATTCACCACTTCATCGGGGGTCATGTTCAGTGCCCGCAGTCGATCCGGATCGACGTTGATCACCACCGCCCGCGGGCTTCCCCCAAATGGTGGCGGCGCCGATACGCCCGGCAGCGTTGCAAACAGCGGCCTCACCCGAAACAACGCCGCGTCCTGCAGATCCTTCAGCCCCAGCTTCCCCGTCTCATCCGTAAACACCAGCTCACCCACCGGCACACTCCCGGCATCAAACCGCATCACAAACGGAGGCACGGTTCCCGTCGGCATAAACGCCCGCGCCCGGTTCACATATGACACCGTCTCCGCCATTGCCCGCGACATATCCGTCCCGGGATGAAACTGAAGCTTGATCAGCGCCGCGCCCTGTATGCTCTTCGACTCCACATGCTCAATGCCGTTGATGTAAAGGAAGTGGTATTCGTAATAGTTAACAATGAACCCTTCCATCTGATGAGGGTCCATCCCGCCGTACGGCTGCGCCACATAAAGTGTCGGAACCCCAAGATCCGGAAACACGTCCCTCGACATCCGCGCCGCCGCCAACACCCCGGCCATGACCGCCGCAATCAGCAATACAACAATCGTAATCGGTCGGCGTAAAGCGAACCTGACAAGATTCATGAGGGGACCGAAATTACAACATCAACTATTGTTCCCACTGCCGTCGGCAATTCAATAGCGTACCCTCGATGCCTGTACGCCTCAAAAATGTCTTCGACAGACGATTTTCATGCCAGGCAAGATGGCACGGAACCGGGCGGAGAGTTCGATCATTTCGACTGGGTGCTTCGCGCCGCGTTCAATCCCGCCGCGAGTTCGGCTGTTGGGCCGATCCCCCAAAAGTGCAGGAACATGATTCGCGGTGATTCGCCGGTCATGTGGTTGTGGATGGCGACAATGTTTAACTTCGCCGCGCGCAGCGCCTTGAGCACGGGCTGCAACTCCGCCTCGGTCATCGCGAAATCCCCCATCACCGCCGCCTTGTCGTCCGCGCCGGCGAACGCCGCCCACGTGTTGACGCCCATCGCGTTCCCCATTTCATGCCCGTCCATCTGCGTCACTCGCCCGAAGGTGACTTTGTACACTCCTTTGGCGAATTCCCCCTTGGCCTGAAAGATCGCGTCGAGCTTGGACGCATCCAGCGTCGTTTTTTCCGGATCGATCGTCGCCTGCGCCGAATGTTCGGTGTGTTGCCCGGTAGTGGCTTTCACGGTCGCGTAGACTTTGCCAACGCTTGCCGCCAGTTTTTCAACATCACCCATTCCGCCGATGTGCATGAAAAACACCTTCGGTTTATCCCAGAAGAAGTGGTTGTGCAGCGCGGTGACTTGTAACCCGTTGTCCAGCGCCGCGGAGAGAACGGGGTTCACCTGGTCTTCGGTTAAAACCGTATCGCCCATGCATACCGCATGATCGCCCGTCGCCTTGAACGCCACCCAGCAGGTCAGCCCCATCGGCGGAGTGATCTTCACGCCGTCACTTACCACATTCAGGTCGCTCCGGGGGTAGGAAACCTTGAACACCCCTTCCTTTTCGTTCATCGCGCCTTTCAATCCCGTCAATTGCTCGATCTTTGCGCCATCGATCTTTGCGCCATCGAGCTTGGCGCCTTGAGCAAGTACGCCGCTCGCTGGAACGAGGCATGCAACCCCGACGACGATCGCATGGAAGAGTGGACGCATGGCGTGGCTCCTTTCAATGAAACAACCAGGTCGGTCACCGGCGGACAGCGGGCGGTGTAACCGTGGTTACAGGATACCGTCACGCACTCTTTACGCCAATGGGAAGATTTGGACGTTCGTCGCGGCGGCTTCGTCCAAAGGCCGGCGGCCTCTCTACTCCTTTGCACGGTCACGATCGCTGGGACTCGACTTCGTCAGCGGCGAGGACCGCGTATACTCCCTCGTAAAGCATCGCCCCCCGCTCGATCGCCTCATGATCGTCACGGCTGGTCAATCGCACACCCCGGCAAATCAGGTCCAATCCCGCGGCGGCCGGCTCTACCGACACCTCCTGAACCGTATCCGCTTCGTCGACGATCCGCGCGATCCGATCGAGCACAGGGTCCTTCAATTTGTACTCGTGAAGGATCGCGTAGAACGAGCAGTGTCCCTGGTGGTGTGAAAGCCGGACGCCCGGAATGTCGAACGGCTCAGCGCCTTTCGGCGGCGCCGTTTCCCCTTCGTCAATGAACAGAAACTCTGCATTCGGATCGATTCGCTTTCTGATCACCCACGCGCAGGCCATCCGATCCACCCCCACATTTTTCCACGTCACCCATTTCATGGCTGCACGTCTCCTCGCGCCGCGATCAACGCCTCTCGAGTTTTACGACCCAGGGCCGACCGGAAGTAATCCCGCGCCTGAACCTGCTGGTATTCGCGCGACAAAGCTGCAAGGTCCGGTCGCTTTCGTTTCAGTTTTGTAAGAATCTGGCGGTAATTGTCGTCAACCTCATCTTTGAAGCGGCAAACCATCTCCTCGTCCTGCCCGCTCAACGTAAGGCGTCCCTCCCAAACCGACGCATCGCCTTTTAATTCGATGATCTCCGCGGCAAGCCACTGATATTGTTCTTTGGACTGCTGTGTCGCCGGGAGTACCCAGACCGCATCCTGGAGCGCGATCGCGCCGAAGCGCTTCAGCCTGCGCCACACGAACACCCGGGCAGACGTCGGATCGCGCGGCACCTTGTATGCCAGCAAAAGCCATGTGCGCACGGAGCTTTCTCCTTGGCGGTCGATTGTATAGTGTCGGATAGACCGTCGATCCAATGGCCGGGGTTCGCAACCCCTCAACAATCTGCCAACCCAAATCTGGCGCTCGCGCTATCGTCGTCATCTATACGAATACGCAAAGCGCTTCACGAAGAGATCGTGTCTTACAGGAGAAGCCGCGTTAACTGGGCGCGGGCGCCGGGATGCACAGCAGTCTACGGCCCTCAGTCAGGATCCAGACTTTTGTCCCGTCGTTGGCAACGCCGATCCATTCGAAGAACAACAGATACGCCAGCACCTCTGAAAGTTGAGCCGGCGTTTCCGGAGGTTCAAGCATCTTCTCGGTTACCGCGCCGCCCTGGAGCCGGCACAGAATGTCCGAAACGTTAATGATTCGTTCAATGCTCGCGTTTTCCGAGAGCCGCCTAAGGCGCAACTTCCGCAAGGCGCTGACGACAAGGTGTGGCCCGATCAGAAAGAACTCGAGCAGGCCCGTCATCGGCGGGCGCTGCTGGGCGAGCGCTACGCCCAGCACGCCGAGATGTGCGAAGCTCGGCGGTGTCTTTTCTTCGTGCTCGGCCGCCCTGAATCGCTGAATGATGTGCCCTCCCAACCCGTCCTGCGCCTGGATCTCAAATCGGAAAAGCCAGGGCAGCGTCACAATGATCGCACCAAGCGTTCCCCAGCCGAGCGGCAGGTCCTTTCCCCACAACCAAGTGAGAGCATATACAAAAATCAGCACCGCCGCCGGCGCCGCCATCGAGATCGCCAGGCCGATCATCACCTGGATATAGGCCTTGGCAAAAAAGTTGGAATGTCTTAGTTGAAGTTGTGTGCGTATCTTCTCTAGGTTATCCATTCAGAAGTGCCCTCGCCGATATTGTGCAGCAGCACCGGCTGTGTGGGCAAGTCCGCGATAATGTCTTGACCGACGGCCTCCCATACTAGACTTTCCTCATATGACCCTCACCGACCGCCTCTCACCAACCGCCGAAAAGCATTCCAAATTCTGGCAAAACGCCCATCTGTATTTCGATCGGGTGTACCAGAGCATGAACCTCGATCCAGATTGGCGGGCGGTTCTGTCCTCGCCCAAGCGCGTGCTCACCGTTTCCTGCCCGATCAAAATGGACAATGGAAAAATCCAGGTCTTTACCGGGTATCGCGCTCAGCACAACAACGCGCGCGGGCCATTCAAAGGCGGGATTCGATTTGATTCCGCTGTAAGTGGAGATGAAGTCATGGCCCTGGCCATGCTCCAGACCTGGAAAAACGCGTTGGTCGATCTCCCATATGGCGGAGCCAAAGGCGGCATCGTTTGCGATCCGCGCAAGCTGTCGATGGGCGAAAAAGAGCGTCTGACCCGAAGGTTCACCAGCGAAATACTGCCCGTCATCGGCCCGCAACACGACATCCCCGCACCCGATGCCGGTACCGATGCACAGGTGATGGCGTGGATGCTCGATACTTATTCAATGATGGTGGGCTATCAGGCTTTGGGCGTGGTGACGGGTAAGCCGGTGACGCTGGGCGGGTCGGTGGGTCGTGAGGAGGCAACCGGCCGGGGGATCATGAACATTCTTCGAAAATTTCTGGCGACACAGAATAAGAATTTGAATGAGGTGCGCATCGCCGTGCAAGGCTTTGGCAACGTCGGCTATCACGCCGCCCGGCTGCTGGCGGAGCGCGGCGCGACGATTGTATCGATCAGCGCCAAAGAAGGCGGCTTGTACGACGAATCGGGAATCGATATCGAAGCAGCCGGTGTCTACTACCGCGACAATGGCGTGCTTACCGATTTCCCCGGTGCCGATGCAATGACCAATGAAGATGTCCTCACCTGCGAATGCGACGTATTGGTCCCCGCGGCCATGGAAAATACCGTAACCGAAGCGGTAGCGCCCCACGTCAAGGCCCGGGTCGTCTGCGAAGGCGCCAACGGCCCAACCACGCCCGAAGCCGATGAAATTCTTCGTGACAATGGCGTCACCGTTCTTCCCGATATCCTTGCCAACGCCGGCGGCGTCACCGTCAGCTATTTCGAATGGGTTCAGGGCTTGGAAAATTACTTCTGGGACATGAAACGCGTGCAGGATGAATTGCAACGCGTAATGGAAAAAGCCTTTGACGAAGTGAATGCCAGGGCGGATTCTTCCGATTGCGATTACCGCACCGCAGCCTACGCGATCGCCATCGGGCGGGTCGCCGAGGCCAGCAAGTTGAAGGGGTTGTTCCCATGACGAATCGGTTCCATCATATAAGCACTCTGGCCCCCTCTCCCGCCGGGAGAGGGCTGGGGTGAGGGCGAGTGACAAGCGCCGTTCCTCATACGCTGAACGGCGCGCAATTTAAGTATGCGAAAAACCTTCCGAACGCGCCAATTTCATCGGCCCAGCCGCGACAATCAGGGAATGAATATGCGAATTAAATTGCTTGCACCGTTTCTGACTTTGTGGATCGCAGCGTTCGCGCTAGGACAATCATCTGATGCAGGCAAGTCTCCAAAGGAGGCGCTGCTTGCCCAGGATGCGGCGGCGCAATCGGGTGATGTCGCGACCGATTCAACTTTTTATCTCTTCAAGGATGAACACCAGAAGAAACTGGTGCAGGTGATCGCCGAGGGCGATGTCGCCCTGGCCAGGCTTCAGGCGGCGGTGGGGCGGGAGTTTGGCGAAGAACTCGGCACAGCCGTCGTTCATGCCGCCGGTACCGTCGTTGCCGCCGACATCAAGGCCGCGACCGAACGCGTGGATGCCGATCGAGCAACCATCGATTTCAAGGGCGATCCGCTGGCAGTTCACATGCTGCGCGTGGATGGCGCGTGGAAGGTGTCTTTAACGGATATGCTGGGCGAGGCGACAGTGATGCAGGTGGATGCAATGGCCGCGAAGCTAAATGAGTTTACCGGCGAGGTCCGCAAGCTGACGGATCTAGTGGAGAAACACAAATTCCGCAGCGGCCAGGGCGTTCGCGATCGAGTGAAGGATCTTCACGATCGGCTTTTCAAACGACCGTCCCAGGGCACCGGTAATGGACAGGGCTTATAGTTCATACCCATGCGACGATTCATTTCCACGCTGGTAACACTCGTCTGGGGCCTCTGGTTTGGCGGCCTGATCACGCTGTTCATTGCCGTGCTGTCGCTGTTCAGTACCTTCCCGCGAGAAACAGCCGGTCAGGGTGCCGCTAAGATTTTCCACGCGTTTAATGCCTATCAGCTCGCCTTGGCCGCACTCGCGCTAATCGCAACTTTCGTCTGGCGACTCGTCGGCCCGCCCAAGCGCACCACCGCAATGTTCGCGTTCTTTGCGGTTGCGACAATCGGCGCGTGCCTGGTGACGATGTATTTCACGCCCCGGATTGAAATGCTTCAGCACCAGGGTCTTGCCAATTCGGATCAATTCAGGCAACTGCATGGGCACTCGATGATTGTCTACTGCGGCGAAGTGGTGGCCTTGCTGATTGCGGGACTGATTATTCCTTGGACACGAGACTCGCGTTCGTAGCACCGTTTACCCGCCGAAAGTGTCAACAGGCGGATTGCGTTCCAGTACAAACCTTTGACCGCCGCCTCATTCCCTTCCGCCATTGAGGACACCATGCGCATCGCCCATCTGGTTCTCCTGCTCGCGCTGCTGATCGTGCCGGGTTATGCGATCGGAGCAGAGCCGATCACTTTCAAACGCATTCAGCTGCATGACCAGTTCTGGAGCGAGGGGGCGAGCTTCGGCGACTTGAACAACGACGGCAAAATGGACATCATCGCCGGCCCCTGGTGGTGGGAGGGCCCGGACTTCAAGACGCGCCATGAAATCTATCCCGCCACGGCGTCGTTCGATCTCAAGCTTGGCCCGATGACGACCCTGAAGGTGCCGGGCTACGAAGGGACGCTGGGATCGAAAAACACCTATTCGGATAACTTCTTCGTCTGGGTCTACGACTTCAACCACGATGGATGGAATGACATCCTGGTGGTTGGATTCCCTGGAAAAGACACTTCGTGGTTCGAAAATCCCAAAGGCTCGGGACCTTGGAAGCGGCACATTATTCTCGATGAGACCGACAACGAATCACCCCTCTTCACCGACATCACCGGCGACGGCAAGCCCGAACTGGTCTGTATCACCAAAGGCCACTACGGCTACGCCGAGCCCGATTGGTCCGCCCCTTCCAAGCCGTGGAAATTCCACGCAATCTCGCCCAACAACAAATATGGCAACTTCACTCACGGCATGGGTGTCGGCGATGTAAACGCAGATGGTCGAATGGACCTGATCGAAAAAGACGGCTGGTGGGAGCAGCCGGCCTCTTTAGCCGGGGATCCACTCTGGAAATTCCACAAGACTTCATTCGGCGATGGCGGTGCGCAAATGTTCGCCTACGACGTCAATGGCGATGGCCTCCCCGATGTGATAACCAGCCTCCAGGCGCACGGCTTCGGCCTCGCGTGGTACGAGCAGTATCGCGAAGGCAACGAAACTAAATTCAAGCAGCACCTGATCATGGGCAAAAAGCCGAGCGACAATAAGTATGGCGTGGTCTTCGCCGAGCCGCACGCACTGGCGCTGGCAGACATGGATGGCGACGGACTGCTGGATATCGTCGTCGGCAAACGCTTCTGGTCGCACGGTCGAACCGCCGACCCCGAACGCAACAGCGCCGCCGTCACCTACTGGTTCAAACTCGTTCGGGGAAAGGATGGTGCCGTCGACTGGGTCCCTCACCTGATCGATAACGATTCCGGCGTCGGCACGCAGGTCGTCGTAGGCGACGTCAATGGCGACGGCCTGCCGGACGTCGTTGTGGGCAACAAGAAGGGCGCGTTTGTGCTGCTTCAGGATAAGAAGTAGCGACTGGACTTCACCACGCTCGATCACATATTCAAATCTTGATCTTCCGCGGATACTGCTGATTCGCCTCCCAGTACGTCTGTTTCAACTTGATGAAATCATCATCCGCTTCCGGCTGCACCCGCCCACCGGCATCAGTCGCCCGGGAGACGATCGTATGCTCGCCCGGCGTTGGCGTTTTCCAGTCATACGACCAGAAAGTCCACGCGGGAGAGCCGGCGGGCGTTCCGGCGGGGCGGGGTAGCAGGTCGGCTTCAAACCACGGACTGTTGTCCACGCGCAGCTCGACCTTGCCAATGGGCTCGCGCGACCACGCGGCTCCCGTGAGATGCAGAGACCCATCAGATTGCTTAGTCACCCGGCCAACCAGCGACTTGACCTGCATCGGGCCGACGGCGGTCTCACTGTATTCGATGGAATCGCCATTTTTATGTCCGCGAAGGGTGACGTAATCTCGCGCGGTGAAACGGTTCATAAGAGGTCGGTCGCGGAGTTCGATGCCCGTAAGCCACTTCACCCACGCGATGCCATACCACCCAGGCACAATCAGGCGAAGCGGCGCGCCGTGGGCGGCCGGGAGAGGCTTGCCGTTCATATCCCAGGCGAGGATGGCGTTCTTAATCTGGTCAAGCCGCAGGGTTCGAGCGAAATTCTGCTGATAGGGTTTGTTGCGAATCGTTTCCTTGCCGACATCGGCGCCCCAGAACGCCACTTCGATCGCTTCGGGCTTGATCCCGCATTCCGCCAGCAGGCTCGCCAGCGAAGTGCCCGTCCAGTTGGCGTTGCCCACAGCGCCCATAAACCCGGCCGTCGATCCATTGCCAGAGCATTCCAGCGTCGCCGCAAGCGTAGTCGCAGGTCGAGCCTTGATCTGATCAAGCGAAAGCTCGACAGGCTTTTCGACACGGCCCTCAATCTTTAGCTTCCAATCAGAAAGGTTCACCTTGCCCGTCCCGTAATGGCTCACGGCAAAGATCTGATTGTCGGGCGTGATCCACTCGCGCAGGTCCTCCCACTTAACCATCGGCCGCTTGGCATCGATCGGCTGCGGATCGATGAATGGGACAAGCTGCCCCTCCTCAACCGCATCAGCACCAAACGCCGAAGGCGAGATTCTCCCCAACGCAACCGCGCCCAGACCAACAAATCCGGATCGAACAACCTGTCGACGGGTGAACGATGCTGAGTTCATGAGTGTTTCCCGGAAAATTCTTCAACACGAAGGCACGAAGACACGAAGGAAGATAAGACAGATTTAACCACAGATTGCGCAGATGCTCGCAGATAAGACAAGACCTGAATTCATCCGCGGCGTAATCCTCCATCGGATAATCCACTGAATGTCATCCTTGTGCGAAGCGAAGGATCTGGTTTGGGTGAACCTCGAAGAACAGATCCTTCGCTTCGCTCCAGGATAACGTCATCCATGAGCTCAGGTCCTTTGCTATCTGCGAGCATCTGCGAAATCTGTGTTGCAGCCCACAAGGCTGCGTGTCCTGC
>DAIRGS010000044.1:0-33996 GCA_036794395.1 Tepidisphaeraceae bacterium | reverse complement strand
TTCACGGCCACCGTGAAAAGCTGTCGGTTGGGGTGTAGTCTGCTTGGTAGATCGATAGCACAGAAACAAGAGTGAACAATCCGGAGCGCAAGGCCGCATCATACCCGCCCGGCCGAGCAATATACTGTAGCTCACGCAGCCGGATGGGAAAGCCGGCTTGCATTGCGGGTTGGCCGAGGACTCGTCGTCCGATTGTCGGAGTTTGCCTTTTGCAAGAGTGACGAGCAAGTTTGACTTTCGGGAATGGGCTTCGCATAATGTGAAGTTGTGAATGTGATCAGCCGAAGGAAGCTGAAAGACTTCTACAACACCGATTCAACTCGCAGGAATCACGCGAACGCGTTCGAGGATTGGTTCAGAATCGCTCGAAAGGCCCACTGGCAGAATTTTCAGGACGCCAAGGCCACTTTCGGGCAAACGGATGTGGCGACCGGATCGAACGGCGGAACTGCAACGATTTTCGACATCGGGGGCAATAAATACAGAGTTGTCGCTCAAATCGACTACAGACGCCAAACGATCCTGATTAAAGCAGTCCTTGATCATAAGCAATACGATAAAGGATTTTGGAAGAAGTTGTTCTGAGGAAAGGTCGTGACATGGCAACCACAAAGACGCGAACATCGCGACACCCGCGGCGGGATTCATACATGGAACTTGTCGAGATGGCCCCGCTCAAGACCATCAAGAACGACGCCGAGCATGAGCAGGCCATTGCGATGGTTGGCCGCCTGATGGGCCGCGATCTGGACAAGGGCGAGGGTGAGTATCTCGACGCACTCCTGGTTCTTGTGAACAAATTCGAGGAGGAGAACCACGCCATTGATGAGAACATGACTCCCCAGGAGGCATTGCGTGCCCTCATGGATGCGAATCAACTGACTCAGGCAGACATCGGTCGCATCATTGGCAGCGAGTCGGCGGTATCGATGTTCCTCAAGGGAGCCCGCGGTTTGTCAAAGGCCCATATCAAAAAACTTTCAACGCGCTTCAAACTCGATCCGAGTGCGTTTATGGGTTAAGTGGTTTGGCAACTGGACCACCAGGCCGCCCGTGCCATTTCCGCGGATGCAACCGTTTGCAACGTTATGCAACATTCCCCGATACACGTCCCCTAACTCCCAGAACCCGCATGGCGAACTCCCCCAAACCACGATACGATTCACTCAACCGGGCGTGGCGGAACGGCAGACGCTACGGACTTAAAATCCGTTGACCGAAAGGTCGTGTGGGTTCGATTCCCACCGCTCGGATTACTGCCGAAAACCCGTTTTCCCACAATTCCCCCCGATTTCTTCATCCCAACCGGAAGGGTTTGGAGAACCTCAACGTGGTACATTTGGTGCGCTAGTTAGCAGTTGGAGCGCCCTACTTTGCGCCCCACAAAATCCCCAACGACAAGCAGATGCGACGTAACGAAGGATTGGGCACGCGGACCTTGCTGACTTGTGACAACGAGTTTTGCACGGGAGACAAGCTTCGGTTTACGAAGAAGTAACTGCTCCGATATTTTGAGTTCCGCGCGCACGAGTCTACGGGTCGAGTGGGTTCGAGATGATCCCGCGTCCCATGAGCCAGATATACAAAAGTGCAAGCGCAATTACTCCA
Organism: Tepidisphaeraceae bacterium; assembly: GCA_036794395.1. GTDB lineage: Bacteria > Planctomycetota > Phycisphaerae > Tepidisphaerales > Tepidisphaeraceae > DASXMX01. The sequence continues at coordinate 32,388 of DAIRGS010000044.1, read as the reverse complement.
CCAATAATCGCGAAAATCCAACGCATCCCCAATCTTACCATTCGGTCCTAGTATCAATGCAATTTGCATCCGCAAAATGCTTTGCCACGCGTTCCCGCACCTGCTTGCGTAACGCGGGCTTGCTGTACGGATTCATTCCCTCGGCCACGAATACGGCGTCGGTAAATGAATCGATTTCCATGGGCGGTTTTTCTTCGAGTCGCAACTGTTCCTGTGGCGGAAGGCAGAACCCACATTCGACACAGAGTTCGTATAGCAGGGATCGCACGCGGTATATCGGCAACGGATCGGGCGCTCTGTCATTCTTCATCCCTCCAATCTTACCCTCCGCGACGGAGGGGAGCGAAATTACGTCGCCAGAGTTGTGCCGCACTCAGGACACATGCCGCTAGCGTTGCCGGTGAGGTTATTTAGTTACACGCTGCCCCTCACCTCGCACGATACGTGTGCATCGGAAAGCGATTGTCGAATCGCTTCTGCTGCGTTTTCGTCGTCGGCGTATAAATCGAGGAACCCATCATGGCTGACGAACGCGGTGATGCCGGGCCGATTGGGGACGACGTAAAAGTCCCATCCAAACAGGAGCGCCATTCCAATGAACGTCGCCAAATCCGCCAGTTCGTGTGGGAGGAATAGTTGTCCGGGTGCAGCGGCCAAAAGACGCCGTTCCCCGTATGTTTCACGTAAGCGGTAAAACAGATGCCAGTTCTCACTGGATGGCCAAACGCCCGATTGCGTTATCCAGAGGAGGCAACTGTCGAAGGGTTCCATAGACGCGGCGATGAAGCCACTGAACCAAACGAGCCTCGCCCATTTGAATTCCGAAAGGGGCACGACCACGGCATGGTTGGTCGCCTGCTCGATTCGAGTTCCGATCTCATTGGCGGTACGTCCGACTCCGCGACACCACATGACCGACTCAGCATCTGTGAAACACCACATGATTCACAACCCTATCGCAAAACAGTTGCAGACTCGACCACGGCGAGAAAGTTCAGGAAACTGGGTCAGTGCTGCTTTGAGCGTCCCACTCGCCTTTTGTGTGGCCCTTTTCTCTCGGCATTCCCTAACTGCTGCTAAGGGCTTAAAATCCGTTGACCGAAAGGTCGTGTGGGTTCGATTCCCACCGCTCGGTGTTCGGATAAGCGGAGGATTCGGTCGATTTGAGTAGAAGATGTACTACAATGTCACCATGACGCGACCGTGCTGAGGGACACTCCGCGATCAACTGGAGGCTGCATGGCAGAACTGACCGAACATGCTTATTTCCTCATCGGTTCAGACGAGTTGGCCGACTGGCTCGAAGCTCAGCCCAACACATGGTGGTTCGTTGACGGCGACCCAGCCTTGACGGCAGAACTTGATTTCCCATGTCCCAATGACGAACTGGCAGCGGTGATGCGGGAACGACACCAACCTCTGCTAGTCTTAGACCGGGCGCGTGGGTCACGGGCGCACGGCGAACCTATCTCTAGCCCCGACGTCGAGCGGCTCGCGGATCGAGAAAATAGGTACGGCAACAGGACGTTCGTGATGCAATGGCAGGGATCAGACATCCCGTGGCTGCTGGCCGAAGACCGCGAAGCATCTGAGAATTCCCGAGCTTAAGAGGACGCACGACGCGGGCGCGGACATGCCACGACCACCCATTGACCTCCACCAGAAGGTACGTGATCTCCTGACGCATGTGGGGCCACCCCCCGCTGAATCCGACCGGCCAATTGACCATTTCGAACACTCGGCCAACGAGACGTTGGCACTGATCAAGTACATCGACGACCACTTGCCGCTGGGAACGATGTACCCTGTCGTGTACGAGCGACACATGTCGCATTTGAGGCGGATGGCGTTAGGCAATCTCATTCAAGCCTTCGAACGGTTCCTGAAAGAAATTGCCATTGTCTGCGTGGATGGCTTGGTTCAATTCGTCAATGACGACCGTTTTGAAGAGTTCAAGCTGACGGGTGGCGCTCTAGCCATCCAATTCGCTTTGGATAAATCAGTGGGCAAGGCCATGTGCGAGTCAGAGACGTGGCTAAGCAACAAGTCGATCAACGAAAGGTTTAAGAAACTGCTCAAGTCGCCATTCGCAGAGCAAGGGTGGGAAAACCTATTCCCTCTCAGGAACCAGGCGCCGGCGGGTGAACGGGAACGGGCAAATACACTGGCAATTCTCTGGCAGGTACGCCACAACATCGCGCACAACGTCGGCTTTCTCACCGGCTCGGACAGTGGCAAATTACGGCTGCTTTTGGAGGGAAAGGGGGCGGTTCAGGCAGAGAGAGTTTTGCAGCCAAACCTTTCGGATTTGCGATTTGTGAAGCGGTTCTTGCTTGATGCGGCAACAAACACTAACACCCGCATCGGCAACAGGATAGCAGCATTGCTAACAGAACTTCACGCGGCAAACAACACGCTCTTCGTCCCGCAAGAGTTGGCAGATAGAGTCACCGACCGCTTTGGGTACTCGTTGACCGTCGCCGGCGCGGCAGGTGTTCTTTAGGAATCGTGCAGACCTGCCGGAATGAAGCGCCCCACTTCGCGCCCCGCAAAGTCGGGCAGTATTGGGTTTTCTCGGGAAATCGACGGAAAGTACGTGGGCTTAAAATCCGTTGACCGAAAGGTCGTGCGGGTTCGATTCCCACCGCATGGATTGTGTACTTCCGACCCCGAATTAGGGGTTTTGGGCCTGTGGTTTGCATAATGGGGAGATGCGAATTGGGGGCCGATCGAAGGAGTTTGTGATGCGACGCCTGATGATTTACACCCTGGCCCCGATTTCCCTGATGGGCTTGGCCAATGTCGGATGCCATTCCAGCGCCGATGATGCCCCGCCGACCGTATGGAACGACAAGGGATCGTGGGGCACGCAGCGTGCGGCCCAAGCGGGGAACAGCATGGACGCCGGCACGGCCGCCGAGCTACCGCCCACAACCCAGCCGGCCAAATGAGTCAGTCGGCCGAGCCGAGGCGGCTGATCAGGTCGTAAAGCCGGCGCGGGTCGAGAAGATCCTTCACCAACACGTCCGGATGCTCCGCGCGCAGCTGTTCAAGCGAATAGCTTCCAGTGGCCACGGCCAGCACTTTGCACCCGGTCGCACGCGCGGTTGAAATATCGCGCGGGGTGTCGCCGACGATGATGATTTGGGATGGACTGATCGTTTCGCCCTTTGATTGGGCGAAGTGCTTTATCGCCGCGTCGACCAGATCATCGCGCGTGGTGCCATCTTCGGCAAAGGCACTGACGGGAAAACCAAACCGATCGAGCCCGGCAACGCGAAGCTTGAGCAGAGTGGCGTCTTTGAAATTTCCGGTAAGCAGCCCTGCGACGACTTCGGTCGATTTCTCCAATTGTTCGAGCAACTCAATAATTCCCGGCATGACCCGAACTCGATCGCGCGTTCGTGACAGCTCAGCTTCCAGCTCCGCGAGATAGGTCGCCTTGTATCGCGCGAGGAATTCCGTGGCGTTATCGATGCGGCAGTGGGATGCGATGCTGAGAAACAATTGCGGATCAAGCAGGCCGGCGGTGAGCGGGCAGCGTTCCAGCGTCCGCCCAAAGGTCGCCTCTGCCGCCCGCCAGATGCAGCGGGTGGTCGCGCCGCCACTCAAGAGGAGCGTTCCGTCCACATCAAAGAGGATGAGCGATCGGCGTGCGATTATTTGCTCCGGGCTGGCGGCGATGGTTCGGCAAGCTGATCGCGGCGGACGAACACGGCATCATCAAACCGAAGCATCGTCAGGCCGTCTTCCCATTGGTCGTCGGTTGCGGTGAGCGGCAGCCCCGCGATTTCTTCGATGACCCATCGTGCCATCCTCGCCCCGGCCTGGTGGCTCAGCGGATAACCGCCGCCAAAACGTGGGTTGATCTCGATCACGTTGAGTTGACCCGTCGCGGCGTCGTAGAATATTTGCGTATTGATTACACCCCACGCGCCAGGCAGCGCTTCGCCGACGCGCCTGGCGAGCTCTTGAACAGGGGCACAGCGAGCGGTCATTCCTTTGCTGACCTCGCCGGCTCGGGTTTCGATGCGCATGCGGGGAACGGCGCAGCGGCAGTGGCCAGTCCGATCGATGAAGAGGTCAACGGTGTATTCCTGTCCGGCCGCGATTTCCTGCGCAATGTAATCAGCGCCTGCCGTGGCTACACGCAGCTCCTCGACGTTGTGAACGACCCTTGCCCCGATCGACGCGCTGCCGCCGCGCGGTTTAACAAAGATCGGATATGTCCAATTTGCGTCTCCAGCCAGGAGCCGGGCGGCGTCCAATTGCTTCACGGTTGGCAGGCCGCTTCGTGTCAGCCAGTCGTGAGTGGCCTGCTTGTTATTGCAGATTTGGATTGTTTCGGGTGATGAGATCATCACTGTCGTGCCGACATCGGCGAATCGCCGGCGATGCTCGGCGTAGAAGGGCAGTTCGGGATCGATCGTCGGCACGACAAGGTCGACGCTCAGCTCTTTGCACATCGACACGAGATAATCGAGGCAGCCAGGCTCGCGGTATCGCGGAACGAGGCGCTTGATATCGCCCAGATGAAACGCCGCACTCATTTCGGTGACGTCGGTGGAGAGGATTCGCGGCTCGAAGCCGGCGTCGGCGGCGCTTTGCCGCAGAATTCGCAGCAGCGCCACACGACGTCCTGCTGCAGAGAGCATAATCGTGAACTGTTTCTTCATTTCTCGTCCGAACTCATTAGCCCCGCGCTGCTGGGCACGTTAACGATGCGCTGCGCGAGATTTTCGGTCACACCCAAATCCATCCTCGGACAGTTTCGGTACATCGGCAATTGATGCATCGGTTTCCAAATGGGCCGCGACTGAAGCTTGGCCTCATTCAGTGCTTCCAATAGCTGGTCGCGGAGCACAAGGTCCGGCTCGTTCAGTAACAGCGCGTTGAGCCAGTAATTGCTCTGGCAATCAGGTGGTTCGGCAAAAACGCTTACGCCGTCGAACCCTGCAAACGCATCTTGATACTTCTTGGCAAGCCGGCGTTTTCGATCGACAAATCCTGATAGTCGTTCCAGTTGCGCACAGCCCAGTGCGGCATTCAGGTTGGGCATACGGTAATTGAAGCCAACCTCATCATGAACGTATTCCCATGGATGCGGAACTTTCGCAGTTGTGGTGATGTGGCGAGCGCGCGAGGCGAGTGTTGGGTCGTTGGTCAGAATGGCGCCACCGGCGCCTGTGCTGACGATCTTGTTGCCGTTGAAGCTTAACACGCCGAGCAGGCCGAAGGTGCCGGTGTGTTTATTGCGGTAATAAGAGCCCAGAGACTCGGCGGCATCTTCGATGACAGGGATTTGCCACCTTTGAGCCAACTCCATCAGCTCAGTCAGCTCCACCGGATGCCCAAATGTATGCATCGGTACGACTGCGGAGATGCGACGGCCCGTAAGTCGATTGAAACATCCCGATTCGCGGCGTTCGACAACGGTGTCGAGATGCTCTGCCAGACGCTTTGGATCGAGGCCAAGGGTTAAACGGCTGACATCGCAGAAGTGCGGCACGGCTCCGCAATACGCCGCGGAATTGGCCGTGGCCACAAAGGTAAGTGAGGGCATCAACACTTCGCTGTCCCGCTCAACCCCGGCCAGCAGAAGCGCCACGTGCAGGGCCGCAGTGCCATTAACCACCGCGATGACATGGGCGGCTCCGGTCAGATGACAAAGTTGCCGTTCAAATTCGGTTACAAAGCTACCCGCTGACGATACCCAACCCGTGTCGATACATTGCTGGACGTACCGCGATTCGTTGCCGGCAAACAGCGGCTGGTGGAGTAACACGTCCCGATAGGTCTGGCCCACGACCGTTCTGACGCATTGAACGACTTGCTCGATCTGCACATTTGAAGTTATCGGCATGGAGGAACTCGCGTTCCGGCTCAAAACTATCCTAAGATATGACGAGTTTGATCCTAAGGGTTGGCTGTGGCAACTGTTTGTGGCCTCCGATCGAATGACGCGTCGAAACGACATGGCTTCAGTTACCGGACTTTCCGCTATTTCCGAAGCAACCACGGAGCATTCGCATTCCGGTCGGAGCCGTACCGGTATGCTTTACCCATACGTTTTTGCCGTGGCGATGCTCTTATACGGGCTCACGGCAAGCCGGACGATTGGCTGGCAGGATTCGGGTCAGTTTGTGCTGCGCGTGGTGCGGGGAGAGGCTACCGATCCCTTTGGATTGTGCTGCGCTCACCCGCTTCATTTCTGGCTCAGTACTCTGGCGGCCAAGATCCTTCCGCTGCAGCCGCCCGCTGCGGTTGCCATGGTCAGCGCGTTGTTTGGGGCAATCGCGGTCGCCAATGTTTTCGGGATTGTCAGGACCCTGACTAATCGGGTCGAGGCGGCATTATTGGCCGCAGTCGGCTTAGCGGTAGCCCACACATTCTGGCGTTTCTCCACATTTGTCGAGGTGTATTCAGTCACCGCTGCAATGCTCACGGCCGAGATGTGGGCGCTGGTCATGTGGGACCGAACGCGTCAATCCAAATGGCTGGTGCTCATGTTCCTTGCCAACGGCCTTGGCTGGGCGAATCATGATCTTGCGCTGCTCACGCTACCGGTGATCGGAATTGTCCTGCTGCTTGCCTTGCGGACGGGTGAGGCGCCGTGGAAGACGCTTTTATTCGCAGCAATCGTTTGGGTTGCTGGTTCAAGCATCCTTTTGTCCATGATCGCTCAGGAAACCTACGCTACCGGCAGTCTTGTTGCGGCCATCAAATCGGCCCTCTTCGGCAACTTTGAATCGCAGGTCATGTCGCGCGGACCGTTGCTGACCTACACCGCCACCAGCATCGCATTTACGCTGTTAAGTTTTCCAAATCTGATCCTGCCCGCGAGCTTATGGGGCGTTATCCGCGGCCGACGCCTCGCGGTCAGCCGGATTTCGTTCTGGTCGCTAGCGGCTGCGACTGCGATTCATCTGGCGTTCGTGCTGCGTTATGCGGTGATCGATCAATATACTTTTCTCATGCCGGTCTATGCTCTGGTGGCCGTATTCGCCGGGATTGGGTTTGCAGACGTACTGGAGCGTTGGACACCGTTCCCTCGCCGGCTGATTATCGGCCTTGCCGTGGCTTCACTCGCTTTGACGCCGACCATTTATCCACTCGCCGCCAGCATCACCAGGCGACTGCATCTTCTGGGGCGTTTCACCCGCCATAAACCCTATCGCGATGATTATCGGTATCTGTTCATTCCGTGGGGCCTCGGCGAAGATTCTGCCGAGCGCATGAGTCACGAAGCATTGGATCTTGCGGGAACCAGTGGGTTAATCGTTGTTGAGGATGAGATGGCGCGGTTCGCCGTACAGTATCAGCGAGAGCGTTATGGTATGAGCGGCGTTGAGGTTGTGCCCACTTTTGAAGGGAGGCAAGTGATTGAACGCATTGCGGCCCATCGCCCGGTGGTACTTGTCCCCGCTCGAGTTGATCTGCCCCCCGTTTCGCCGCCGATAGGGATTTGGAAGCCAGTAGGTTCTTTATATGTGCTGGATGTCTTGCCGGTCAGCAATGAACCTTAGTCTTAGTTTTTCGCCAAGTCGTACAATGGTTGAGAATTCAGCACAGGATCAGCCGATCAAGATCGTCGTTATCGCGACGCTACCCTTGTTCATCGATTGGTTCCTGATGGAACAGATTCAGGCCATGAAATCGGTGGGTTACGACGTCACCGTTGTCTGCTCGGGCACCGATGGGATCGAGCGGCTGCGCGAACACGGTTTTCGCGTCGTGCCGGTGATGATTCCACGATCAATTCAACCCTTGGTTTTGCTTAAGGCGCTGCTCGCACTGGTTGGGCTCTTTCGTCGAGGGCGCCCCCAATTAATTCACACTCATACGCCGATGGCTGCGTTCCTGGCGCAATTGGCGGGATGGCTAACGGGGGTTCCGGCGCGAATTACTTCGGTCCATGGGCTGATTTTCGCCATCGAACCCAGGCCAATTCTGCGTTGGACGTATCACATGCTCGAAGTTCTGGCGTGCCGATGGGCCACCAAGGTGGTAAGCGTCAGCGAAGAAGACGGCCGGCACCTCGTTGAGCGTTGCTCATTTGCGCCTTCCAAGGTTGAGGTATTCAATGTCGGGATCGACCTTCGGATCTTCCGGCCCGAGCGAGTGACCCAGGAAGTTCGTGCGGCGGTTCGAGACGAAATGGCCATTCCGCGGGATGCCATCGTGTTCGGGATTGTTTCGCGCCTGACGCGGGTGAAGGGTGTGTTGGAACTTTTCGAAGCATTCGCCGCCCTGTGCAAGCGCCATCAGAACGTTTATTTGCTTCACGTCGGTATGGTCGATGACGTGCGCGGAAACGGGGTCACGCCCGACGACGCGGTACGGTTTGGCTGTGCTGAGAAATGCCGGTTTGCCGGCAAGCGGACAGACATCTGGCGATTTTTGGGCGCAATTGATGTTTTCTGCCTGCCCAGTCGCTTTGAGGGATATCCCGCGTCGCTGATGGAAGCGGCAGCCATGGGGCTTCCGAGCGTGGCCACAAATATCCGTGGCTGTCGCGAGGTGATCGTTGACGGATCGACCGGAATTCTTGTGAAACCACTGGCCGTAGGGGAGCTCGAAGCGGCCATGGAACGGCTTCTTCAGAACCCGCAAGAGCGCCGCGAGATGGGGGCGCGTGCGATGGAGCGAGCGGCTGCGTACTTTGATCGCGACGTTGTTGTGCGGAAGACCCTCGATCTCTATCGTCGCGAATTGCGTGCTCGTTCTGGTATTGAGGCGCCGGAGCCAGTGAACCATGACGCCCGAGTTACCGTCCACCAAATCCCGTAACCAAACGGTTCCGTCACCTGCGATCGGGGAGGAATCTGGTCCTTTGCCAGGGTGTTCGCGCTGGTGGGCTGTCGGGATGTTGGGCGGGATGATTGGTGCCCTGGTTGGTCTGGTCGTGGCTGAACTGAGTTTCATCGCGGAATCTTCGGGCCTGATGCTACTTGCCTTTATTGTCGCGGGAATGCTGCTTTCGCTCACGCGATGGCGCAAAGTGGTATGGGCCGCGGGAGTGATCGTCACCATTGGATTGCTGATCGTTTCCGTCACGCCCGTGGTGCCGTGGTTGGTGTCACAGCCTTCACAGGAAGATTTACTTGAGCCAACTGAGGCGGTGGTCGCATTGGGAGCGGGTGTTCGTCTGGATGACTCGCTAGCGGCCAATAGCCAGGATCGCATTTTGCGTGCGTTTGTGGTGCTCAAAGCAGGAAATGCAAGGGAAATGGTCGTTCCGGTTGCGGGCAAATCACGGGCTCCTATCGTGCGTCGGCAGATGACCGCCCTCGGTTTGAGCTATCCGATTGATGAACCCGGTCCGGTTGCAACTACCCATGACGAGGCGGTCGTGGTGTCGCGTCTCGCCCGCGAGCGCGGCTGGGGACGCGTGATTCTTGTTACAAACGGCTGGCACATGGCTCGTGCCGCCGCGACGTTTGAGAAGGCCGGTGTTCACGTCCTTCGCGCGCCATGTCCGGATAGCCGGACGGATATGATCCACCCAACGGGCGTTAGCGAGCGTCTTCGTGCGTTGAGCTGCTGGTTGCATGAATGGGTTGGAATCCGCGTGTATCGATGGCGAGGATGGATCTGACGGATGTAAGAGACCGGTGTCCAATGAGTTCAAGCCGGCGGAGCATTCACATGAAGTACATCGGGTTTGCACTTTTGGTTTTGCTCGCGGCTACGTCGTCGAACACCGGGGCCGCCGACACACAGCCGGCACAGCCTCAAACCGGGTTCGTAGTGAATGTTCGCGACTTCGGCGCGGTCGGTGATGGGGTGAAGGATGACGCTCCGGCAATTCAGTCCGCGATGAATGCGCTTCAAAAGGCCGGGCACGGGAAGATCGTGTTTGAGCCGTTTGCCGTCTACCGCCTGAGCAGGTGGGTTGGCCTGCACAACGTCAATGATTTTGAGATCGATGGGCAAGGGGCGACGTTAAAGCCTACGGACAGAGCGACCGTGTTCGGCACCGAGGGGGATACGTTACGTCTGGTGGCTTGCAATCGCGTGCGAGTCCACGACCTGACCTTCGACGGCAATCGCACGCGGCGGGGCCATCCACTCAGAAGCACCACGCCGGAGACGTTTCGGATTAATGGCTGCACGGACTTTGTCGTGAGGGACTGCCATTTTCGCGATTCGGTCTGTGATGACGTGTTTTTGTGGTGCAATCTGGATCCGACGAATATCAATGATCGCTGCCAGTATGGCCGAATCACCGGTTGCACGTTCGAGAATCCCTGGAGGAACTGCGTGAGCGTGATCCACGGATGTTTTATCCGCATCGATCACAACGTTTTTCGCGACGCACAGACCTCATCGCCCTTTGCCGGGATAGACATCGAACCCAATCGTGGCGACGCGCCGGGAATCACACACGATATCGATATCGAGTCTAATACGTTCGTGAACTGCGGCGCTGGTGCGGCCGCATATTACGGAAAATCCGGAACCCATCACGTGACCTTCACCTCCAATCGCGTCTCGAAGTGCAAGATTGGCCTGTATTCAGAGGCGGTTGACAGCGCCTTCATCGGGAACACCCTTGATGAAGCCCCGCTGATTGCAGCAAATTGCGACCGTAATCGCATGCTTAATAACGTGGTCACTCGAAGTTACCTGTACGTCGATACGCTTGGGGTGGACAACCCGGCAGGTCACGTTGTAATTGATAATGTCGCGGATGAAATCCATGTTGAGGGTGCCAAAGGACACACGATTTCCGAGGGTAACGTAAAAAAATGATGCGATTGGGGCCACGCCATGCGGCCCTAAGTCGCGCCACTGGGCGGGTCGTCATTCGCCCATCGAATAGCTGGGAAAAGGCATTTGCTGGACGAACATCACTCTTGAGGAGTCGTACCTTCGAGGTAGGATACACTCTACTTCGCCGCAGGCGGCAGCTGCATTCGAGCCTTGATCTGGTTCAACAATTTTGGCTGTGACGGAACGGGCTTGGCGTGCGCATTGAGGGTGCTACGGAGGAATTTATTTGACGATGCAACCCACTGACCGGGCTCGGCTCGCACCCACTTCTTCGAAGCGTGTCTCGCTCCGAAAGGCGAAGCAGTCGCAGTGCATCTCCCATGCAATTGAGCGTTTGGAGTCAAGGCAACTTCTGACAGCCACGATTGTCGGGCGATACGCTTTTTACGGGCATTCGGTTTTTGACAACACACAAGCGGTTTCCGCCGCAATCGCATCCGACAAAGCTCCTCTGTTGCCCGGGCAGCCCGCCTCATTTGCCAATTACACCAGCTATTCAAAAGGAGTTAACGGCATTGCCATCGACGCGGTAAATTGGCCGCTCAATCCGACCGCGGCGGATGTCACACTTCGCGCGGGCAGCAGCGCAGACCTCTCAACCTGGGCGCCTGTTTCCCAGGGGGTGACCTATTCGATCGTGCGTGGGGCAGGAAGTGGTGGCTCAGACCGGGTGGTCATTCGCCTTCCTGACGGGATGGTCAGCAATAAATGGCTGCAGATTACCTTGAATGCCAATGCCGATACGGGTCTGAGCAGCCCGGACATCTTTTATTTCGGCAATGCCATCGGTGATGACGGGCACAATCTCACCAGCGCGGTGATCGATTCCACGAATGAAGCCGGCGCCCGCAATGATCTTCGTACGATTTTCGCGCCGGCAACGATTAGCGACAAATACGACTTTAATCGTGATGGCCGTGTTGATGCGACAGACCAGGTGATCGCACGCTACGCAGTGAATTCACCGGCTACCGCGCTTCAATTGTTCACTCCACCGGCAGCCGCCGATCCGGGGAGCAATGGCGCATTTGCGGGCATCTTTAATGTCGTGAGTTTTGGCGCGGTGGGCAATGGCATAGTCGACGACACCGCATCTATTGCCGCCGCCGTGAATGCATTGACGATCGCGGGTCGCGGGTTGATTTATTTCCCGTCGGGAACGTATCGGATCAGCAATTTCATCAACCTTCAGAACCTGTCCAACTTCGAAATCCGCGGCGCTGGCGCCACTTTGAAGCCAACCGACAATCGTGAAGTTGCCGACATCGCCGGCGATGTGTTGCGATTGACCAACTGCTCTTCGTTCACTATCAGCGGGCTGACAATCAACGGCAATGCCACCCACCGTGGTCAGGGTGACAACCCCGCCTCGCTTCGGTTGCAGGGCTGCACCTACTTCAGGGTTACGAACTGCACCTTCAGTGATACCGTCGGTGATGGTCTTTACATCTGTGCCGCAAACGCGGCGAATGATGCCACTTCGCCTCACGACGGATTGGTGGAGGGATGCGCCGTCAACTCGGCGTATCGAAATGGGATTTCATTCATTCACGGGTATCGCGTGTTGATTCAGGGCAACCTGATTCAGAATATCGGCGGGACGTCGCCGGAAGCCGGTATTGACATCGAAGCCAATCAGACCGACACCGACGGCGCCAACCATGATGTGACCGTGGCTGGAAACCGATTCCTCAATTGTGCTACGGCCGGCATTAACATTATCAAGACGCGCAATCCGTATCACATCTATGCGGATAGCAATTCGTTTGTTAATTGCCCGACTGCCGTCTTTAACGAGGGCATCAATACGCAAGTTGACAACAATGTGATGCACGACTCGGTGAATCCGGTGAATTTGCCACAGACGGCCACCGCACAAATATACAACGCCACCATCAATGGGCAGACGGCGGAAATAACCGGTAACATCTTTTACAACCTGACTGGCATGAGCGCCGTCGTGATTGACCAAACATGGGCCGGCAAGGCGACGATTGCAAATAACCGCATCAGCGGAATCGTGGGAGGCGGATATGGCGGGATCGCGTCGTGGGTGCCCAATACCGTCATCACTGGAAACTACATCGCCAATATGCCGGTTGTAAGCATCAATGTGATGGCATCGACGGGGGATATCGAGAGCAACACGCTGGTGGGCGGAAGCAATGACGCGCTTTACATGCAGGGGTCCGGCCAGACGGTTCGCAACAATTCGATTTCGGGATTTCCTACTGCCATCGATCTTCGCGATCCAATTTCTGGTGGGCCCGGAACGGCCACTTCGCTCATCATGGGAAACATCGTCACCAATTGTCCGACTGGCGTGATGGATGTCGCAACCCACTCGCAGATCATCGGGAACGTGTTTAAGTCAGCGATCAAGCCTGCTTCAGGGTTGGGCTCGTCAAGCGTTGCCGAGGTGTATCTTTTTGGCGTGGCCGGAGCGACAGCGCAAATCACTGGGAACACGATCGATTCATTGACCAACCTTTCTTCCATTTACGTCCACTCGACGTGGAGCGGCTCGGCGCAAATCACCGGCAATCAGGTTTCCAATATTTTGGGCTCGGGCTTTAATGCGATCGACGTTTACGCCGGCGGCAGCGTAATCACCGGCAACACGTTACAGAACGTTTCAGTGGTTGGAATTGCTCTTACGGCTGACAATGGCGACATCGAGAACAATACCATTCCGGCGGGAAGCTTTGCCGGCATTTACGTGCAGGGAAATGGGAACACCGTGCGGAGCAATTCAGTTACCGCACGGCAGTACGGCATTTTTATGGCCGCTTCGGTGACGCCTAATGCAGCCGCGATCACCACTGTCGACGTTAATACTGTGACCAATTGCCCCACGGGCCTGTGGGATGTGGTCCCCAACTCGCGGGTGACTGGAAACACATTTCAATCCGCAACCAGGCCGGCCTCTGGAGTGGGCTCCGATGCAGTGGCGCAGGTAGTCCTTATAGGGGCTACCTCTGCGACAGCTCAAATCACCGGCAACACGTTCAATTCGCTGGCTAATGTTGGCGCCATCTCGGTCCAGTCGAATTGGAGTGGGTCGGCGGTCATCTCTGGCAATCAAATCTCGAATATCTCGGGTAGCGGATTCAATGCAATCGACGTTGCCGCCAATGGCACCACAATCACGGGTAACATGCTTCAGAATGTTACGGTAGTTGGAGTTGCCATTGCCGCCGACAATTGCGATATCGAAAACAACACAGTTCCTGGCGGCACGTTTGCCGGATTCTACGTGCAGGGAAATGGGACCACCGTGCGGAACAATTCGATTAGCGCGCGACAGTACGGCATTTTTATGGCCGCTCCGGGGATTGTTACGCCGGCGGCGATTACAACTATTGATCACAACACTGTGACTAACTGTCCGACGGGCCTTTGGGACGTGGCGACCAACTCGCTTGTGACTGCCAATACGTTCCAATCGGCGTCCAAGCCGGCCACCGGACCCGGTTCAGACGCGGTGGCGCAGGTCATGCTTCTCGGGATGACTGGCACAACGGCTCAAATCAGCGGCAATACGTTTACCGGGCTCACAAATGTGGCGGCAATCACCATCGAATCCACCTGGACCGGGCAGGCTACGATCGCGAACAATCAGATCAACAACCTTCCCGGATCCACCGGCGGAATTGTTGTCTACACAAATAACGTTGCCGTGACGGGTAACACGCTTCAGAACGTCACGGGCGTGGGCATCGCGGTTCTTGCCAATGGGGCTGATATTGAAAATAACACGCTCTTAAATGGCGCAAATGTCGGAATTTATGCCGAGGGAGGGAGCCATATCGTCAAGAATAACGCGTTGACGGACTATGGCGTAACGCTAAATGGGCTGTGTATCGTGACCGCAAATGGCATCGGAAATGATATTATTATCGGGAACACCATTACAAAAACCGTTCCGAACTCGGCATGGATAGCCATCCAGGCCAATAAGTTAGACCAACCCGGTGTGAACTTTCGTTATGGGGTGTCTGGTGCGGATGGTCCGTTTACGCCGGGCGTAATCTCGGCGGGTGCGCCTGCGACCGCTACCACAGCCCTGGCTGCTGCCACCGTCGCGGATTCGACAATCACGGCTCCGGTGACGTCTGGCGCGGCAACGGGCCGGAAGCACCGCATTCGGCTTCATTCCAAGGCCTGATCATCGGTGTGGGGCGATGGACTTCGTACTGAATCGCACCGCGGACCAGTGGGTTCTGCCGATATACAATACTGAAGCGCCGGAATCCCAACCATGAGCGGCACAATTGCCAATTCGAGTCCCGGCAACGCGGTTGTCTCCGCGTCTTTGCCCCTTCAGGTAAAGCTGGTCGGTGAGTTGCTGCCGATCGATTTGAGTTGGGAAAAGAGACTTTGGACCCTGAAAAATGCGCCATTCAGGATGTTCAGCACTTCAGGGCCGGGATGTGTTCGGGCGGATGTGATCGATCAGCTCTGTGCCGATGCCGGGGTATTACCTTATCGGCTCGAAGTAGTGGACTATCTTAGAACGCAAAAGCAGGCCGGGCGGCGGCTCGTTCTGGTCAGCAGCTTGCCCGATCGATTGACGCAGGCAATTGCCGCCCATCTGGATTTGTTTGATGAGATAGCTACCCACGCGCCTGGGGCTGCCGGGCCGATTGAAATTCCATTAATTGAACGGGCCACTCGAATCCGGGTGTTGGCGAGGGCGATGCGCCCACACCAGTGGCTCAAGAACCTGCTTCTGCTTTTGCCGCTGGTCCTGGCGCATCAGGTCACCGATCGAGCAAGGCTTCTGACTGCGATGATCGCCTTTGCATCGTTCAGCTTTTGCGCCAGTGCCGTTTATATTCTAAATGATCTGTTGGATATCTCTGCTGATCGCCGGCATCCTTCCAAGCGAGCACGCGCGTTCGCGGCGGGGCGTGCATCGGTGCCGGAGGGATTGATTCTGGCGGGGGCGATGTTGTGCGCGGGATTGATACTCGCTGCGTTGCTTCCCTCACAATTCCGGCTAATGCTTCTGGGATACCTTGTCCTTACCACAGCCTATTCTCTATGGCTCAAGCAGAAAGTCTTGATTGATGTCATCCTGCTGGCGTCGCTCTATAGTTGGCGCATCGTGGCAGGTGCGATAGCCGTTGACGTACATTTGACGATGTGGCTTCTCGCATTCTCGATGTTCTTTTTTCTGAGTCTCGCGTTTGCCAAGCGATATTCCGAGCTTGTCGCCATCGCCGATGCCGGTGGCAACGCGGCCAGCGGACGGGGATATCAAGTCAGCGATCTGCGGATCATCGAAACGGTCGGCCCGACAAGCGGATATCTTTCGGTGCTGGTCTTCTGCAATTATCTGGACAGCACGACGGTGCGCGGCTTGTATCTGCGTCCGCAGGTGCTGTGGCTTGCCGCACCGATATTGCTGTACTGGATCACGCGGGTGTGGTTCATGGCAAGGCGGCGGTTGCTCGACGATGATCCGGTTATTTATGCAATCCGCGATCACGTAAGCCAGTTGACCGGCGTTCTGGTTACGATTGTCGTTCTGGCTGCGTGGCTACCTAAGCCGCGGTGGTGGCCTTTTTGAAGCATCTCTGGAGATCTGATTGATGGCGCGGCCGCGTCCGATGCTATTGGCGGGTTGGGGAAACGTGCTGCAACAGCGCGCTCAGGTGTATCGGCCTGAAAAACTTTCGGATTCGCGCGACATCGTTGCTGCCAATGCGGATTCCGCCACACTGGTTGCGCGTGGGCTGGGTCGCAGTTATGGCGATGCTTCGCTCAACGACGCGGGGGCGATTCTTCTCAATACCCAGCTCAACCGCTTCAACGCTTTCGATCCAGCAACCGGAGTTGTCGAGTGCGAAGCCGGAGCGACGTTTGAGGATTTGATCGAGGTATTTCTTCCGCGAGGATATTTCCCGCCGGTCACGCCCGGAACAAAGTTCGTTACGCTCGGCGGGGCGGTGGCGGCGGATGTGCATGGCAAAAACCATCATCGCGATGGATCGATCGCCAGTTTCATCGAAAGCTTCGATCTGCTCACCGCGGCCAGCCAAACCCTCCGCTGCTCGCGGCAGGAAAATGTCGACGCTTTTTGGGCGACGCTCGGCGGCATGGGGCTTACGGGCATTATCCAGTCGGTGCGGCTCAAGCTTCGACCTGTCGAAACCGGGTACGTGCTGGTTGATCAGAAGAAGACACGGAACCTCGACCAGACGCTCGCGGCCTTCATCGAAGCGGATCAGGACTATGCGTATTCCGTTGCGTGGATTGATTGCCTGGCGAAGGGGACGGCGCTTGGGCGTTCGGTGTTGATGCGCGGAAACCATGCCAAGGCCGCGGACCTGCCGGCGGAGCTTTCGCACCTCCCACTTCAGCCGCCCGCAAAACGACGCGGGCGAGTCCCTTTCAACTTTCCATCATTCGCGCTCTCGCCCTTTACCGTCCGGCTCTTCAATGCCCGCTACTATGCGAGTCATCCTGATGGCCGGCACATTTCGCATTATGAGGATTACTTCTACCCGCTTGATTCCATCGAGTCCTGGAATCGCATTTACGGACGTCGCGGCTTCTATCAGTATCAGGCGGTGTTTCCAACGCAGGATGGCGATCGTTGTCTTCGCAGCCTGATGGAGAAGCTGTCAGACGCGGGATCGGCGTCGTTTCTGGCAGTGCTCAAGACAATGGGGCCTGCGAGCGGTGGGATCCTTTCGTTTCCCATTCCGGGCCTTACGCTTGCCCTTGATCTGCCGAATGCAGGGGCGTCGACAGTTCAGCTTCTGGATGAACTCGACGAAGTGGTGCTCAAGTATGGCGGCCGGGTCTATCTTGCCAAAGACGCCTGCATGAAACGCGAATCGTTTGAGCGCATGTATCCCGACCTCCCGAAATTCAAACAGATCAAGGCAAATCTCGACCCACGCAATCGCTTCAGTTCCTCATTGGCCCGCAGGCTCGGAATTGGAGCGGCGCAATGAGTTCACAGGCTGCTCCGGCAGATCTTCCATGGGTTCTTATCGTTGGCGCTTCATCAGGGATTGGTCGGGCACTTGCGCATCAATGGGCGGCGGAGGGAAGCCGTTTGATCCTGGCGGGGCGCGACGTTGACGACCTGCAACGCTCGGCGACCGATTTGCAGATCCGGCATAGTGTAGAAGTTCGCGTTGTAGCCCTGGATGTGTTGGATTATTCGCGACATCACTTATTCTGGAAGGAGTGCCTTGGCATTGCCAATGGAAGCCTTGGGGGCATTATCGTTGCCCACGGATTTCTGCCCCTTCAGGCGGATGTTCAAAGTGATCTGGATCTGATGCGGCGCACGATCGATACAAACTTCACTTCAGCCGGTGCGTTGCTCACGCTGGCGGCCAACGAGCTGGAGGCAAGGCGGCGGGGTTTCATTTGCGTGCTGTCCTCCGTAGCCGGGGATCGCGGCCGCCAGTCCAATTACGTGTACTGTTCGGCCAAAGCCGGGCTCACCGCGTTTCTTCAGGGGCTCCGTAACCGCCTTTTCAAAAGCAACGTGACAGTTCTTACGGTGAAGCCGGGCTTTGTCGACACGGGGATGATCTGGGGAAAGCCCGGCGTGTTTCTGGTTGCGCCGCCGGAGTGCGTTGCTGCCGATATTTTTCGCGCCGTTCGGCGCGGCAGGGCGGAAATCTACACGCCCTGGTTTTGGCGCTACATCATGCTGGTGATTCGGTGCATCCCGGAGTTCGTGTTTAAGCGGATGAAGCTTTAGCGGTCGCATGTTGGCGTGCATGGACATGTTTCTAAATCAGCGCCCCGCGC
Source organism: Tepidisphaeraceae bacterium (assembly GCA_036794395.1). Taxonomy (GTDB): domain Bacteria; phylum Planctomycetota; class Phycisphaerae; order Tepidisphaerales; family Tepidisphaeraceae; genus DASXMX01. The sequence goes on along the minus strand of DAIRGS010000044.1, from coordinate 13,830 downwards.
CCTGGTAGTGGGCGATGGCATCTTTCGGACTGATCGGTTGCTGAGCCTTGGTCCCCATGAAGAAGACTGCGGATGCGGCGTCCAACGCGAATCGGGGAGCCGAGATGTAGTCGAGAAATCGCAACCAGAAAAACGCCGCGCCGACCACGGTGCCTGCCGCCCGCGAGCGGAATACTGCGGCGACTGCATAGCGAATCGACCACACCAGCGCGGTTCCCGGGCCGATCACCACCCCCGAATCGATCCGCGTAAAATCGCGGAACAACCAACGGTGACCACTTTCGGTGTATCGGGTGAAATCCCACGGCCCCATGTGGACCTGTTGCATGAATGGCGTGTCCGCGTAGACGAAGCCTCCGTTCTTGAGGACGCGCCGGATCTCGGCGACGACCGCCGCAGGTGTCAATACATGTTCGAGCACGGCTTGGATCCACACACCATCTACGGATTCCGCGGATAATGGAATTGCATGAGCGTCGGCCACGAATTGGGTGTTGGATGACGCGTAAATGTCGAAAGAAACGGTCATGACCGCCGGGTCGTTGTATAGGGCGTCAGCGCCTACGCCCTTTGTGCCCCCGCCCACGACCAGAAGCACGGGCGTAGTGGTCGATCCCTTCAGGAGCTTGAGAAATCGCGCGGAATTTAGTTTGGCGACATGATTTCCGCCAAAGAGGAGTCGGCGGATTCGCTGGCGACCGGAGCCTTGAGTATGCGCGATGTCGCTTTGGCCGCCGGTCGACCTGAGGTCTGACTCGTCCAAAACGCTGGCATCGAAATCGACGAGTGCGGGTTGCCGTCCGAGAACCGGAAAGGCCGACTTGGCGTAGCGGCAAGCGTCGTTCTCACACCATGCGGCCTCTGCCTCGACCCTCACAATCCCGCCGCAACGAGGACATCGCCAGTGACTGGCGAGCCAGCGGCGCTTCGGGTTCGCATCTAGATCGTTGTTCATTTGGCCTGTCAAACCTGCTTTTTTCGCACGTACAGAACTCGAACCGATAAATGGGTCAATCACTCCATCAAAATCTTCTGCGAAGACATTTTCTCCGCGTTGCGTCCGAACTTTTATCCGGGCACATACCGGAATTGCGAGAGATTCGGTGCAAGGGTTACAATGAATATCGATTCTTTCCGATAAAGGGAATGCGGGCAAGAACGGAAGACCTCCTCACAGCCCCACAGGACGTGGCAATGAACACTGAAATCGCGACGTACAACACCCGGCTTTTCGGTCAAGGCCTGTACGGTGCCCATCACCTGGCCCGGTTTCACTGGCTGCGGCATCAGCTTGAGGGCTTGAAATTAGCTCGCGGTTCGGTTTTTGAACTGGGTTGCTTTGACGCAAAGACCGTCGACTGGATTCCGTTCGAAATCGATCGTTATGCCGGCTGGATGCCGGTTGGGAGAGCGGGGAGGAGAACGGTCAGCCGGTCGGCTTGGCTGCGGCGGAGCATCGCTTCGGCAGCGATCCCCGGTTCGTCCTCAAGGCGTCGACTGACCCCAACGATGTCCTGGCGCTTGACGGTACGTTCGATGTCGGGATTTGCATGGAAACATTCGAGCATATTCCGTCGGCCTCACTCGATGCGTATGTTGCGGCCGTTGCCGCCAAGGTGAAGGGGGCGATGTTGATCACGGTTCCCAACGAGAAGGGCGCGGCATTACTCTTCAAGACGACCGCGGCGATGGTGTTGCGGAGGAACCGGGATATTGGCTACAAACGCGGCGAATGGATTAATTCCATTCTTGGGCGGATGGATCGAGTCGAGCACAAGGATCACAAGGGATTTGATTACGCGAAGCTGGCAGGCATCGTCGGCCGACACTTCCGTTCGGTCAAAGTGGAAGGAATCGGCCCGAAGTTCATGCCCACTTCCTGTCAACTGACGATCGGCATCATTGCCAAGACATGACCGACAAGTCGATCAATTCTCTCGGTTAACCGGAGAATCTTCGGGAACTCCGGTGCGGTTCACCGCGCGCCCGTAGATTTCAAGGTGACGTGCAGCGTTGGCGCCGCTGGAAAAGTTCTCCTTCGCGAATTGAACGGCGGCGCGGCCCATGGCCTGACGGCGTGGTTCGTCCACGAGCAACTCGGCGGCGGCGCTTGCCATCTTTTCTTCCTCTTGCAGAGGAAAGAGCATCGACGTCCGCGACCGGAGCGTCGCTTCCTGCATTGGACCGATGTCAGACCCGACCACCGGAAGCCCCTTCATCTGTGCCTCGATGACCGCAACGGGGAGTCCTTCCCAAAGAGAAGGGAAGATCATCAGGTCCGCGGCCTCAAGGAGTTGTTCGACGTCGTCGCGCAGGCCGAGCAATGAAACTACGTTTTCGAGCTTGAGCTCGCGGATCTGGCTTTCAATTTGGGGGCGAAGGGCTCCATCGCCGGCCAGCAAGAGGCGAAAGTCGGGAACGTTTTTCCGGATGTGGCCGGCAATGCGAATCAGTCCGGCGTGGTTTTTCTGATCTTTCATGATCCCGACGTGAATGGCCACGGGCGTTGATTCCGCCAGGCCCAGCTCGCGGCGGATTCGGGCGCGCGTCAACGGATCGCGGCCAGGGGATTTACTGCTGCCATATGGAACAACATAAAAACGTGCATCCGGAGTAACGCCCGACAGTTGTGTGACAGCCAATTCCGCCGCTCGTGAACAGGAGATCACCGCGTTTCCCTGCTGGCATGCAATGCGAAAACTCCGGCGCGTGTAAACTCCTCTCAGCCAGCCGAGCGCCGATTTCAGGCCGCCAACTTCGAAAGGGAAGTTGGTGTTGTGGATGGTCGTCGCGACCGCAACGCCATTTCGGCGGCCGATCATCGTCGGGTACCCGGCAAACGAACCGGCATGAATATGCAGCAGATCGTATTTGCCTTCGCGCAATAGCCGTCCCAGCCGGCGGCCGAAGGCTGGATGGTTCCAGCCCAGCGGAATCAGATGAATCTGCGCGCCAAGAGCGGCGAATTTTGGTGCCTGAACCCCGGTATTCGGGCCCCGGCAGCACACGTCCATCTCCAACTGGCTCCGATCAGCGGCGCGGAAAAAGTCGAGAAGCCAGTTCTCGATCCCGCCCCGGGTGAGCGTGTGAACCAGATGAAGCGCCTTGATGGCCATATTCGCACTGCCTTCGATGATCCGTATCAGCGTTGATCAACGCGCGCCGCGTCGATCATTTCGCGCAGGGTCTGCTCGATTGTGTAGGTGTATTTCCAGTCGGGATAATCCTGCTGGAACCGTCGCACGTCGCTGATGTACCAGATGTGATCCCCGCTGCGCGCCTGGTCGGACAACTCGTATTTCACGCGTCCGCCGCCCAGCTCGGCGATCATGCGGATCGCTTCGAGCATGGAGACGTTGGAGTGGCGCGAGCCGCCCATGTTGTACACGGCCGCGGGTTTGGGATTCTGAAAGTAGTGCCAAAACGCACCGATCAGATCGCGGCTGTGGATGTTGTCCCGAACCTGTTTGCCTTTGTAGCCAAAAATGGTGTAGGGCTTTCCATGAACGGCGCAGAGCACGAGGTAGGCAAGGAATCCATGCAGCTCGGCGCCGGCGTGCGCCGGACCGGTCAGGCAACCGCCGCGGAAAACGCTCGTTTTCATTCCAAAGTAGCGGCCGTATTCCTGCACCAGCACATCCGCCGCTATCTTGCCGGCCCCAAATAGCGTGTGTTTGGATTGGTCGATCGACATTGTTTCGTCGATTCCATGCCGGGCAAAGGGGTGCGACGGCTCCGCCTCCCAGCGCTCGGCTTGCTCAATAAACCCGATTGTGTTGGGCAAGTCGCCGTACACCTTGTTCGTACTGGTAAATATGAATACCGCATCGGGGCAATGGCGGCGCGTGGCTTCGAGCAGGTGCAGTGTTCCGTTGGCGTTCACGGTAAAATCGGTGATGGGTTCCCGTGCCGCCCAATCGTGGGAGGGCTGCGCGGCAGCATGAATGACAAGTGCGATATCCGTGCCGTATCGGCGGAAGATTGATTCAACCGGCTCAAAGTTGCGAATATCGATATTCTCGTGGCGGTAGCGGGGCAGATCGCGTTGCAATTGCTGCCTGTTGCGCGCGGTACTTGCCTCGGGACCAAAGAAAAGTGCACGCATGTCATTGTCAATGCCAACGACGTCATAGCCTTCTTTATGGAAGAATCTCGATGCCTCGCTGCCGATCAGTCCGGCCGACCCGGTTACAATCACCACCGACATACTGCTCCTTTAGCGAGTCGCAGTCTTTCCTGCCCAAATAAGGCATTGAGGCGACGACACGAAGCGCAGTTTAGCAGATCGAAGCCTTCCCGCATGCTTCGGCTTGCTGGCCTGGTGGGCCAGCGGCGTCGCGCTTGCTGGGTAAAAGCGTACGGATAAATCCCGCAAGGCGTTCGGCAAGTTTCTTTTGTGAAAAGGACTCCTCCAATGCCACGCGGCCCCCTCGGCCAATCGATTGCGCTTCCTTGGGGTGAGTAGCAAGAAAAATGATGGCATCGGCCAGTTCCTGCGGATGATCTCCAGGTGGGATGACTAACGCACTTTGGCCGTGCTTGAGATACAGAGACAGGTCGCCGGCATCGGACACGATGACGGGTTTGCCTGTTGCCAGGAATTCGGGCAGGCGCGTCGGAAACAGGGCCTGGGTCTCGCGGTTCTGGCGCCGAAGCAGCACGAACGCATCAGCGCTGTGCATTTGGCGGATCAGTTCCTCATCCGGCACAAACCCGAGAAAACGAATTCTTTCCCGCACTCGCGGCAGGGCGGCAAGGCGCCGCAACGCCGGGCGCTCCTCAAGGACCTGCGAAAGGGCCGCCGACTTTCCCACCGATCCAAGGACGACCAGTTCCAGATCGACTCCTCGTTCCAGTGCAATCTCCAGGGCCGAGAAAACGGTAGCCGGCAGTTCGCGCCGCACCCACCGGCCGACGAACAGAATGCGGAACTTCTGATGCACTTCGGGCGTGCATTGTGGGATTTCATCGTCGCCAAACTTGCTGAACGAAGGCACAACCGTCGCGGGAATACCGCGCCGCGACGCAAACCCTTCCCAAAAGCGGGAGATCCCGACGATTCCATCGCAATTTGGATAGGTAACGTGACGTTGCATCCATTGATCGAACCAGCTCAATCCCGCCACGCTCGCCAAGTACGGTGGAAACCATTCGATCGGATATCCCAGCACGCGAATTCCGCGAGCCTGGCAGAATCTGCGCAGGCCGTCGAATGCATACCACGTTTCCCCAATCAGGATCATGGCGTGAGGTCTCTCTGATTCCACGAGGTCCGCGACGGCGGCGGACAGCCCCGGACGAATGGCCCGCGACCAATGTGGATAAAACGGAAAAAATCTCGGCTTAGGCGGCGTATTGAATGAGCGGTAGGGCGTCCCGTACTTGTCCTCGCCCCGGACGGCAATGCCATCATTCGGATTGCGCGGCGCGACGATCTGCACGCTATGCCCACACTCACGCAGGCCGCGCGCCATGCGCTGCATGTGATTCGCAATCGGCGAGCGGCCGGGAAATGCGGCCGACATCACGATCAGTAGTCGTAGCTGATCTATTCCTGGTGCTCGGGCGCCGGCCATAAATTAGGGTCCATGACGGGGGTTGAAAACCGGGCCAGACAAAAGCCGGTAATCAGCAGGTTGAAAAAAGCATCGGGCAGGAAAAGTATCGGGTTTACCAGGACGTTTACGATCAGGACCGGCGCCAGGACCAGAGCGGCAAGATTGTATTCATTCTCATACCAGCCATGCGGCTTGGGAAGAAAGATCGGGATGACAAAGCTTGCCATAAAGGCCAGCAGCAGCACCCCGCCTCGCAGGACGAAACCCAGAATTCCAAAATGGTTGGCGGACCACTGCCATTCGCCGTTGTAGAACAGCCCGTGAGCCCAATACGGGCCTCGATACCATCCGCCCATTCCTCGACCGACTACCAGGTCGAGCCCATTCATGTCCTTGAAAAATGCTTCACTTTCGCTGAACCGGTGGGCAAATACCTGTTCCCTTGCGAAGCGAGTCATGAGGTCAGTATAAGCCTGTGTTCTGGAGAAGATCACGAAGGACGCGATTGCAACCAAGCTGAGCCCGATGAACGTTCCAATAGGCAGTTCCCGTCTAACCGTCGGTAGCACCAGAAAATAACTCGCTAACAAAACGCCGACAATAACCACCGAGCCGCGAAATTCGAACATGCCGATAAGGATCGCGGCGTAAATCGCAAGGCCTCCCAGGAGCAACAGCTTAATGCCGTCATATCGCCGCCGCACCAAGCCCAACGCGCCCATCAGTAAACCAAGTTCCATGACGAATCGGCAGGAGTAGCCTACTGTGGAAAGGTTTCGGGGCATTCCTCGGATGTCGAACTCCGTGGATCCTTCAAAGGTGGTGAGAACCCCGGGCATCCGATACGTAAGCAAAATGATTACAAAGCCGGCGTAAAAGACCACCAGGAGAGGATTGCGAATTGCCTGCCAGACAGAATCGTATCTTCCGAGGAACAACCACATCGCAAACATCAGGAAGACGACGGCTTCCTTAAAAACCACGTTCGGAATATTCCCGCGCATCCCTCCCAAGGCCATCATTAGAGCGATCCAAATCGTTAGAATCACCAAGCGCCCCGAAAACCCGAACCTGGAAGGTATCGGAGGCTCGGTTCGCTTGACTCGCCAGGTAAAGAGCCCAAGAAGCAGCAGCAGCAGCACGGAAAAATCGATCGCCAACGTGTGCTGTGATACTGGAAAGGAGTAAACCCAGAAGATTTCCCGCCAAATCATGATGGCAGCGACCCCCAAGATCAATGCGAGCCGCGTGCTCAGTCGCCGACGCGAATAGTCCGCGAGGTCGGGCGCTGAACTTGTTGGGGGATAATCGAGCAAGTCGGTCATGGGTCGCGCCAGGAATCAGGATGCCGAAATGGAAAGTTATAGGGCGAATCTTTTCAACATACGTCGGCCGGGCTTTGTGAGTTTGCGGCCACACCGAAGGCATCGAGGGGCCGCATCGATATTCCGCGGAGCATGCAGACTCCGTCGCGCCGTCGCGTCCTGATCGTGCGACGAATCAGGTACGGTAGCGTACTGAAGCAGATCTGTCATGGGAATTGATTGTCTCCAAAGTCTAGCCTTTATGCTGCGGAATCCCGGGCAACACTGCTACGTTCAACCTCACTGTCGGGTTTGGGCGACCCTGTGATAAGCGTCCAAGAGGGCACTGACGATTCGGGCCGGTTCGTGCCGAAGTTGCGCATCGACTCGTGCCGCAGCCCCAATTTTTACGGCAAGGCCATCATCCAGCAGGACCGCCTCGACTTTGGCCGCGAGCATCGCCGGATCGCCCCGGCTGAACAACAGCCCGGTCTGGCCGTCGCGAATAGTGGTCGTAAGGCCTCCCGCATGAGAGGCCACACAGGGCATACCCAGGAGTTGTGCCTCGCTCAAAGCATTGCATCCATTTTCGATAAACGAGGGCGTCACAAAACAATGTGACTGCCGTTGGTGATCGACGAGTTCTTTCGCCTCGCACCAACCCAGGAATTCGACAACGCCATCCAGCTCGAGATCGTCAACCAGCTTGAATAAGTATCGGTCGGAGGCGCGCCGTCCCGTCACGCGTGAGACGCCGGCAATCTTCAGTCGAACGTCATGGCCCCACCTCCGGAGCGCATGCAAAGCCCGTAACAGGACCGCTACTCCTTTTGCCGCTCCGGGGGACGATGTCGTAATCAAGCTTCCGCGGCGGACGGATTGGAGTGACCACGGTTCGGTTAGTCTAAACTCGGGGCGCATCATATCATCGACGTGAAAATAGGGGACGCTCGGGTTTATCAGACGTACGTGCGAGCGGTCCCATGCGGTGCGGCCAAGAACGCCGTCCATGGAATTGAGGATCTGTCGTTCGACGCAGGCTTGGCGCCAGTGACGGTATGCATCGGCTGGCATCGTTGCATTCCGGGAGAGTTCCCACAAGGTCGTATTGCGCAATATATCGCCCCACGCCATCGACCCCCATGCCCAGCGCGCGTACTCGGCCATAATCGTCTGGATCGACACCACCGTCGGCACACGAGTCAGGTTTCGCGCCCGTACCAGGCCGAAGAATCGCTCGGTGCCATGAACGTGAATAATGTCCGGTTTCCAAGCTTCAATAATCGATGCCGCTTCCCGCAGATAACCGTTGCGCCGGTACCCGCCAAAGAGACCGAAGACCTCGAGAAACTTATTCTGGGGAATATTGAAGTATTTGACGCCACTTTCCGTAAATCGGTATGGTGGGTCGCCGGCCGTTGCAGTCACGATCGCCAAGTCAACTCGGCCTGACTCAATAAGTGGTGAAACCAACGAGTGAATCCAGAACCCGGTGCCGGTGGTCGGCCGGCCAAAATGACGATTGACAGCGTCCAGGGGAAGATGTGTAAACCAGAGCACCCGCATCGATTCGATTGCCGCCGTTGCTGCCGAGCCGGAGCCGGCAAATGCCGCAAACCCATCTCGCCTCTTGAGGTTACGGTTCCCGTTCATCACATGCAAGGTGGCCCACGTGCCACGGCGATTGCCAAACGAATGCGGCGTTGTTCGATACGAGGCGATCTATTAACGCCGATATACTTCAGGTTGCATTGACATGGAGCATCGTCAGGGTGATTCATTGGAATTGGCGTCACACGCTTGGCGGCAGGTTAAATGGTGTTGGAGACGAAGCAATGGTGGACGCGGAAGGAAAACGTGAGGTTGCTCAAAAAAATCATCCGACTCAGTCGCGCCGCTTACGGGGCGGGCCTGGCCGGTACCTGGTCTTTGGTGAAGGTAACTTTGCTCAACAGGTTTCTGGGGAGGAGTTCAAGGCCCGTGCAGATGCGGTCGAAGTTCTGCAATCACCCGCTTCAGTGCCGAAGAATGAGCAGCGACGACAGGGTGTTCTACCAGGTTTTTGCGCAATGCGATTACGCGTGTTTTAATGATCTGACAAACGTCAGCCTGATCATCGATTGCGGCGCCAATGTCGGCTATACATCGGCCTATTTTTTGAGCCGTCACCCGAAGGCGAGTGTTATTGCTGTCGAGCCTGACCAAGCAAACTTCGAATTGCTCGAACAGAATCTTTCTCTGTTCCATAGCCGTTTTCGGGTAGTCCAGAAGGGAATATGGTCTTACGCCTGCGATCTGACGGTGGTGCGGCCGCGACCCGGAGATCGTAACGAGTGGGGGGTGCAGGTACGGGAAACCCGCGATGGCGAACAGCCGGACGTGTCGGCTGTCGATATTCAGACCCTTTTGCGCGAGTCTGGACATTCCCGAATCTCAATTCTCAAGATTGACATTGAGGGATCTGAAGCCGAATTGCTTCGGCACGGCTGCGATTGGCTGGACCTTGTGGATAATCTTGCAATCGAACTTCACGGGGCCGACTGTGAACGACTTTTTGCAATGGCCGTCGCCGGAAGGGACTTTCAAATTTCGCGCTCCGGCGAGCTGACCGTATGCAGAATACGTACCTGAAGTGGTGCTATTCTAATCGGCACCCTCGGTAATATGTGGTGTGTCCAGAGGCTGATCGGGTGGTCTCGGCGGAGATCGCCAAATGTGTTTCGGAGGTTAATTTGCTCTTTACGGTGTTTACGCCCGTCTACAACCGCGGTGACCGCGTCCACCGCGTGTGGGAATCACTGCGCGCGCAGACTTGCAGGGATTTCGAGTGGATCGCGGTGGATGACGGGTCTACCGATAACTCCGTTGAGGTACTCGAGGGTTTCGCACGCCAGGCAGATTTCCCCGTTCAAATCATAAAAAAAGAGAACGGCGGCAAGCACACCGCCTGGAATCCTGCCGTTCAATTGGCCAAAGGTGAGCTGTTCGTGCCGCTCGATTCGGATGATGCGTGCACCCCCGAGGCGTTAGAGCGGTTCGGGTACTGGTGGCTCAGCATTCCGGAAAACCAACGGCCCCAATACGCGGGAATCAATGTCTTATGCAAAGATCCGGTCACGGGCCAGACCATCGGTAGTGCGTATCCACAAAGTCCAATGACCAGCCACAACCTCGATCTGGTCTACCTCAATAAAATGTCCGGCGAAAAATGGGGATGTGTCCGAACAGACGTGCTGCGCGAGGTGCCCTATCCGACCGAACGGTGGACCTGGGGGAACATGTCGGAGAATTACCTCTGGTTCCAGATCGCCCGGCGTTACAAAACCCTATGCGTCAACGAAGCGCTGCGCATTTATTACGCCGACGACGTGCAGTCGCTCAGCAATGTTCAGACGGGTGGAATGCCCGCGCGGCTGCGCCGCAATGTCGGGCCGCGGTACTTCTTCAAAAACTGGCACCTTAATACTAACCTGGACTACCTGCTCAAAGACAAAACGGACCTGCTCAAAACACTGATCGATGTCTGGATAAACGGCATGACATTGAAGGGTTCTGCGCTGCAGGTGTTGCGTGACAGTCGTGGAATAGTGCCATTTTTGTTCCGTCTCGGAGCGATGCCGGCCGGACTGGCCGCGTATGCGTACTGCCGGTTTCGAAACCGTGGATTGGGTACGCCGGGGTCAAAACCACCAAGCCGGGCCAGAAGTGATTAGGTTTAATCGATCAGCGCGGTGATCAGCTCGCCACGGGACCAATACCGTTACTTAAGAGATTCCGGCCTGGGTGGAAGCCCGGGGAGCCATTTTTCGTGCAAACGGCTGCGTGGTCGCATCAAGGTCCAGGCTGTCAAGGCGATCACCTTCACGTCAAGCCAGAGAGTCTGGTTCTTCTGATACCACAACTCCAATTCGCCTTTGTAAGGCGCGATGTCTTCAGCATAAACCCGCTCGGGGGATTTGCTTGCCCTGGCCACGATCGATTCTTCATCGCGAAAGATAATCGATCCGACACCGGTCAACCCCGGCTTCATTGCCACGATCTGCTCTCGCACGTGAGGCGGGTAATACGAGAAACTTTTGACCAACAGCGGCCGCCAGCCGACAAAGCTCATATCGCCTTTAAGGACGTTGATGAGCTGGGGGAGTTCATTAATCTTTCGCCGCCGCAGAAACCGTCCGAACGGAAGCACGCGGGGATCGTTGCGGAGAGTGATATCCTTTGTCCCGGTGAACTCGCTGTCCTTGCGCATCGTGGCGAACTTGATGACTTTAAAGAGCCGGCCATCCCGGCCGAGGCGGTCCTGAAGGAACCAGACTTCTCCCTCTCCCGTGAAACGTAAAATCAGCGCGACGATGCCGAGCGGAATCGCCAGGATAAGCAATGCCGCGGCCGAAAGCACAATGTCCATCAGCCGCTTGGTCACATGCGGTCGTCCAGATACTTGAACGTCTCCCGGTGTGGGAAACGGCTGAGGGTTTTGTTGAACAGATCGACCAACTGCGGTTTCGTCCATCGTTTGTCCGCCAGCATGTGTCGCACGCCTGACTCGAATCCGTTGAGCAGGGACTCATCCCATCCAACGTCATGGGTCACAACGCCCACATCGGTGTATCGGTCGAGGTTAACCTGCTCGTCATCAGTGTAAAACTCTTCGAGGGCCTTTTCGCCGGTGGTGCTGCTGCCGGAAAAAAAACAGGGCCACTGGCCACGAGTGGATAGCTCCTCAACCCGTTCTCTGGCTTCGTCCTCTGTTTTGCATTCTACCGGCTCGCGGCCGATGCTTAGAAGATATCGACGGGCGATGTCTGAAAAACGTTCGGGATGAAGTCTTCCGCTTGTCTTGGGGAAGAAAATGTCGCGATTGTTCCCCAGAAACGTGGACATCAGGCAAAGAATAGCGCCTTCAGTCTCCGTGACAAAATACCGTTGTACGTCGTCGGGAGCCGAGATGGGCTGGCGCTTGGCGATTCGCAGTCGCCAGGAGTGGGGCAGGGATCCATCGGAAAAAGCGACATTTGCGAAACGGGCTGTCGATACTGGGATCGACTCGGCGCGGCGCATCAGGAACATTTCCATGATGCGCTTGGATGCGCCCATCATGTTCACGGGGTTTGAGGCTTTGTCGGTGGAGACGCAGAAATACTTTTTCGCCCCCATTTCGACGGCCCGTAAAGCGACCTGGTCGGTGTTCAGGACGTTGACGCGGATCATCCGCATGAGGGTGAAGGGGTCTTTTTCGCTGCGGACATGCTTTAGGGCGGAGAAGTTGAGGACGTAATTGTATGGGCCGTGAGCGGCGAGCATCGCATCGAATTCGGGCGAGCCGCAATCCAGCGCGAATGTGCGGAAATCGCCGTCGATGTAGCCGAGAGAGCTGCGCAGGTCTCGAACCAGTTCCGCAAGGTTGTTTTCTGAAAGGTCCACGACGTGAAGCGCCTTTGGACGCCGTGCGAACAACTCACGCACGACGGCGCTGCCGATTGAGCCCGCGCCTCCGATGACGAGGAAACGCGCGGGACGGATCGCATCATCCATCGCGGGGCCATAACGGCCCAAGTCCTGAGCGAACAGCGGCTCGGATCGGCCGATCAGGGCGAGGAGGGTCGAATTCTGATCAAAAGTGAAGTTCATGCACTCGTCGTGCCAAAGTATCGCCCCATTCTATCGGCCAATAAAACGCCAAACTACACCAGGCATCCCTTCAGGCACTTTTTTGGACTCGTTGCAAAGACGGGGCGATGCATCTGTCGATGATGGGTGTGCCGGGGATTGCGACATGAGATGAGTTCGATCTCTATTTATGATGTCCTATATGACACCCCCGACTGACTCTCCTAGGCCTCCGCTGCTGTCGATCCTGCCGCCCCGCGCGTGGGCCCCGCTATCGCTGCGCGAGCTGTGGCTCCACCGCGACCTGCTTCGCACGCTCACCGAGCGGGACATCAAGGTGCGCTACAAGCAGACCATTCTTGGCATCGTCTGGGTGGTGCTCCAGCCCCTCCTGGCCGCGGTCATTTTCACCTTCGTCTTCGGCCGGATCGCGCGGCTGTCGAGCGACGGCGTGCCCTTCATGGTGTTCGCGTATACCGGGCTGCTCGGTTGGAACGCGTTCAACGGTACCCTCACCCGGGCCAGCGCGTCGGTGGTCGAGAATTCCAGGCTGGTATCGAAAGTTTACTTTCCGCGGTTGATGCTGCCACTATCGACCGTCGGGACGACGTTGATCGACTTTTTCGTGGGCGCGGCGCTCCTGTTGGTGATGATGCTGGTATACCGAATCGTACCCGTCGGCTGGCCGCTTTTGATGCTGCCGGTGTGGCTGGGGCTTCTCCTGGCAGCGGCGATGGGATTGGGCCTTTACACGTCCGCGCTGATGGTAAGCTATCGCGATCTGCAATATGCCTTGCCACCGTTCCTGCAACTGTTGCTTTATGCGTGCCCAATCGCATATTCAGCTTCGTCGGTGCCGCGGCGGCTCTTGCCGTTGTATTACCTCAACCCGCTTGCGGCCCTGTTGGAAGGCTTCAGGTGGTCGATCCTGGGGCGTGGGACGGTACACTGGGGCTCGGTCGCGTATGCCGTGACGGTGGTGCTGGGGCTGTTGGGCTTCGGCCTGCTGACGTTCAAGCGGATGGAGCGGAGGTTTGCCGATGTCCTCTAACGACTTGGCGATAAACGTACGCGGGCTCGGCAAGTCTTACCAGATCGACCACGCCCGCACGCGGCTCCCGACGTTTCGCGACGCGGTGGTCAACCGGCTGCGGCACCCGTTCCGCGGGAAAAGACTGGAAACGTTCTGGGCGCTGAAGGACATTGACTTCCAGGTTCACGCCGGCGAAGTGGTCGGCATCATCGGCCGCAACGGTGCCGGCAAGAGCACGCTGCTCAAGGTCCTGAGCCGCATCACCGAGCCCACGGTTGGAAGGGTGGACCTGTACGGGCGGGTGGGGAGCCTCCTGGAGGTGGGG
>DAIRGS010000270.1:0-9483 GCA_036794395.1 Tepidisphaeraceae bacterium | reverse complement strand
TCCTTGACCGCCACCGAAGATTACCCCAAATCAAAGGCGTGACAAAGCACTAGGCCTTCATCACTTCATTCATCGCGGCCACGAGCGACCACATGCACTTGGGGGCGGAGGCTTTGACGGCTTCTGTTGCACCCTCGTCAAAGGCGTTGCTTACGACCTTCTCGAATGCGCCTTTGAATCGGTCGTCTCGGGCGAGAAGGGTCAGTTCGGCCAGGAGCTGGGCTGAGAGAACCAGGGCAGTGTCGCGATCGCCACGATCCCAGGCTCCAAGGACGCGGGAGAGGCTGCTGCGGACCGGGGCACAGAGTTCAAGCGTATCCATTTTTCCTCCGGAAATGACGCCGTCGGCATCGGAAACGGGTGTGGTATCGATCAGGATTGCGGGGGTTTGTGCTTCGCCCTGCACCTGGGCCGATGGTTCGAATAATGAAGCTGCGACCTTCTGGATCAGTGATTCGATCAGCGATCGGGCGGCGGCGCAGCCGGCGAGGTAAGCATCAAGGCGAAGCTGGTCTTCGCGGGGATCATTTTTGGCAATCCGGCGCGGGCTGAATTCGAGCTCCTTGAATAGCCGGGTGGGCTCAGCGTCTTGCGGGAAGAGCCGTTCGAGGAGTTCGATGGTGCGGGTGCGCCATTGGACAAAGAAATCGCTTCGGGCCTCGGCTTCGGAGGGAAGCGTGGCGAGTGCGCTTTTGAGTACATCGGCGGCGTCCGCGGCGGTGGTTTTTAACATCGACAAGCCTCTTGAAGCAACTCAGGGGCCCCGGGTGCTGCCCACCCCTTGGGGTGCTGCCCGGCTTCAACAGACATACAATTTGCCTGAGTCTGGGCAAGCCGGGAAGCGATGGCGAGGATGGAGGCCCTTAACGTTGGGGACGGACAGAACGGCGGTAACGATGCAAGCGGCACGGATCGTCTCCGTCGTTATACTTGACAGCGCCGGTGTAGAGCGTCAGTCCCTGCAATTCTGCGTCCTTGTGACGGGCGAACGCAATGGCGATTGGATTTTCGTGTAAGTGCAACTTCAAGTTCAGCCTGCCCGACGAAGAGGCGGGAGGGCTGATTCAGTGTCCCAAATGCGGGCTGCTGAACGATATCCCTCTGCACCAGGATCTTGCCTCGATTACCGACGAAGGGCTTTACAAGCTCGACGAAGCGCCGGTTTTGGACAATCCCGAGGCGGCGGCGGAATTGATCTACGTGTATACCCGAGGCGCGCTCGATGTGCATGGCGATGACAAGGATATGCGGATCAGCGACGAGGAACTGGATGAGGCCCGCGGTGAGATGGTGCCGCTGGATGATCCGATTCGGACAGGCGCGCCGCGATATGACCCCGAAACCGGAGAACTGATTCATTCCTTTGAGCTATCGAATCGAATGGGTGGGGTCATTGTGCCGGACCCGGATTCGATCCCCATGGCTAAGGCGTCCGCGACGCTGAACTACGCGATTGGCGGGGCACGTCATGAACTGTCGTTGGCGCGGGGGTTCGCACATTTATTTTCGCCGCCGAACATGGCGGTGATGTTCGCAATCTTCCTGATGCACGCGTTTTTGTGGCCGGTCCAGTTTGTAGTATCCGCGGGCGTGTTTTTCCTGGGGATCGCGGTGCCCCCGATGATGGCGACAATTGCGTCGCACTATGGAAACGTGATTGAGGACCTTGGGCCATTCGAAAAGGATGACTTGCCGCGGCCGCTGCGGGACATCGAGTGGTATGGGGATATCTGGCTGCCGTTCTGCAATCTGTTTGGGTCGCTGTTGATTTGTTACGGGCTGATGATTCCGCTGTCGATCATATTGACGTCGATGCCGGAGCTTCCGCAGGCCGCGCCTGTGGTGCTGGCGGCGCTCGTTGCGGGAATCGGAACGTTTTTTTTCCCGGCGATTTTGTTGACGCTGGTGGGAAGCGGCACACCTTTGAATCTCCGGCCCGATCGCGTGGCAAAAGTGATATCGCGATGCGGCCCGGCGTATTTCTTTACCACGATCGTTTGGATCGCGGCTGGGGTGAGCTACCTCTGGGGGTTTGTGGGGTCAAGCATGGCGATTGCCTCGTCAATGCAATCGAACGGGAGCGGGCATTGGTATCTGCGATGGGTCCTGGTCGTGCCGATGCTGGCCGGGGGCATCATTCTTATGCACTATTTTTGTTACTGCGTGGCGATGATGTACCGGGCGCACCACCGCGAATTCCCGTGGGTCCTGCAAAGGCATGTGCGGGCATCAAACGCCGTGGTGGCTCCGCCCAAGCGTCCGATACGCAAACCGCAGGCGATAACCGGGAAACGACGATAAATGGTGAGCTCATGCTTCAACACGAAGACGCGAGGACTTCGTGGTGAACAATGAGTTCTCCGGGGTAAATTACCGCGCGCAATTCCGCACCTTTGTGACATGGGGCTTCCAGCCCATGGTCGAGGGGGACGATGGCCAGCGACGGGGTAGATGTGGGAAAACCAAGTTAAGACATACAGGCAACCTTCCGATTCGCCTGAAGAAAATGCTCGGTTCCGACGAGTTGGTTTTCCCACATCTCACCCGGCACCGGATCGGTGGCTTGCCCGACCACGGCCTGGAAGGCCGTGCCACTTAAAAGCAAAGGCACCGAATCGCGCAGCGTCATTTACACTGCCGCGGCCTCTTGGAATTCCTTGCGTTTGTCGGCCATCTGGGCTTTGAGCCGAGCCAGGATGGACGAGTGCATCTGGCTGACCCGCGACTCGGAGAGATCCAGTGTTGAGCCGATCTCCTTCATGGTCATCTCTTCGAAGTAGTAAAGGATGATGATCAGGCGCTCGGCGCGGGAGAGGCCTTTGGTGATCAGTTCCTTGAGGTCCTTGCGCTGGATCTCGCGAACCGGGTCAGCGCCGCGCTTATCCTCGAGGACGTCGATTTCGCGAACGTCTTTGTTGCTGTCGGTTTCGAACCACTTGCGCGAAAGCGAGACGAGGCCGACGGCACTGGCGTCTTTGGCCATCTTCTCGAACTCGGGCATCGGCACCTTAAGACGCTTGGCGACTTCCTCGTTGGTCGGCGCACGACCCAGCTCAACTTCCAACTGCTTGCTGGCGTTATCGAGCTTGTGGGCGCGGGACCGAACCAGACGCGGCACCCAATCCATCGAGCGAAGTTCGTCGAGGATCGCGCCGCGGATACGCGGAGCGCAGTAGGTTTCAAACTTGACCCCGCGTTCGAGATCGAAGGCAGCGATGGCATCCATCAAGCCAAAGATCCCGGCGGACATAAGATCATCAAGCTCCACCTCATCGGGAAGCTTTACGTGAATGCGCTCGGCGTTGTAACGAACGAGGTGCAGGTAGTGCTCCATCAGCACATTCCGCAATGCCTCGGTCTTGGTTTTCTTGTATTCAATCCAAACGTCCTTGATTTCCCGCTTCGGGGCCTTGGGCATACTGCCTCCCAATCCATGGAGAAGGCGATCAAACCTTCCGTGGTTACTAAGTCACACATCCAGACAACGCGAAAATCGCCTCGCCCCGCACCGCGGGTAATTGCGCGCACGCGCCGCCACTTTTGATTATCGGTCTTTGGGTTGCGGTTTCGCCTCCGAAAGTTCCGACTTCCTGGCCAATTCCTTCAAATTTTCTTCGAGCATTTTTTGCGCCATCGCTCCGACAATCAGACCGATGACGAGGGTTCCGAACATGGCTTTGAGCGCACGTGCGACGGTCTCTGTGAAGGAGTTGTCCGCCGCCATGCCACATAGGACACACAGCGCGAACACCAGCATCGCAATTGCCACTCCGAGCCTTCGGGCCACGCACGCTCCTTACCGCCGGAACCACCGGCTCATCCGATCGAAAAAGCTACCTTGCTCGGCCGATGCCGCAGCCACGCCCTGCTCAAGTCGAATGGCAAGCTGCGAAACCGCATGGCTCGCCGCACACTTGGGCGCCGACAGTACGAATGGCGAGCGCTTTCGCACCGCCGCCGATACCTGTTCGTCTGCAGGAATAAAGCCCGCGTCAAATACGCTGACGCCCAGGAACTGCCTGGCAACCTTGGCGATGCGATCGTGAACAATCCGCGCTTCGTTTTCGTTGCGGGCCTGGTTCACAAGCAGCGACAGGCGGCGTTCGCCTTCTTGAGCATATGGCCTCGCCTTGTCAGCGCGGGTAATCACTTTGATCACCGCGTACGCATCGGTAATCGCGGTCGGCTCAGGCGTCGTGACGACCAGTACATGATCGGCGGCGCGCGTGAATGCCAGCACGTTGGGGCTGATGCCCGCGCCGGTGTCGATCAGAATGACGTCCGCCTGGGCTTCGAGCTCCGCCATGGCGTTAACGATGCGCTGGCGATCGGCATCGGTCAGGTCGGCCATCCGGGCCAGTCCTGAAGCGCCGCCGATCAAGCTGAAACCTCCCGGGGCGGCGACCAGAACATCTCTCAATTCTTTCCGGCGGGCGATCACGTGCGACAGATTCGCAGGCAGATCGATGTTGCAGAGCACATCGGCGTTGGCCAGGCCCAGGTCGGCGTCCAGCAGCACCACTGACTTACCGGCCGCGGCCAGACGAATCGCGAGGTTGACCGAAATGTTGGTCTTTCCCACGCCACCCTTGCCGCTGGTGATGGCGATCACGCTGGCGCGGCGCGTCGCGACCAGCTCGCCTTCGTCCTCGGCTGTAGGCCTGCTCACTCGCTTTTGTTCCCGTATCAGCGATCGCAACTGCGTCGCCTGGTCAATTACCATTGTCATAGCCACCGCTTCCCGCGTTGAAGAACCGCATGGGATTTGCGATTTTCAATTTGCGATTTGCGATCGAAAGACCGCTTTCAATCTCAAATTGCAAATCGCAAATCGCATCTTATAAGGTCTCTCCCAGTATCAGCTGGGCCAATCTCCGACCGTGCCCTACTTCGATATCGTCCGGAACGTCCTGTCCGGTCGTAAGGTAACTAAGGCTTTTATTTACCTTCCGCACAACATTCAAAAGAATCCCGACATTGGCCGCCTCGTCGAGCTTGGTAAAAATCAGTTTGTCCGTGCGCACTTCGCTAAACCTGGAGATCGCCAGTTCAAGACATTGCTGGCTGGCCGTGGCGGCCAGAACCAGATGAACCTCGTCAGGCTCGATTGTGGCGAGAATGCCTTTGAGTTCATTGAGCTTGAGTGCATCGTTGGGACTGCGGCCGGCGGTATCGATCAGAAGAAATTCGCAGTTATTCATCGACTGCACCGCATCACGAAGATCTTCGCCGCCCGACACCACCCGCAAAGGCGACCCGATGATGTCGGCATAGCGCTTCAACTGATCCACAGCGGCAATGCGATAGGTATCCAGCGTAATCAGTCCGACGCGATGCCGTTCTTTGAGCTTGAGATTGGCGGCGAGCTTGGCGAGGGTGGTGGTTTTGCCGACGCCAGTCGGTCCGATCAGGGCGACGACGTGCGGGCCATCGCGCTTCGTGCGAACGATCGGGCCGGTCGTTGTAACAAGCTTCTCGAGCAGCTCGATCAGGCGATCCTTGACGTAATCGCCCTGGGCGAAGTGCTCCGGGCGGACCTGGCGTTGAAGATCTTTAATGACTTCTGTGGCCAAGTCCTCGGAAACCTGGTTGCTGGTCAGCCGCAGATAGAGATCGAACAGTTCTTCGGGAACATTGGGGGCCTGGCGCTGGCGGGTTTGAACGACCAGGTCCTTCACCATCGACTTCAAGGCGGACATTTCCTGGGAGATGCTGAGCATTGCCGCGCCTGTGGCAGCAGGGGTTTCGAGAAATTCGCGGGTGGAAGCCGGGCGGCTTTCGATGGCGCGTCGGGTTACGGTTCCGGGCCGGCCATACGTCGCGGGGGGCGCTGCCGGACCGCGCGCCGAGGGAGCGGACTGACGTCGGCGCTCGGCAATGCCGATGCCCCGCCCTGCCGTAATCTCAACCATTTCCTTGCGGCGAAGCCCCAGCCACGCGCGCGTCTGGAACGTGCGCGTGTGCAGGATGACGGCATCGGTGCCCATGCTGCTCTTTACTTGAGTCAGGGCCTCGGCCATCGTCGGCGCTTTGAAGGTTTGCAGGTTCATGTTCTGTTCCGGCGGTTATTCACACGCTTACCGCGACTAGCCGTTCATTCCGATCAATCCAATTGCTTCCACAGTGACATCTGAAACGATTTCGTTGTAAGCCAGCACCGCAACCTGCGGCAGCGCGCTCTCGATCATCCGGCGCACCGCCGATCGAATTTGCGGACTGCATAGCAACACCGCAGTCCGCCCGGTTTGCGTCAATTCATTCACCTTGGTTGAAATCTGTTTGACCAGTTGCTGAGTCGTTTGAGCCGACATGGTATTGGTTGTCCCGCGTTCGCTGCGATCGAGATGACCGTTGATCACATCCTCGAGTGCGGGCTCGAAGGTGAGGCACCAGATGCGATCGCGGTCATCCACATATTGCTTGCAGATCGTGCGGGCGAGGGCATTGCGGACATACTCGGTGAGCACTTCGAGATCTTTGGTGCGCGGCGCGAAATCGCCCAATGTTTCGATAATCGTTTCCAAATCGCGAACCGGCACGCGTTCGCGGAGCAAGTTCTGCAGGACCTTTTGAAGCTCGCCGGGCTTGACGATCGTGGGCACAACTTCTTCGATCAGGGCGGGGACGCGGGCCTTCAGGTTGTCCAGAAGGTTTTTGACTTCCTGGCGGGTTAGCAACTCATTTGCATGAGACTTAACGACCTCCGTCAGATGCGTGGCCAGAACCGCGCTGGCCTCGACGACGGTGTAATTCAGCATCTCAGCCTGGGGTCGCTCGGATTCGGTAATCCAGTAAGCCGGGAGCCCAAACGCGGGCTCGGCGGTAAGCGTGCCGCCGGGGATGGGGCCGCTGGTCGCGCCGTTGTCCATGGCGAGGAACTGCTCGGGATACGTTACGCCCTTGGTAACCACCTGGGCCTTGATCTTGATGTTGTAGTCATTGGCGCCCAACTGCATGTTGTCGCGAATGCGAACAGGCGGCACCACGATCCCCAGCTCGACGGCGATCTGGCGTCGGATCATGCTGATGCGATCCAGCAGGTCGCCGCCCTTGCTGGCATCGACCAGGCGCACCAGGCCATAGCCCACCTCGAGCTCCATGGCGTCGACGTCGAGAAGCTTCTCGACCTTGTCCGGCTCCTTCTTCGCGGCGGCGACTTTCTCGCGCTCTTTATTAGCGGCCGCGGCGACGGTTCGCTTTTCGTTGCGGTCCAGGGTGTATGCCAACCCGCCGCAGCAACTGCCCAGCAACAGGATCGGAACCTTGGGCATGCCCGTGAACAGCAGAAGCCCTAAAAACGCCGCGGCAATGACCAGCGCCCGCGGCTTGGCAAAGAGCTGACCAAGCAACTCATCGCCCAGGTTATTGCGGCTGCTGGTGCGCGTGACGATCAAGCCCGCGGCGAGTGAAAGAACAAACGCCGGGATCTGGCTGACAAGCCCGTCGCCGATGGTCAGCTTGGTGTAAAGCTTCATGCAGTCAAACAGGGGCCAGCCCTGCTCGACCATACCGACATACAAGCCGCCCAACACGTTGATGAAAGTGATGATGATGCCCGCGATCGCGTCACCGCGGACGAATTTGCTGGCACCGTCCATCGCCCCGTAAAAATCAGCCTCTCGGGAGATCGCTTCGCGACGCTCGCGGGCTTGTGGCTCGGTGATGATGCCCGCGCTCAGGTCGGCATCGATCGCCATCTGCTTGCCGGGCATTGCATCGAGTGTGAACCTCGCGGCCACTTCCGAGATGCGCCCGGAGCCTTTGGTAATAACGATAAACTGAATGATGAAGATGATCAGGAAGATGATCATCCCAACCGCGAGCGAGCCGTGTGTGACGAACTCGGCGAAGGCCTCGACGACATTTCCCGCCCCGGCCATCGCGTTGGAAAAATCGCCGCTGGTGGTCAGGATCAGGCGGGTGGTTGCGACGTTCAACACCAGCCGGAACATTGTGACGGCGAGCAGCAACGACGGAAACACGGCAAATTCCAAGGGACTTTGCACATAAATGGTCGTCACAAGAACGATCACCGAAAGCGTCATGTTGCAAATGAGCAGCATGTCCAGGATGTAGGGCGGCAGTGGAACCAACAGTACGGCCAGCAGCGCGATGAACGCGAGGGGAAAGATCATCCCCCGGTTCTCGTGGACCTTTGTCAGAATCGGATTGGCTGCGATCGAGGCCATAAGTCAATTCTGAGTGCTGAGTGCTGAGTGCTGAGTAGAAACTGTGCGATGCATTTCTTGTCCTTCGTTTAAGCCGGTTGTCGTTGTCTGCCTTTGCCTGAAAGTTCGTAAACGTATGCCAGAATTTCCGCGACGGCGGCGTAGAACTGTTCTGGGATTTCCTGTCCAACCTCCACCAGCTTGTAGAGCGCCCGCGCCAGGGGCTTGCGCTCGAGAATCGGTACTCCAGCCTCAATGGCAATTTCGCGGATGCGCTGGGCGATCAGACCCTGGCCCTTGGCGATCACGCGCGGGGCATGCATCGCTTTGGAGTCGTACTTCAGTGCGATCGCGAATTCCGTTGGATTGGTGACCACCACATCGGCAGTGGGAACATCCTTTTTGAGCTTGCGCCGCAGGTTCGTCATGGCGATCTGGCGGCGGCGCAGCTTGATCTTGGGATCGCCGTCCATGCGGCGCATCTCTTCCTTAACGTCCTGCTTGCTCATGCGGAGATCGCGCTCATGACGCCACCTTTGAATGGCATAGTCGATGATTGCGATAATCAACATGGCAATCCCCACGCGCATCGCGATCGAGTAAACAAGTGAAGCGCTCAACCCAAAGATTTGAAGGAAGTCGAGCTTCTGGACTGAAGCGACCTGACCCATGCGATTACGAAGAGCGGAATAAGCGACCATACTGAGAATCGCCATCTTGATGACGCTCATGCCCAGTTGAATTGGGCTGCGGCTGCTGAAAAGCTTGCCGAAGCCGCGTGTTGGATTCAGCGCCGCCAGGTTCGGCATCAATTTTTGCGGATTGAAGTTGATTCCCACCTGCACAATGTTGGACACGCATGCGATCACCATCACCGCGATGAGAAGCGGCGCCAGCGCCGCCCCTGCTGCATAAACCGCATGCAATGCGCCGTTGGTCGCACCACGGCCACTGAAATCCGAAAGTGATTCCGCGCTGAGCATCGAATGAAGGAGGATCTTCAGGACATTCACCAGTCGCGGGCCTGTCGAATTGAGGGTGATCATCACGCCCAGCAGCATGAGGGCGACGGTAAGGTCCTGGCTCCGGGCGATGTTCCCCTGCTCCCGCGCTTCGGCTCTTCGCCGGGGGGTGGGTGCTTCTGTTTTATCGCCCGTATCATCTGCCATTTCGTCTGCTCAATCGTTCGAGTTCATACCTCTTCAATGTGCGGCCGGCTCGACAGGCGCTCCGGGAGGAGTTACCCACCCGATGCGTACCTGCTCCATCGACTGCTCGATCGCCTTGCCAACCACTTCACCGGTCGATGTAAGTC
>DAIRGS010000043.1:0-34014 GCA_036794395.1 Tepidisphaeraceae bacterium | reverse complement strand
GGAGCAGCGCCGTGCCCGCAAAAGCCGAAACCGCGGCTGTGTTCGATGAACTGGAGCAGGAAGATCGCCAATACGACGCGGCCGCCGAGCAGGTGCGGGAAACACTCAACCTGCAGGAACTCGGAATGCCGGTGCTGTCGATCGATCGGGATTTCGTCCCGAATTTTGTATTTGGCCCCGACGATATCGTCGTAACGCTCGGCCAGGATGGCCTCGTCGCTAACACCGCCAAATACGCCCTCGGCCTGCCGATCATCGCGGTGAATCCAGATCCGAGCCGAATCGATGGAGTGCTGCTGCCGTTTAAGGTGAACGAAACCCGCGCCGCGGTAATGTCCGCGATTAACGGCAAGGCCCGCCACCGCGAAGTCACGCTGGCCGAGGCCCGCCTGACCGATGGACAGCGCCTCCTGGCGTTCAATGACTTGTTCATCGGAATGAAGTCCCACGTTTCGGCGCGGTATCGCATTGCCGACGGACCACGATCCGAAGAGCAATCTTCCAGCGGTGTCCTGGTATCAACCGGGGCCGGCAGCACCGGCTGGCTGTCGAGCGTCTTCAACATGGTCGCCGGAATCGGCGACGTTTTCGGAAAACACAACCAGCCCACTCCCATGAAATTATCCTGGGAAGACCCCCGGCTCGTGTTTGTAGTCCGAGAACCCTTCGTAAGCCGCACTTCCGCCGCCAGCGTCGTCGCCGGAACCGTCGACGCCGGTAAAGAGCTCGTCATCGAATCGCTGATGTCCGCCGGCGGAGTCATTTTCAGCGACGGCGTAGAGGCAGATTTTCTAGAGTTCAATTCCGGAGCAACAGCCCGCATCGCGACGGCAGAGAAGAAGGTGCGGCTGGTGGTCAAGTAAGTGAATGTTCTTAATTGCCGAAGTGCCGCCCCCGGTTCGACCCACCCTCTTTCCCCCTCTCCCCTCGGGAGAAGTGAGCGAAACTGGCGACTGCCCGCGAGCGGGCCAGGGTAAGGGCGAATGCCAGGCACCTCCCAATCCCAAATCTCAAATCTCAAATCTCAAATCTCAAATCTTCAATCCGCGTTCCCCTCACGGCCGCGTCAAAAAACCAACCGTCGATTGAAGAATCCGACGCCGCAACGACTGCGGATCAACCTTGGTCTGCTTCTGCAAGTCCTCAAGATTGGCTTTACAAAATGAGCACCCAAGCATTTTGAGATGGAAATCCACATACGTTTGCCACGGCTCGTCCAAAGTATTCAGAAGATACCCGCCGATCGTGGAGCGCTTGGGGCAACTGGGACGCTGATCTTCCCAAATCTCCGTAAGAAGTGAGTCAAACGATGTCGGGTCCGGCATCGCAGGTTCCGCGTGGGTCACCCGATCCTGATGCGCAACCCGATCCCGCGCCTGCTTGAGCCACCGGTGCTTGACCATCGCCACATGCTCCGCCCCAACACCAAGCTTCGCGGCGATATCGCGATTCGGCCACTGCGCATAAAAGAGTAGCTCAAGGATCTGAAGGTCGCGGAAATTCAGTTCAGAATGAAGATTCTCCACCAGGGAACCAAGGGCGGAAGTGAGTGCAAGCCGGGCGGCTTCGCGTTGCTCGTCGCGATGGACGTACCAGCTCGCGGTCGGATCGGGCGCGACAAAGTTATCCGAGCGGGATTCCGTGCCGTCGGTGGAATCGGGAAGTTGGCAGAGGTTCATCCGCCGGACGCGAAGCAGCTCGATGATCCGCCGGCGAAGGATCAGGAACAGATACGTTTCAACGCTCGCCTGGCCGCGATAACTGCCCAGGCCTCGAAGAAAGAGGAGGAACGTATCCTGAACAAGGTCCTCAGGATCCGCAGATTTCGGCGCACGCCGGCGCGCAAATGCCAGCAGCCGGCCCTGGTACCGCTCAACGAGCTGCGACCATGCGCCCTGATTCCCCTGACGAATCTGTTCGAGCAAATACCGCTCGGCTTCAGTCCATTCCGCCATTTTGCTGTTCGTCGCTTCGAATTCGGTTCACCAAGATCACGGAGAAAACAAGGAAGGGGCCAATCCACAGAAGCACTAACTGACCGGGAGCGATTCCGCGCAACTGCTTTTTTCGTGGCACGGCCTTCCAGGCCGTGGTTGGGAATGCTTCGGGTCCGGCACCGGGTGAGACGTGGGAAAACCAACTCGCCTTAACCGGACTTTTTTCTGGGGATGAATCCAAAAGGTTGTCCAACTGTCAAAACTTGGTTTTCCCAAATCTAACCCGTCGCTGGTCGTCAACTCCCGCGATCATGGGCTGGAAGCCCATGCCACGAAGCACGCAATCGCGCTCGGTCTTTGGTATCTCCTTTTCTCGATTCAAGCTTCAAGGTTGCTCGCCCATCATCTTCAGAATTAAGTCAGCTGTCTTCTCGACCTCCTCGAAATTCTTGGCTTTCAGCTGTGCTTGCAGTTGCTGCATGAGCGCAGCGGCATCATTGTTGCCGGTCTTTTGGATCCACGCAGGTAGTTCCTTTTGGATTTGATGAATCTTGGGCGGCAGGCGATCCGTGAGCGAGGCTACCGTCTCACCTTCGATCAGCGGGACGCCCTTGAGAAACTTGCGATATGCCTGCAGGGCTTCTTCGCCCTCGGTGACCACGCGGAAACCAATCTTCTCCCTCATCGCCTCGCCCCCAATTCCCCAGGAGAAGAGGGTGGTCAGTGTGGCGCCGTGGTTGAACATCTTTGCCAGGTAAGTTTCCATGCCCATGCCCGATTGTCCGGGTCCGCTTGCAGGCTGCATATTGGTCCCCTCGCAGGATGCCCAGCCCACCTGCTGGTGCTTGGCCACTTCCTCGTAAATGTCCTCGAACAGGCCCCCCTGCGGATAGGTCGAAAAACCAGGCCGGTGATATTTCCCGAACGCCACGGACGGAGGCGCAAAGTGATTGTGCTGCGAATAGGTGATCTCCCCTTTGCGTTTCATATAGGTGATCTCCTTATCGTCGCCGTTGAATGCGCGGCGCGAGAGGAAGCAGGTGTGGGAGTATATTTTTTGCGGAGAGACACCGGCGTCGGCGAGTCCTTTCGTCCATAATTCGATGAATTCCTGGACGACCTTCTCCCGCTCAAGATCCATGTCCTGCGGCGGATGTTCGCGACTGAAGCCCCGATTGAGCAGAGCGCGATATCCGAGATACTTGCCCGTCTTGAAATCCTGCCCGATCTCGGTCTCCGATCCGGCAATCACTCCTGCAAACATCTCAGGCCTTTCGAGCTGGTGCAGCCGATTCACGCCGGCCTGGATGGCCTTGCCTATCAGGGCGGAGCGCTGCTGCACCTCCCGCTGGATCGCCTTGCTGTTGAAACACATTTGCGGTGGCGCAGCGGACGGTTCCTTTCCCCAGTCCAGGCGTCGGCCCGTGCATGGAGTCCCATCCCAGTCCAGGGCCTCCACGTTATTCGGATCGCTCCACAGATCCTTTCGCCTCGCCCAGAACATGGAATCATCGATATGAAACCCGACGGCCACATTGGTCTCAAGGGCCAGTTCAAATCCAAGTTCAATGAACTGGGTGGCCTCCGCATCACCATGATCAAAGCTGAGCGGCCCCAACATGACTGCCAGCCGGGTCTGCCGGTCGCCCACGGTCCCGATCCGCTGTTTGATGTCCGCAATGTAGTTGCGAAGCACCGCCTTGTCCGGGAACCGGGCCGGTTGTGGGTTCGTCCCCTCCCCCATGGTGGCGATGATCGGATTGGGACCGTAGGTGAAGATCTGAAAGGCCAGATACCGGGTCTCGTTCTCCGCCTTCGCGGCTTCGGCCGCCGCCAGCTTTTTCGCTTCCTGCCCCCAAGCAGAGCCGGCAAACAATACCGCCATGATTCCGAGGGCTACACAGCGCTTCATTGTCACGCTCCCGAGGTAAGTCTCATTCGGTGCCGCACGTCTTTTCATCTGCACTGCCAACCGTCCAATTCTTCGCGGCCTGCGCGGGTTTTTGGCGACTTGGATTGAACCACGGATTACACGGATATCACGGATACAGAAAAAACGTTGGTCCCATCCGTGGCATCCGTGCTATCCGTGGTTTTATCTCTTCCATGCCCATTCCAAATTAGCCTCAAACCGTCTAGCGCGCCTCCGTGTCTCGGTGCCTTGTATGTTCAAAAGCACCTTGAAGCGTTCTACTTCCTCCCGCCGTGTCCGCATGGTGAGGAGCGCAGCGAGGAGCCATGCGGACACGGCGACCGGCCCACGACCGATCGTGCCTCGGCCCACCACGGCCGTCACGGAGCAAGGTCCAAGCCGGTCCCGTGTCGCTTCGCCCGAACAGCCGTATGAGCTCCCCAAACATGCGGGACGCTCGCATTTGCAAGACAGGGACGCACGCATGACCGGACCCGCTTCTCAAGCCACTTGTTCCCTCTTCGTCGGCATCGACGTTGCCAAGGACAAACTGGACCTGGCCCGTTCCGATTCCAAGGCGCTTCTTACCGTTGACAATACCCTTGATGGGTTCCGTCAGATCATCGATCTGCTGCGCATGGCCGATCCAACACTGATCGTCATTGAAGCGACGGGCGGCCTCGAACAGCCCCTGCTTGACGCTCTGTTGGAGGCCGACTTCCCGGTCGCCCTGGTCAACCCCGGCCATGTCCGATACTTTGCCAAGGGCCTGGGCATTCTGGCCAAGACCGACAAGATCGACGCCCACGTCCTGGCCGAATTCGCCAGGCTCGCCTCGCCGCGATTGACTGCCAAACGCTCGGCAAATCAGAGCGAACTGCAAGCTTTGGTCACCTGCCGCCGACAGCTCACCCACGTCCGTACCGAGCAGACCAACCGCCGCCATGGCATCTCCAGCAAGTCCGTCCTCAAGGCCATCGACGCCGTCCTTGCGACCGTCAAAAAACAGATCGAGAACCTCGACAAGCAGATCCGTACGCTCATCGATTCCGATGACGACTTCAACTCCATCGACAAGCTCCTGCAGTCTGTTCCCGGCGTTGGCTCGGTCCTCAGTTCCACACTCCTGGCGGAGTTGAACGAACTGGGCTCCACAGGCCGCAGAAGCATCAGCGCGCTGGTGGGCGTGGCGCCTTTCAACCACGATTCGGGCAAGATGAAAGGCAAGCGGGCCATCCGCGGCGGCCGGCCCTCCATACGCTCAGTACTGTACATGGCCACCATCGCCGCCATCCGTTTCAACCCGGTCATCAAGATCTTCGCGGACCGCCTGAAGAAGACCGGGAAGCTTAACAAAGTCGTGATTGTCGCCTGCATGCGAAAGCTACTTGCTCTGCTCAATGCAATGCTTCGCGACAATCTTTCATGGAACCAACTAAATCTGGTCAAGGCCCTTGACCTTTAACACAGCCGCTCCGTGGTTGCATCTCTTCTCTTTGGTCGCGGCTCTGCGGCGCAGTGTCCATCTGTGGCACATTTTGTATTTCCCCTCATATCAGCAAGATCAGCACGGCAGCCGCGATGACGGTCGCGGCGAAACGAAGACGCGTTGTAAAGTAGCCCTTGGTGACGGAGTTGAGCAACAGATAGAGCAGCGCCGTCGCCACAATAATGAAACCGCCGACTGCTGCATGACGCCGGGTCTGAAGATGGCGGAAATCAATTTGCTGCCGGTAGCGGTCGATCATGGGATCGAGACGGTTCGACGAGACATCGAGCAACACCGACTCGGCCCACACTTGACCGTAAGGGCGGGTGAATTGCTCGGCGAAGCGATCAGATTCGAGCCGGGCATCGCGGACATCCTGGCCAATCAGATTTTTGACGAGACTGGCGTCGGAGCCTCGTGCGTGCAATCGACGGATGACCAACGGGTACAGCTTTCGAGCGGCATCGGTTCGCGCCGCATCCGCGGCTTCGGCTTCGGAGAGGGCCGGCTTCTCACAGTGTCCCACCACCCACTCACGCCCAGGATGATCGTTGACGTAATCGACAAAACGCGTGGCCCAGCCTTTGGTCGGGGCATCCACTTCCGAAGCACTGATCGCTCGAAGCGTCGACGCGACATCCGTGGACTCTTCCGCGATCGGCATCGGCTGGGAAGCCGCCCTTTGGATCTGAACGCGATGCCTGCGGATACCCACCGCGGCGATGCACACGGCGATGATCAGGAGGATTGAGGGAATGCGGCGCATGATTGTTTCGCTTTAAATCTTTCAGACTGGCGTCACGTGAATTGCAGGCGTCGAGACCTGCATCACAATGTTTTCACGCCGGATGATGAATTTGCGGCTCTTGTTGCATGACCGGGCTGAAGTTGTAGTTCACCTGCGGCGCAGCCGTGCGCCGGCGGGCGGGCCAAAGCAGCACGAAAATCCCGAACATGGACATCGCCCCGCCAAGGAAGACGTTCGGCGTCCTGACCGACTGAAGATAAAGATCCAGATTCACTCCCGGCGCATTACTCTGGCTGACGTAGCCCCAATCAGGCAGTCCATGACCCAAAACCATGATCCCACCGAAGAGCACGCCAATTCCAACGATAGCGCGGAACATGTGAGCCGCACCCACGTGCCGCCGAGGCAACAGCAGCAGGCCCGAAGCAATCATCGCGCTGACGAAGCAGATCGTGGCGCCAATCTGAACCATAATCCGCGGCCAGTGCGGCGTGCCAAACGCCTTCTCCATATCGCGCGGAAATTGCGGATCAACCAACCCCGACTCAAACAACCCAGGGAGATTGGTAACGACTGCCAACGCCATCAGCAGCGAAAACGTCAGAACCAAAGAGCCAACCACGTTGAACACGATTCGGCCGAATCCAAGCACCACACCTCCCACAGTCATCGAATAGTTTGAAGGAGCGTAGGTTGATGGAAGAGCCGCGGGAATTGGGGGTGGTTGAGTCATAGAACCTCCACGACCGGTAAAGAAGGTAAGGACGAAGAGGACAATGGTCGGGAACACGATAAAGAAGATTGCCGGCGGCATGTCATTGTCGTGGATCCGGCCGAAGAGCAGAATCGAGCTTGAGACCAGGATCGCCTGCACGCACAACAATTGAATCATCGGTCGGAAGAAGTATTCCCACGGACCATCGTGGAACATCCGCCGGCTGCGACGCAGCGCAAACGCGGCGAAGATGAGTGCGCCCGTGCCAAACCCGCACATCAACGCACGTTCATCGTCTTGAACACGGACGGTGAGCATCATCATCAACAGGAATAGCCCGAGCGTCGCAAAACCGACGAACGCTGCAAGCCAGATTCCACGAAAGGCCCGCGGAACGCGCCGGGAATACGTGCGAAATTGGGGAAGTGGTGGGATCATGGGCGGGCTCACTGGCTGTTGAATTCGAGGTTCGCCCGAAGGCATTGGAATCGGTTGCGGCATGGGTGGCGTCGGCGTCAAGGGCTTGGGCGATGGGGCCGGAGAAACAGGAAACGCCCCCCCACGATTTCCACGGGACCACGGTGCGGCAATCCCTGCCGCGAGGCTTGTCCCGGCAAGCACCACCGCCGCCAGCGGCGGATTACCGTTAAACATGGCGCTCAATACGAAGCCCAACAGAGCGCCGGCAATGACATTCCACAAAACGACGCGCTCCGGCCGGTTCGCCGAAAGCCTTTCCCGCCAATTCATCAGGACGAAACCGCCAAAGATCGCAAGCGCCGTACCGCTCATGTGCAGCGTATCCCAGAACGGCAGAGAGAATATGATCGAACCGATGCCCGCCGTCCCACCGATGGCGAGGCGGGTCAACCAGGCGGATTCATTGCGGAGCGCCGGTGCGATGAAGTACCAGGCAACCATCGCCATGCCCGTTGCCCAGCCGGTAGCCATCAGCGCGACGAACGCAGACGGACCTTTTTCGTGATCGGCAACCAGCCCCCCCACCATGCCGACCATGCACACGGCAATTCCAGACAAGACGATCCGATGCCAGAACCGCAACGGATCGCCAACGGTGCTGCGGAACGGATCGACGAAATCGGGTGACTTGTTTGCCTTCGCCCCAAACGCCGCTGCAAATTCCCCCTTTTTCGCGGCAACACGGTCCATCACGCCCGCCATGCGACCCCATCGATCGCACTGCCACGAGGGCTTCCCGGTCGCCGGCGCCGGAGTATCGGATGGCGTAAAGGTATCCGCGCCCTGCACATGAGCGGCCTTTTGGGCCGCATAGCCCGCCACCATCGTCAGACTATCCGGCGAAAACGCCGACACGCTGTTGCGAACATGCTCTGACCCGAAGACCGCTTCGACCATCTCCTGCACGCTCTGATAGCGATCTGCCGGGTTTTTGGCCATCGCCTTGCGAACGACGGTTCGGAACGGCTCTTCCACCGCACTGGTATCCACCTCGCTGCTGAGGTGCTTCATGAGGACTTCAGTGGTCGAGCTGCCAAAGAACGGAACCTGCCCGGTGAGCATCTCAAAGAGCAAAGCCCCCAACGCGTAAATATCGATGCCGCGGTCGTAGTTACCCGCCCCAATTTCCGGAGCCATGTAATGGACCGTGCCCACGGTGACCGTCTGGCCTGAGTGATGGCTGGTGCTAATGACTTTGGAAAGCCCGTAGTCGCAGATTTTGACGGTGCCGTTCTCGTAGAAAATATTAGCCGGCTTCAGATCGCGATGAACGATGCCGCACTCGTGCAGATAGCTGAGGCCCTTGCCGATTTCGCGAAGGAAAAACGCGGCCTTTTGCGTGCCCAGGCCCGAAGGCGAAGCATCAAGAAGCTGGCGGAGCGACGGGCCGCCAATGTATTCCATAATGACCCATGGGCGGCCATCCGTCCCGTACCGGACATCAAAAATCGTGACCAGGTGCGGGCTCTTGAGGTTCATGCACTGCGAGATGCCGCGAAGCTCGATCTGCTCATAGGTGGTGATGAGCTTGAGGGCTACCTCGCGGCCCGAGTCGCTGATGGCGTAATAAACTTCCCCAAAGCCCCCGCGCCCCGCGCCCCGCTGAATGACATACCCATCGAGCGGGCGGTCGCCGTGCTTGTACTGGTATCCGCGAACAGGCGGCGAATCGATCCCCTGAGCGGTTTCGTGAACGGTAGTAGTGGCAGACATGGCGGTTACGCCTCCTTCGCGACAACCAACCCGATCGGACCGACCTTCACGTGGGTGCCCGGCGTGAGTTCGGTGGAGATTCCCTGATTACGGCAGATCAGTCGGCCGTCACGACGCTGAATCACAGCAGGAGCATCCAGTTCATCCGAGCGAACATGAGCCGCCGCCCCTGGACCCACAATCATCTCGCGATCCATCAGAATAATGTGGCGGACATCCGCCTGCGGCAGGCGAGTCCCCGAAAGATCGAGCACCGCCGAAGAGCTTGCCGGGCTGGGTCGCCGAAAAGTAATTCGACATCGAGGTCCCAGCCCGATGCGATCGCCGTTGGAAAGCAGCGTGCTCGTGGTGGGCTTGTCATTCACCAGCACCGGTTGCACCGCGTGTAGAAAATAATCATCTTCCGACCGTGCAATTGTGATCACCGGGAGCATCGCATCCGCCATCAACGGAACATCAACCGGACGGCTCGAGCTCACCGGGCCAATCGTAACGATCGGTCGATCGATCACACGAAAGCCCCCGGCCCCATCAACATGCAGGATGACATCGGTCGCGGGCATTGGCTTGGCCTGCGGACGCGGAAGCGGTGGCGGCAACACGCGAGCCGGCGCTAGTGTGGCAACAGTATCAACCGCCGCAAGGCGAAGAGGGCCCGTTCTAAGCTCTTCGGTGGCCTCGCGGAGGGTACGAACCTGCTCCACCGCGGTTGAAAGCCACTTGGCGCGCGGAACAAGAGGCAGCAATGCCCGCAGCGACAGTTCCGCAATGGCCGGGTCGCCTTTGCCGATGGCATCAAATGCCTCGCGGCACTGCATCAGTACGCGACGAAGTGTTTCGGCTTCCGAAGATTGTGATGGAAGATGGTTCAAACGCGCAAGCAGAGAGGAAGCAACATCCAGCCTGCCGGAATTGATCGCATCAGTGCATTGCTCCATCACAACCTGATTTATCCGGCCGACAATCTCGCGAACAGGCTGCTCACATCGTGAAGTTCGATCCAGGCGGGCAACGTGGTCGATCGCAGCCTCCCAGTCGTCAGACTTGAGCGCGGCGGTAGCTTTCTCAACTGCGGAGTCGACCGATGCGCGCCGGGCAACGAGATCTTGCTTCAGGATTTCGGCATGATCCCCGACCACCGCGATGTCAGCGATCATCTGCTGGCCGATCGTAATCTGCCCGGCGTCGGCATGACGGCGGGCGGTGGCAATCACGTGATCGCGGAGTTGGCTGGCCTTCCGCTGTTCCGACATTGCCGTGCTCACCGCACGGCGAAGTTGAACCACTTCAGCGAGATTCCCGCCCAGGCCCGCGGCTCGGTCCGCATCTTCGGCGGCGGCTGTTAGCGAACCAGCCGCCAGATGAGTGCGGCCGCGCCCCACCAGCGCCTTGCTCACGCTGCTCAGCAATTCCTGGCCGCGACGATGGGCGCGAAGAGCAGGTTCTGCAAGCAGTCCACAGGCCTCTTCCAGACGCCCGCCGGCAAGCGCCACTTCGCATTGTTTGAGTCGAATCAGCAGCACGGCTATTACTCCGGACTGACGGAACTGGATGCGGCGAGTGGCGCCCCGAAACGAGCCTTGCGATCAAGCCTCAACGAGGCACGGCAGGGATTGGAAAGCTCGATGGCGAGGAACTGCTCCAGATCGCGCACCATTCGCCGCCGCAAGAGCGTTAGTTCTACCATTAAGGACAGGCGCTCACTAGCTTCTGCCGGCATCACATGCGAGGGATTAAAGGTTATGACGGTCATGACGTTTATCCCTGGAAAATCCCTCTCCCCGATCGGGAGAGGGGCCGGCAAGAGGGCTCGGGCGAGGGGCGATCAGTAGCTGCCAGCGCGGGCTTCGGCATCTTTAGACTTGTCGTCCTTAGGCTTGTCTTCCTGCGCGATGCCACTGTTGAAGTGCTGATCGACCTGCGTGAGCAGATCTTTCTCAGTGACGACATCGAGCGGAACCACCTGGGTGAACTTGGCTTCATGTGCCAGCACATGCTCGGCAACGGCGAGTTGCTTACGGATGTCGCCCACCACTTGCTGAGCCTGCGCCAGCCGGCTGTGGTCGACAAGAACCTGTGTTCCCTTTGACGCAGCCTGCACGAGCCGATACTGAGCTTCAAGGCCTTCGATCTGGGCCTCGAGGGTTGCCTTCTGGGCCTTGGCCGATTCCATGGCTTCCATCGCAGCCGACAATGATCTCTCGCGGCTGGAAAGCAGCTCGGTCTTTGCCGCCAGCGAAACTTCCGCTTCCTTGAAGTGCGTGAACTGCCGGCTCAATTCCTGGGTCAACTGCGGGCGGGTGTAATCCAGACCGCCAAACTCGAAGGTGGCTTTCTGGGTCATCAGGCAGTTGCGGAGCTTCTCAATGCGGGTTTTTTCGGCATCAAGGTTCTGGTGACCCTGCTGGAGGTCGCCCTTGAGATTGGTGATCTCCACTTCCTGCTCGGCAACGAGCCGGATGTTCTGATGGAGTTCGGGGCCAACCCCATCGAGCAGGTTACGTGCCCGGCGAAGTTCAAACTCCACCGGAATGTTGTCCTTGACCGACGAGCGAACCTCGTGAAACGAGGTCCGAACGTAGCTTCCCAGATCCGTGCCCAGGGCCAATCCGCCCAGCATGGCAGCGCCGCCGGTCGTAATTGCACCCAATTTGATCACTTTCCAAAGCATACGAGCCTCTCTTTCAATTGAATCCTTTAAACGGCGGCGGTCTTGGCCGCCTGAAAGGATGGTCGAGAGGTGGAAAGATTTATTGCCCTGATAGAGGAAGTTCACCGCAGAGACGCAGAGAACGCCGAGAACCAAATACACAAATCCCCAAAATGGAAGGACTTGCGCATTCCCCCTTACACTCTGCCCTGAATTTTCTCTGCGACCTCTGCGACTCTGCGGTGAATCTCTGAATGGGCTTTTTGAGGGAAAAAAGAAGCGGGAGCCTCCACCGCTGAAGGCTCCCGCCGAGGACTTCGCACCCTGCCGGCCCGCGCCGGCCCGGAAGCACTCACTTAAGCACCGACTGTGTAGCCCGCCGCTGTCACGCGTTGGACCCACACATTGTAATACTGCGTCTCGGTGGCCGAGGTAATCGAACCTGAGAGCGACGTATCGCTGACTCCCGTGGCATCGGGTGTCCATTCATCGTTGCGGCCGCTCTGGCCGTTCCAGCCCACCGTGTTGCCGTAAACCTGAGGTTTCTGGAAGAACGGGTCACCGCTCTGGTTCCAGACGTAGATTCCGACATTCTGGCTGGCCGGCTTCTGGCCGCCCGGAAGCAAGCCCGACGAGATCACGATGTTGTTGTACACCGCGTTGTCCTGACCCGAGCTGACAGCAATGCCGTAGTTGGTGGTATTGATCACCACGTTATTGTACGCACGCACGTGACCGGTATCGGTCGAAGCGCTACCGGTATTGCCATCCGAAACCATGATGCCGCCACCGGTGAACGAGCCATCGTTGGCCGCATCCGCGGGATAAGCACCCTGGATGTAGTTGTCGTGGATCAGCATCGGGCTGGAGGCGGTGCCGCTGGACTGGAAGACGCTGATGTTGTCTTCAGGACGGCTCTGACCAGGCTGATTGACCACCTGGTTCCAGGCAATCTCAACGCCGGGCATGTTGTGGCTGGCGTTAAACTGCGCGAACTGGACATAGTCGTTAGCCGCGGCATTGGTTTGATACCCGCCGCTGCCATCCGACCATCGCCCATCAATGTTGAGCGCGTTGTTCTTGAGAATCTTGACCGTGTTCGAGGTAGTGCCGTTACCGGCATAGTAACCCATCTCGATCCCGGCAGTTCCCACCATCGTGTTGTTCTCAATGTCGAGATTGTCAAAGTTTTCGGCATCAAGGAACCGTCCGGGCGACTTGCCGCGCACATTCGGATTCAATGCCCAGCCGCTGCTGTTCTTGACCGTGAGGTTCACATGGCTCACGCCCGTCTCGATCAGATTTCCGCGGCTCTGAATATTCGAATTGATGATGATGACCGGATCACTCGTCTGGATGGTGATTGCCGCGGTGCCGGCATTGGTGCTCTGCCAGTTGCCCGTGTAGGTGCCACCCTTGGTGATGACGATCGGAGCGGACCATGTGATGTTGGAAGGCGCGGAATTCAACACCGCGGTAATAGAGCCCTTGCTTGTTCCGCTGCTGGTTCCGGAGCTTGAGCCCGTGCCCGTCCCGGTCCCGGTTCCAGTGCTCGTACCGGTGCCTGTGCCCGTCCCGGTTCCGGTGCCTGTTCCGGTGGCTGTACCCGTCCCGGTGCCTGTTCCCGTCCCGGTACCTGTGCCTGTTCCGGTAGTGGTCCCAGTTCCCGTGCTGGTTCCAGTCCCGGTTCCGGTCGTCGTCCCCGTGCCAGTCGTTGTTCCAGTGCCCGTACCAGTCCCGGTGGTCGTTCCTGTGCCGGTGGTGGATTGTGACTGGCTATTGTAGTTCGGAAGCAGCAAGTTGAGGTCGAAGACGTCAACCCGTCCATCGAAGTTGTAGTCGCCGTTGGTCCAGGTTCCGCCCGTCATGTGGTTGAAATTTGCGAGAACCGCGTTGAGGCCGAACGCGCCAACGGCGCCCGTCAGATTGACATCGCCGATTTTGGTGTATTGCAGACAGATCGAATTGGCGACCGTGTTGCTCCCTGTCCCGTCGGATGAATCAGAATATGCAATGCTCATCGTGGTCGGCGAGATTGCTGCATTTGCCGAAACAATCGTGCCGGCCGTCGATGAAGTGGCCCCGTTCCAATGCCCGTTGTTATATCCCGTCTTCAGTGCCGTGCGAATCGACGGCATTGGATCGCTGGCCGCATTGGCATACGCAAGGTACACCGTGCTGGTGTTGATGTTAAGCTTGGTCCCGGCAAGCGGACTGGTCCCCTGAAGGCCATTGATCGTGAAGGTGCCGGTGAGGTTCACCAAATTGGGCAGCGGATTCCCATTCGCGTAGTTAAGAGCGATCTTATCTGAGCCGCCATTGCCCGCGATCGTCAGCCCCTTTGCATCATTGATCAACATCTGACCCGTCGTCGTACCCATCGTCCAGTCAATATGCTGATGGTCGGCATCCTGTGTCAGCGTGATCGTGTCGGCAGCGGTGGTGCCGGCAACGGAATCAGACAGCGGGATGATCGGGACTGTAACTGACGTCTGCCAGACATCGGAGATCGTCGTGGCGCTGGCGCTGGCGCCAACACGCGTGATCCCATACATATCCTCGACAGTGCGGAGAACGCTATAGTGATCGATTGGCTCGCTATACGTCCCTGGCTTGACCATCGATCCGTAGAAGATGGTCGGGACCTGGTTCGACTGCGAACCATCATCCTCGTCCCACGTCACAATCAGCAGACTGTTATGGCTCTGAGCCCAGGTTGCATAGGCGCCGATGTTGTTCTTCAGCCAGGTGTCGCCGGTGTTCACGCTTCCGTCGTGCATGTCGTTATTGATGTCGGGCACGACGAAGGACACCGTCGGCAGCTTCGTGAAATCAGACGGGAAGCTCGTGAAAGGCATGTTCGCCGAGGTCGGTACATTGGTGAAGTCCGACCAGGGATTGTGCTTCCGGGCGTACGCGCCTGAAGTTTCAACCAGCGACCCGGTGGAAGGCAGACCCTGTGAGTAGCCGCCGAAGGTTTTTCCAGCGGCGATCAATGACGAGGCCAGATTGGCGCCGCTGAATTTGGGCGTCAGGTTGTCATCGCTAATTCCCTGCTCAGAGCCGGAAAAAAACGCGAGGTAGTTGGGCTGGCTGGGGTGATCGACCGCAACCGAGTTCGTAAACGCAGCGCCGGCGTTAGCCAGGCCGTTGATGTATGGGGCCTGACTGTTGCCGATAACCTCATCGTAACTGTGGTTCTCCTCAACGACGATCACGACGTGATCGGGCGTGGGGACGGCAGACAGGAAGCATCGTGCTTCGACGGCTTCGACAATCTTGGCATGCTGCCGCTGCTTTTCCTTCACCGCGGCATTCTTCGACTTCTGGGATCGCTTGCTCATCGTTTTTCTCCTCAGAGGATGATCCCACCACCTGGCTACTTAAGGCGGTCGGACACTGTCTAACGCCAAATTAGAACTTGGCGGATTTAAACTTTGCTGGACAAAGAAAACTTGCGAAACGGGGATGCACAACCGGATCGACCCGCAAGTCTTCGCACCTGACGATGTGCGGTATCGGCTTATCGGAACTGAAATCCAAGCGGGGTTGCCCTGAAAAATGAAATAAAATTCTTGGGCTCCCGAGCAATTTGGGGCGCTTGAAGCGCAAACGCGAAAATAACCATCACTTAGCGAAAAAAACCAACAACTTGTGAATTGTCTACGATGGGGTGCTCGAATGTGAGGTGTATCGCATCGCGGGGGATTGAGCCCACGATGCCCCCAGGCGTGGGTGGCCGATCCTTGATCAATCAGTCAAGTAATTTTCTTTTATGACAGCTGGAATGAACGTGCGCACGGTGATTGACACGGATTGTCCACCCCGACACCACTTGTCTTATCGACATGAGAGTCCCCCGAACGCCACATCATTTACCGCGGAACGATGGACTCAAGCTCCTTGGCCGCCCGCTCCAGCGCCTCGGCATAAATACCTACGACGCGCGCAACACGCGTCACCTCGGCCTCGGCTTCCTCATACCGCTTTTGCTCGATGCCCTCGCGAATGCCCGGCAGCGTCTTCGCCCCGTAGCCCGTGTAGAAGCCGGGCGCATAAATAAGGTGTTTGAACCAGGGCCGGCGCGGCAGCCCCTCGGCACTAATCAAGGATCGCTCGGCCTGAATCAGATGCCCGTTAAGCTCAGCAAGCGCGCCGGGTGCCGAGGATTGATTTCCAAACGCTTTAGCGGCCTTCCCATAATGCGCCGCCCCGGCGTCGAGCGCCGCCAATGCATTGTCTAACGGGGCAAAGTTGATAAATAGCGGGATCACCTCGCGGGGCGGTGCGCCAATCGGTCGCCGAGGGTCCGAAACCAGGTCAAATAACCCCTGGTCGATGGATTGGTTCAAATCGCGCACTGCATCCTGTTTATCCGCCAGAAGCTTCTTTACCTCTGCCGCATATTTGTGCATCGTGTCCGCGAAATTCGTGAATTCGTACGGCAACACATCCGCATCCGCAAACCGCATCACCATCAACCCCGCCGTTTGCGCAAGTGCGCGCCCATAAACAAATTCCGTGTCGCAAAAATGGGTGTACCAGAAGAAGTCATCATAGACAGAGTGATAGATCCCACCCGGATCTTCACCCGAGTACCCCAGGTCAATCGAAGGAACACCCAGATGATCGATAAAGACGCTGTAATCGCTCCCTGACCCAAGCGGTGCGATGCGCTGATCGGAGCGCGACCGTGCTTCCTTTTTCGCTTCGGCGTTCTCAGAAGTAAGGAGTCTTGCCTGGTTGCGCTTCCAGACCGAAACGTTCTTCTCCGGGTCGGTTATGTCCCGCGCCACTGCGTTCAGCGCGGATTCCAGGCAATGCGATCCCTCGGCGCGCAGATATCCGCGCGCATTGGAATCTGAATTAACGTATATCGCCGCGTGCTGAGTCAATTCCTTGCCATGAAGCTCCGCCCATTCCGTTGAACCCAGCAGCCCAGGCTCTTCCCCGTCCCACGCACAAAAAATAATTGTCCGCGCCGGCTTCCAACCTTGCTTGACCAACTCAGACATCCCCCGTGCTTCTTCAAGAAGCGACACCTGCCCAGAAATTGGATCCTGTGCTCCGTTCACCCACGCATCATGATGGTTCCCGCGAATCACCCACTGGTCCGGAGATACCGCACCGGGAATCTTCGCAATGACATCGTAAATGGTTTTGATGTCCCAGTTCGCTTGAACCTTCAGATGGACCTTGGCCGGCCCAGGACCGATGTGATAAGTGATCGGCAGCCCGCCGCGGAACTCCTCCGGCGCGGCCCGTCCCTCAAGCGCTTCCAAAAGCGGCTTCGCATCCGCATATGAGATTGGCAGCACAGGGATTTTTGTCAGCGTCGGCGCATCTTTAATCGGAAGCCGCTTCGCATCAGCCGTCGCACCCACCCCGGGGGTCAACGGGTCCCCCGGGTACAGCGGGATATCCGCTACGCTTCCGCGCTGCGCCCCGCTCTCATTTCGCATGGGCCCCTTGGGAAATACATCATCGACCGCATACCCATCTTCATGAGGATCGGAATAAATGATGCAGCCAACAGCCCCATGCTCGGCTGCTACTTTAGGCTTGATGCCACGCCACGAGTTGCCATATCGCGCAATGACAATCACGCCCTTGACCGAAATGCCCAGCCGTTCAAGCGTTTCATAGTCCTTGGGAATTCCAAAATTTACATAGACAAGCGGAGCGGTCACATCGCCATCGATCGAGTACGCGTTGTATGTCGGAAGCTGCTCCGACTGTTGATTTGAAGTCGGATCATTGGCAACTGCCGGCTCGGCCAACGCCGCGGTGAAGTGCGTCGGCCCAACCAGCTCGACCACCCGCTCCTTGGGCGTCGGAAACAGCACCTGAAACGTTTCAATATGTGCATCCAGCCCCCACGACTTGAACTGCCCAAGAATCCACTCCGCATTCTCCTTGTCGTAAGGCGAGCCGACATGATGCGGACGAGCGCTCAGCCGCTTCATCGACTCCCGCATAATCTGCGGATCCGGAATCGCCTTGAACTTCGCTTCCCAATCCCGCTGAATCTTCGAGCTCGCGGGAGTGAACCCGTAGAGTGCTTCGGTCTCCGCCGCCACAATGGGCCGGGCGGGAAGCAGGCACAAACTAAGAGCCAGCAGTCGGGTCAAACGGTTCATGAATAACTCCCATCCGGTAGGCAAGCCACGAAACGCGCGCACTTATGAAGTGCAGTTGGGTTCGCTCGCGACGGATTGTAACCGGGGATGAGACGCGCCAGAAGAACCGCCGCGGCCGACCGCTATGCCGCGGAAATGCGCGCTCTCGCCATCTGATCGAACCGTTCATCGATATGCCGGGCGGCCGTAATCGCATCCAGGCGTGCAAATGGCCGTCGCCAATCCGGGGGTTGAGCCGCGAACTCGGCATTGTCCAGCGCCGCACTAAGCTTGGTCGCCAGCCCTTCTGGAGTCGGCAAAAACATCCCCGCATCTACCATCGATTCCGGAAGAATCTCATGATACATGCCCGTGTTCGGCACCATCGGATGGCACCCTGCAAGCATGCCCCGAATAAACAGATAATCAAAATTCGCCGCCGGCTTCACGCTCAAGAAAACCTGCGATTCAAGCATCCCAACGACTTGAGCCACCTCATCGGCCTCGCGAACCGTCGAACGCTGCCACTTATCTGAAAGCCGATCCACCGGACCCACCGTGATCAATTTGAAATTCCGTTTTTGCGACAGAATGTCCAGAGCGGCATTCAAAAGCTTCACGTCAGCGTTGCGCGTCTCAACGAAAATCGTATGCGCATCTCGTGGCGGCTGACGATACGCTCGCACCCCCGCCGTAAACGTCAGATCAGTCGGCGGCGCGACGATGAACGCCTTCGACGAAACCGCCCGCAACGAATCAGTCGCCTCCAGCTCGGGATGACGCGCCACCAGCGCCTGCGCCCGGGCAAGAAACGTCCGCAAGTGGTAATTCGAATTGAACCAGATCTCCGTCGCGGCATGCGCCGTGGTCAGATTGATCAGATCAAACGGCCCGTCCTGCTTGCTGGCAACGTCCGGCAGCTGATTGTCGTGGAAATAAACCACCGCGGGCCGCTTGGCCAATTCCGGGACCAGCCGAACCAGACTGCTCAGGTTCATCGCTTCGCTGGTAAACAGAACGTCAATATCGCCCGTAAAATGCCGGCAAAGCTGCTCGGCAAACCAATTTGCAGCAGCGGCCAGTCGCCGCTCCATCCGCCGGGGTGGAAGCTTCAAAATTGTCCAGCGATGACGGCTACAGCGCCGGATCGCGTTGAGCATCGCCCGACGCGGGCCGCCGTAGAAAGGCTCGAGGGCCAGAATGTCCAGTTGCGCGGCCATCCGTGTCTGCGCCTCCGACATCTAAGTGGGTCAATCGCCCGCTCATCCGTGAGGGACGCGCACGAGTCTACCGCGATGCCCCCAACCTTTCCAACAGGTAAGGCAATACCTTGTCGATCACCACCCGCTCCTGCTTCATCGAATCCCGCTCGCGGATGGTAACGGTCTGATCCGCAAGCGTCTGGCCATCGATTGTCAGACAGAATGGGGTACCGGCCTCATCCTGCCGCCGATACCGACGCCCCACCGCACCCTTCTCGTCGTAGAACACCGGGAAATGCTTTTGAAGCGTCTTGTAAAGCCCATGCGCCTTCTCCGGCATGCCTTCTTTCTTGACCAATGGAAAAATCGCCGCCTTCACCGGGGCCAGCCGCGGATGCAATCTCAGCACCGTTCGCGTGTCTTCCTTCTTCGTATCCTCGTCGACAATCTTCTCTTCCTCATATGCCTCGCACAAAAACGCCAGCAGTGAGCGTGTCGCCCCCGCCGATGGCTCAATCACGTGCGGCACAAAGCGCTCCTTCGTTTCGTCATCAAAATAGCTCAGGTCCTTGCCGCTGAACTTGATGTGCTGCTTGAGATCATAATCGCCGCGATGGGCAATCCCCTCCAACTCGCCCCAACCCCACGGAAACAGGTACTCAATATCGCTCGTGCCCTTGGAATAAAATGCCAGCTCGTCCTTATCATGCTCGCGCAGCCGCAGGCTGTCGCCCTTAATGCCCATGTCCCGATACCACTGGAACCGCGTATCCCGCCATTTCGCATACCAGTCTTCGCTCGTGCTCGGATGGCAGAAAAACTCGATCTCCATCTGCTCGAATTCACGCGATCGAAAGATGAACTGCTTGGGCGTAATTTCATTCCGGAACGACTTACCCACCTGTGCAATTCCGAACGGCAACTTGATTCGCGTGCTATCCACCACGTTCTTGAAGTTCACAAAGATGCCCTGCGCCGTTTCAGGCCGGAGGTACACCATGTCGGCGCTCTCCTCCACCGGCCCAACGAAAGTCTTAAACATCAAATTGAACTTCCGCGGCTCCGTCAGTTGGCACTCGGAAAACTCCCCCGGCCGCTTGCTGGGCTTCTTCGGGCACTGGCTCTCAGCAATCTGATCCGCGCGAAACCGCGCCTTACACGCTTTGCAGTCGATCAACGGGTCCGTAAACGCATCTTCATGACCGCTGGCCTTCCACACCGTGCGATTCATGATCAGAGCGGTATCCACGCCCACGATATCGTCGCGGGTCGAGACATTGTCCTGCCACCACGCGTTCTTCACGTTGCGGAGCAATTCCACCCCGAGCGGCCCGTAATCCCATGTGCCATTAAGGCCGCCGTAGATCTCGGAGCCGGGATAAATAAATCCCCGGCGTTTGCACAGCGAGACAATTTTTTCCAGTACGGTGGGTTCGGCCATGGCAGGCTCCAAAAACGAAACGGCATTCGGCATTCAGGTTACGCGACCACAGTCTTGTCAGACTGCGCTTACGCGATGAAAACCTGGATGCCGAATGCCGCGATAAAACTTGCGGGAAATTAGGTCGGCGTATGCTTTTGGCCGCGATCAGGCGGTCGCGGCCTTCGTACCGGTGCCCTTGGACCGCATCACGTTCAGACGCTTGGTCAGCCGGCTGCGTTTTCGGGCGGCGGTGTTCTTGTGAAACGTCCCCTTTGCCGCAACCTTATCCAGCCGGCGGGTCAGTTGCCGAAGCTCGGTTTCCGCCTTCGCAAAATCGCCGGCAGCGGCGGCGGTGGTAAATGCCTTGGTCTGGTCCTTCACCAGCTCCTTCCGCGCGCGATTGCGGGCGCGGGCTTTAAGGTTCTGGCGGACTCGCTTCTTGGCAGACAATGAATGGGCCACGTCAATCTCTCCTGGAACTTCTGTTGTAAGCCGGCCAATCAGGACGACCGGTGAGGGCGGAAAGTCTAGTGATTGCCTGCCGAATGTCCAGCCGCCACCTTTCTTTAGTATAATGCCACCGCATTGTCGTAGTCCTGCGGAAATCACATCAATAGGAACCCGCGATGGAACTCAGCG
This sequence comes from Tepidisphaeraceae bacterium, assembly GCA_036794395.1. Classification (GTDB taxonomy): domain Bacteria; phylum Planctomycetota; class Phycisphaerae; order Tepidisphaerales; family Tepidisphaeraceae; genus DASXMX01. Next base: position 12,987 of record DAIRGS010000043.1, on the reverse strand, counting down.
CCAACTTCCTCTGGAACACCCCCCTGATCGAAGCCCGATTCCCCGATCACGCACGGATCAAACCAACCCTGATCCAGCACTGCTACGAGATCGAACGGCAAGCTAAACAGCCGATCGAATCAGGGGTAACCCCCCGCCGTAAAGCCAACTTGTATGAAAGCCGCTTTAACTTCTTTAGCCACCCCCTGCCCGAGATCCAGGCATTGCGCGACTTTTGCGCCCAGGCGCTGGGCCAGTCAGTGATGAAGCTAATCCAGCAAGCCTCGAAAGGCGCCCCTGTCCCCAACCTCGCCGTCGATCTATTCGAATCGTGGATCCACATCACCCACGAAGGCGGTTACCACGAAGTCCACAACCACCCCAATTGCTCCTGGTGCGGCATCTACTACCTCGAACCCGCCGACTGCACCGTCGATCCCCCCAACGGCATCAACCGCTTCTTCTCCCCCATCGACATCATGTACGACGACCCGGGAACCGAGGCCTACCCGCAGAAACCCATTTCTGTTACCCCTGAAGAGGGCAAATTGCTGCTTTTCCCGGCCTATGTGAAGCATCTGGCGGTGCCGTACAAGGGGACGCGGGACCGGATCATCGTGTCGTTTAATTCGAGGGTCATGATTCCGAACGCCAACGGCCGCTGAGGAGCGTGATGGCAATAGACATTATCGATGAGATGTTCGGACCTTCAGTTCCGCCCGATGAGCGAGCCAAATCGCTAAAAATGTTGGTCCGCTTCACCGTGGAGCAATACCACCAAATGCTACGCGCGGGAATACTGGAGGAAGGTGCACCGATCGAGCTTCTCGGCGGCCTTTTATTTTACAAAGACCGTGGCACCGCTGGCGCTGAACAAAAACGGTGACTTTCAGTTTGCCAGCGATGCGACGTGCTCACCAACTCGATCAACGGCGTGTAACACCCCTTGGGTTACTTCCCCTTCTCCCCCGGCGGATCAATCTTCGGAAACAACGGCTGCCCCTCCCCCAGCCGATGCCCGTCCACCAGAGGCCGGAACAAGTCTCCGAGCGTCTTGCCTTCGACAGTAACGTTCAATTGCCGCAGTCCCTCAGCAGCCTTCTCCGGCATCAGTGGCAGCAACCCCGCAAGCACCCGCGTCATCGCCTGCGCGGAAAGATTCAACACCGTATTCAACCGTGATGCCTTGGCCGGGTCCTTTGCGAGCGTGAACGGAGCGGTTGCATCAATGTACCCATTGGTCGCGCGCGCCAATTCCACCGGCAGCAGCGCGCACTGTTGCAGCTCAAGATTCTCGTAGGCCTGCGCAAGACTGCGTCCGAATTCCTCAGTACGAGCAATCAATGAATCGTCGATTGACTCACGTTCGCCCATCGCCGGAAGTACGCCCTCGCGATATCGACCAATCATTTTAATGGTCCGATTCAGACAGTTGCCGACTACATTTGCAAGCTCATTGAAGCTCTTGTTGAAATCGGCATCCGTCCAATCCAGATCGTTTCCAAACGGCGCAGCGCGAAGCAGGTAGTAGCGTATCGAATCACATCCGCCGTACTTCCCCGCCAGATCGCGCAGCTTTTCCAGACCGACGAAGTTCCCCATCGTCTTGCTCATCTTCCGACCTTCGCTTGTCCACCACCCATGCGCAAAAATGCGCTTCGGCAGCGGCAATTCGAGGCTGATCAGCATGGCCGGCCAATACACCGCGTGGAACCAGAGGATCTCTTTGCCGATCAAATGCAGATCCGCCGGCCAATACTTATCGAACGTGGTGTGATCGTCCGAGCCATAACCCAGCGCGGTGATGTAATTGCTCAGCGCGTCGATCCACACATAAACCACATGCTCCGGATCGTGCGGCATCGGGATGCCCCACTTCAGCGTCGCCCGGCTAATTGATAGATCCTCCACGCCACCCGCCAGCTTGCTCAGCACCTCATTCCGTCGCGACCCCGGCTGCACAAAACCAGGATTCTCTTCAATGTGCTTGCGCACCTGATCGACGTACTTGCTCAATTTGAAGAAGTAACTCTTCTCCGAATATCGCGTGAGCGGCCGCCCACTGATCGCCGACTTGTACTCATTGGTCTTCGCCTCGGTCTCGGTAACAAACTCTTCCTGCCCCTCGTCATACCACCCGGCATATTCGCCCAGGTAAATATCCCCCTTGGCCAAAAGCTGCTCGACGATCTTCGTCACCCCGCGCTTATGGCGATCCGAGGTCGTGCGAATGAAATCATCGTTGGTGACGTGCAGTTCCTTCCACAGTTTCTGGAACACCGCCACGATGCGATCGGTCAGCACGATCGGCTCGATGCCCTGCTCGGCGGCGGTTTTCACCATCTTGATGCCGTGCTCGTCGGTGCCGGTCAGGAACCATGTCGCATCCCCGCTCAGCCGGTGGTAGCGCGCGATCGTATCAGCCGCCAGCGTCGTATACACGTGCCCGATATGCGGCTCGGCGTTGGGATAGTAGATAGGGGTCGTAAGATAAAATCGGTTAATCATTTCAAAGCCCGAACGATTCAAATGTCAAAAAAAGAACCATCGCCCAAAGCGGACGATACGCGAACACGTGCCGGGGTGAGGAGGGAGCGCCGCTCGGGCGATCCCGCCTGACCCCTATCGCATCCGCGTCGTCTGCTTGGGGCGATGGCTCATATGACTGGATTATCCGCCGGGAGTATCACCGGATCAAGTTGGGGGCTTTGGGGGAGTGGTTCATCGAGTCTGACGCTTATATAAAGTTATTGCAGATTCTCGGCCTTTTCGATATATTAATGGTATTCTCAGTACGGCTTTGAAGTTCGCTTCGACGGGACATTTCATTCTCGCGGACAACACTTTGGAGGAGAAAACAATGCGCAGTGCATCACACTCTGGCGGGCGCCCTGATTGTGCACCCGTCGTCGAAGCGCTGGAAAATCGCCAGTTGTTTGCCGCCGGGTTGGTGCACGCGGAGCTTCACCGGCCTCCACTGGTGATGTTGGTCAACAATGACAACGTGCCCGATCTGATTCAGCCCACCGTCGGAATTCAACTCAGCCTCAATGGGCTGTTCAATGGCCCCGTATTCGGCTTCGAAACCTACATCGGCGACGGCAAGGGCAATTTCAAGGTGTCTGGGCAGTTCGACGTTAGCGACAACGCGCCCGGAATCGCCATCGATTCCGCGATCGCCGTCGGCGATTTGAATGGTGATGGATTTCCCGATGTCGCGCTCAAGCTTTTCAGCATCACCGGGCAGCCGTCGCCGGTCGGAGAAACCACCCATGAGCGGATCGTTCCGTTCTACAACTCACGCAATGGGAGCTTCAAAGAGGGAGATTCCATTTCGCTCGACGAATCATTCAACTTCGCCGGTAAGAAGGGTTACGACTATTACCGCTCCCGTTCGGGTTTAGCCATCGGCGACGTCGACCGCGACGGGTTGGGCGACATCGTCTCGTGGACAGATAACAGCGTGACCACCGTCCTGACGAATAATCCTTCCACAGGTGTTCCCCAGCAGAAATTCAAGCAGGAGTTTGGTCCCACTCAAGCCAATAAGAAATCACGAATCGCCGGGCTCGCTGATGTGAACGGCGACGGAAAGGCCGAACTGATCGGGTTTGATGGCGCGACCAACTCCGTGATTGTTCGCGGCTGGGACCCCGGGCAGAAGCAGCTGCAGACGCCCCCGCAGTTCGTCACCTTATCAACGGTGGCCGGGCCTAAGGATCTGACTGGTCCTATTACCGACATCCGCATCGCCGACTTCGATAACGATGGACACCCCGACCTGCTGTTCTTCTCCGACAATCGCTACAGCATCGGCTTGAACATCACCAAGGCCGATCCGAAATCGGGTAACCCGCCGGTGTATGGGTTTTCCTGGGGAACGACCCAGACACTCAGCCCGCAACTGACTTCCGACCAGGACGTAGCCGTCGGCGATGTCGATGGCGATGGCTTTGCCGATCTATTTGTATTCAAGAAGGTTCCGCCCTATGGACATGTCACATTGATCAAGTGATCCCGGCAGACTTAGAGAATGGCTTGCAGATGAGTTCTCACCCATGGCGCGCACGCAGTACGGCTTTGAGCGCACCTTCTGTTCCTGCCGCCGCTGCACGATCAGTTGCGAGCACGTCCCCGGGGCGCTCTGTCCCGATGACCTTGAGCGCATGGCACGGCATCTAGGCTGCGCGGACGTCCAAACCCTCGCTCGCGAAAAGCTCGCGGCCAGCGATGGCGTGGTCATCACCATCGCCGCCACCGGCCAGCGCGTCAGCCTGAGAACCCTTGTGCCAAAATCCCGAGCTGATGGAACCTGCACATTTCTCTCAGACGGCAAATGCACTATTCACACTGTGTCACCGTATGGATGCGCGTTTATCGATGCGCATCAAACGGATTCCCAATACGCGGTTCGAGCCGACGCCTTATACCGCGCGGTCTACGATGATCTCACGGCTGATGGCCTTTACATTCGCACCTGGAAGGATCTTCAATCCGCCGGTCTCACCGCTCCCCCGCTTTCGCTACGGCAGGCACGGCTGACTGACGCGATGCGTCGGGAAAAAATGGTTTAATCGTCGAAGCCCCATTTTGCGGTGAAATGGTTTCAACCGGTCGGGCATCGGTTTAACATTCGCCGCATGCAGCATTTCAACCGCCCGCTTCGAATCGCTATCCAGTGCGCATGTGTTTTAATTGGGACTGCATCCCCGGCATCGGCACAGAAGAAGCCGCCGTCAACGCAGTATTTTGAGCAGGAGGTCCCGGCCTCGAATCCATTGCGCGCCGAGCAGGCCAAAGAACTTGATTCCTATATCCTCCAAATGAAACGCACTGACGATCGCCTGCGCGAGGTATTCAAACCCGACTACTCCTCCCCAGCCGCGTTCGAAAAATCTGCCGGGCCTTTGCGAAAAGCATTTTGCGACAGCATCGGCTACCCACCACCTGGCGCAGTTTCCACCGAAGAACCCAAATTCGAACAAATGGGCGAAGACACAATCGCCACCTACTACCGCGCGACCATTCCAATTCTCCCCCAGGTCCACGCCGAGGGCATCTACATCGTCCCCAAAGGCCTGACCGGCAAAGCCCCCCTCATCATCTCCATGCACGGCGGAGGCGGTTCGCCCGAAGTCGCCCTGTTCCACGGTGGCGCCAATTACCACGACATGGTTCGCGGCGGCGTAAAACGCGGATACATCGTGTTCGCCCCGCAACATTTGTTTTCGGCGCCCGGATATCCGCGCGATGTTCGCAACAAAACCGACGAACGCCTCCGCCTCGTCGGCACAAGCCTCACCGCAATCGAAATCGCCAAGATCACCCGCAGCCTGGATGTCATCCTCAAACGCCCCGAGGTCGATCCAACCCGGGTGGGCATGGTCGGCCTTTCCTACGGCGGCTACTACGCACTGGTCACTCCCGCAATCGACACGCGCATCAAAGTATCGGTATCCAGTTGCTACTACGGCGTTCAGGAAGGCCGCTACGAACGCGACGAACTTTCCGTGCCTTCAGACTTCAAGTTCAAGGATCGTTTCACGCTCTTCAAGGATTCCGACATCGTCGCCCTGATCTGCCCCCGCGCCCTGGAAATCCAGGCCGGCAGCGCCGACGACGAAGACCACCGCGAACCCGGCAAACGCCTCGCCCCACTATCCGCCGAATACTATTCCAAGCTCGACCTCAAAGACCGCTTCCGCCACCTGGTCTTCAACGGAAAGCACGAATTCCACGACGAATCCGCTTGGGAATTCGTCAGCAAGCACTTGTAATTCAAACAGCCATTAAACAACTGCGCCAAAACACAAAAATGCAATTCATCCACAGATGGCGCTGATTTTCACCGATGAAGAACCTGCATTTTAATCTGTACTGCTAACCGTCCAAATCTTCGCAGCCTGAGCAAATTCTCTTTGCCGCAACTCTTCTAACCTGCCACCGTTGCAGCGCCGTCCATTGGACAAGCGCGCCTCTGTGTCTCCGTGCCTCCGTGGTTGCATCTCTTTTTTTGGTTGCGGCTCTGACCTGTGGATGATTCTTTTGTCTTCTCTGCGCTCTCGGCGACTCCGCGGTGAATCAGGCTTTGTTCTGGAATAATCCCTCACGCCCGAAGCGTCGCACCCAACTCCGCCCTGGCCGCCTCAACCACCCGCTGCACCGTCGCATCGACTTGCTCACCCGTGAGAGTCCCCGACGCAGATCGGAAAACCAACGTAACCGTCACGCTCTTTTGCCCCTTCTCCAGCGGCTTCCCCCGGTACGTAGTGACATACTCAAGGTCTTCCATCAATTCCGGCTTGAGAGAGCGAATCAGCAACTCGATTTTTTCAAACCGCGTGGATTCCGAAACCACCAATGACAGATCTCGACGAACCGATGGATACGTCGGCATGACCTTCTGCTGTGGAATCCGCAGCGCCCCTTCAACCAACGGCAACAGTTCCAATTCCCCCGCCGCCGGGATTTCCCGCAGGCCAAGCTTCTCGGCCACCGCGCGATCGATCTTCCCCAAATATCCAACAATCTGCCCCGCCCACTCAATCCGCCCCGAAGCCGCCCGCGCAAAACCCGGTCGCGCATCAGGGATCACCCGTATATCTCGGTTAGGATCCAGGCGATTGAGAAGCAGCTCGACCACGCCCCGCACTTCGCGCAAATCCGCACTGCCCACCAACCCCACGCGCCGCCGCTCGTCGACATTGCCGCCCGTCGCGAGAATGAAAGTCGAGCCGATCTCAAACAACCTGGCATCAGTCGTCCCGAAGTTTTCGTTCCGGCGAAGCGATTCCAGCAAGCCCGGCAAAATGCTGGGTCGCAACGAAGCATCCGCCTTTCGCGTGACGGCCTGCGCCCTTGGCAACCCGATGGCTTCCGGAGGCGTGAAATCGGGCGCAAGCGAATCGCTCACCCACCCAAACGTAACCGCTTCGAAATATCCCCCGCTCACCAGAACCGACCGCATCGTTTCGATCGCGTCTGCCGCGGGATCAGGCGGCGTCAGCCGGATCGCAATTTCATCTCGAACCGGAACCTTGTCATAACCGATCAAACGAGCGGCTTCTTCAATCAGGTCCGTTTCAATATTGAGATCCAACCGATAGCTGGGAACCGCAACCTCGATCATGCCGCCGTTCAATTTGGGCGACATCCTCAATCGCACAAACGCCGCGACAACATCGCGCGGTTCAAACGTCACCCCAAGCAGCTTGTTCAGCCGTTCCAGCCGAAGCGTCAAAAACTTTGGCGCATATCCCGTACCCCCCGCAGCCGCAGCCCCGGCAAGAATTTCCCCGCCGGCCGTCTGCGCAATCAATTCCGCCGCACGAATTCTCGCGCGGTTCGGCAGCAATGGATCAATCCCGCGCTCAAATCGATACGAACTATCGCTCTTCATCCCAAGTTGCCGCGCCGTCTTCCGAACCGACAACGGCTCAAATCGCGCCGATTCCAGCAGAACATTTTTCGTCCCCGCCGCAACTTCACTATCCAACCCACCCATCACCCCCGCCAGTGCAACCGGCCGAACAGCATCAGCAATCACCAGCATCTCCGGGCTGAGACTTCGCTCACGCCCATCCAGACTGACCAGCTTCTCCCCCGCCCGCGCCCGCCGCACAACTATGCGCGACTGCCCAATCCGATCAAAATCAAACGCATGCAGCGGCTGGCCCAGCTCAAACATCACGTAGTTGGTCACATCCACCACGTTATTCACCGGCCGCAGCCCAACCGCTTCCAGCCGCCGGATAAGCCATGCCGGACTTGGCGCAATTGTCACGCCTCGAATCACACTCGCCGTGTAATGCGGACACAAATCCGCCGCCTCAATCGCAACCGATGCGACCTCCGCCGCCCGCGTCTTCGCCTCCACCGGCGCCGATTGAACCTCGCGCAGCTCCCACCCAAGCAGCGCCGAAAGCTCCCGCGCCACACCCACATGCGAAAGACAATCCCCGCGATTGCTCGTCACCTCCACGTCAATCACCACGTCGTCGCCATGCTTCTCAATCACTTCCACCGGCAGCCCGCCATGCGTGAGCGCATCACCCGCCCGCTGCGCGTCGAGCGCGCCGGGCAAATATTCTGATAGCCATTCCAGACTGATTTTCATGTAATTTCGATCCTCAAGCGGGGCAACACTTTATTGGCCCAGCCACGGAAACACAAAGGGGAAGCCGAGCGTCCAATTCTCCCTCCACCGGTACGCCGGGGGAGGGTAGGGAGGGGGTTTCGTCGGGTGACCTTCGTAGCTGATTACGCTTTTTCACCGCTGCGTCATCGGTCTCTTCGATTCGATGTACTTGCGATGCACATCAAGATAACAATCCCGAATCATCCGATCCGCATCCTCCGGCGACATCCATCCCGCTGAAAACCCCGGCAAAACCGGGTCAATGCATCCCTTCGCCGACGCATACAAATGAAGCAACAAATCCCCCGGATCTTCATCCCCCACCGCAAACCGAATCGTCGACGGCGTGATACCCGCCTCATGCTGCGCCTTCTCATCCAGCTCCGAATGCGTCGTCAATCCCGGGCAACTCACAATCGTGTTCGATTGCCCCAGGCTGATCATGTGCGCAAAAGTCGGATCAAGGCTGTCGAAGAACTGTTGAAATGTTTCCCGCGCCAACGTTGGCATTTCAATGGTGAACAACGGCGCAGGCAAACCGAGAAACAGCAAATCCCGACAAAGACCATGATTCGGATCGGATTCAAGCCCCGCACAATGCACGCAAATGTCAGCGTGAGAGTTGAGAAATCGGGCTAAAATAAGCGTATTGATGCACTTGTGCAGCATCCGCACATCAAGCGTGCGAATCCCCTGCAACACTTCAAACGCCGCGTCCGCATTCAGAAACGCGCCCTTGATGTAGTACACATTCCAGAACAGACTCTGCTGCCACGACTTCCCCCCCACCGATTGCCCCTTCGGAATGAACATATCCTCATTCCGCCCGATCACCACCCCGGCAATGGCCGATCCGGTCCCAGTCAGATCCTTCGTGTAGCTGTGAATCACAAAATCCGGCCGCTCCGCAGGATCCTCCCGCTGCAATGGCCTGGCCAGAAACGGCGTGCCCACCGTCGCATCAAGCAATACGCGCAGACCCCGCACATGCGCAAACTTACATATGCCCGGCACATCCAGAACATACCCATGCGGATTGCTCGGCGATTCCAGATACACATACGCATGCCGATGATTCGGCGCGTCGGGCATAATCAGATCCGCATGCCGTGCCGCGATGCCTTCCCACGCCTTGGCAAAATCACCAACCGTCAGCGCATCCACCGTCTCAACAACAATCCCCAGATTGGCCGGCTTGGCGTACCAGTCATAAATCAACTGATGCGCCCCGCCATAAATCGATCGAGCCGTGATCAGCAAATCCCCCTGCCCCAGCACATGCGCCAGCGCCGCATCAATCGCCGCCATCCCGCTGTTGAAGTTCCAGGCCAGGTACTCCCGCGCGTACGGCCCCGCCTCCAGATCCACAATGTAGTTAGCCAGCGCCAGCGAAGTCGGGTTCAGCAGCCGCGAATAAATCTGCTCCAGGAATTCCCGCCCCTCAAACGCCTCCGCCACCCATTCCGCACACGCATAAACATACGTCGCCGTCCGCGCAATCACCGGCGTCGCCGAAAAAATCGCCGTAACATTATCAAACATCGCATACGGCCCCTTGGCCGACTGCGTGCTCAAACTGAAGTTCAACGACTGATACGTCCGCCGCAGCGGGTTCATCAACGTGTCGAGCAATTTTGCAATCTGAAACGCCAGAAACTTCTTCGCATTGAAGTACGCCACCCGATCGCTTCGATCCAATGAATCGATCGTCTGCGCCGTGATGCGCCACAAATGATCCAGGTCCGCCCCACACCCATACAGCCGCCCCACCAGCGCCGCCAGCGTCCGCCCATACTCCGTCGCGGGGTCGATATGGTAATGCGCCAATTGCTCGGCCACCAACCCCTCAACATCCCCCGCCACCGTGCTCTTCCGCCGCGGCGAAAGATTCTGCATCGTCCGCAACGCCTGATCGATCGGTTTTTCATCCATCCCTGGAATCCTCCGCCCCCAATTCTCCGCCCCAACCCCATCCCCGTAAAGCCCTCCCCATCGCCCCAACACTTTCACAGCCGATTTCAGACAGAAGACGTTTTAGTAGAAACGCTGACGCTGGAAGCCACCTGCGTGCCAGCTTCAAATTCGGAGTACGGATTCGACTGCGCTCACCGCAGGCCGAATTACGCTGTTCACGTTGGTGTCGAGGCTCCCTCGGGAATTCGAGCAGAAGACAATAAGGAATCGCAGTGCGATGCAATGAAGGGATTGAGGGCGGGTTTTGCAAGTAAGTCGCACGTATCCGACCGCTGCGCCGCTACCGTGATGGGCGATCGCCGTTCCCCGTTCGCCCTCTAAGGCGAAGGGCGAACGCGTAACTTCAATGTGAGGGAGGAGCTTGCAGCAATTGAGGCAACCTCCATCCGCAAATTTCTTGAGAGAGTCTGCGCTGAACTGACCATGTCCCTCGTCAAGCATCCCCCCACCATAGAAGTTTCCTCTCGACCCTGCATTTCCAAAGGGTCGAGAGGAAACGGAACCAGCACATCCCACGAGCGGAGCGCAGGCCAAGCGAAGCGATCGCGAGGGGCATGACGCGAGCAAGGAAAGCAATCCCCCCCACTCCGAGATTCGCCCCGCTCGCGGCGTGACCCTCGCCATCGCGCAGACGGCCGGAGCCCCGCGGGCGAACGCAAAGGAACCCACTCACAAAGCCCGCCCAAACCTCCTCCCCGCATCGCGCAGCGATTCCTTATTGTCTTCTGCCCAAATACCCAAGGGAGCCAAAACACCAACGTGAACAGCGCAGTTTTGGCCTGCGGTGAGCGCAGTCGAATCCGTACTCCAAAACTTGAAGCTGGCACGCAGACAACTCCCAGCGTCAGCCTTTTAACCCAAATCTTCTTTTGTCCACGTCCATTCCAATCCCACGTCATACAACCAAAATCCAGCGCAAAAATGCCCTTCTCCCCAAAGTCATCCGCCCCCATCAATCCGAACCCTCAACCTCCACTTGCAACCCTATACCCGCACCACGCCCAGCCCACCACCCGCTCCCCTTCTTCCACTGGACGCTCCCCCCACTTTGCATTACGTTCCTCCCCTTCGCGACCCCCGGCCGCGCAACGTACAAAATCATCAAACCACACCAGGGAATTCCATGCCCGTCATCCATCTTTGTTCCCCCAGGGGTTTCCGCGCCTCAGGCGTTTATGCCGGCATCAAAACCAGGGAAACTCCCGACGTCGGCATGATCGTCTGCGACATCAACGCCACCGCCGCCGCCGTGTTCACCACCAACAAAGTCTTCGCGGCCCCCGTCAAGATCGGTCGCGAAAACATCGCCCCCGGCAAGCTTCGCGGCGTCGTCGTCAACGCCGGCAACGCCAACGCCTGCACCGGCAAACAAGGCGAAGCCGACGCCCGCCGCATGTGCCATCTGGCCGGCATCGCCATCGGATGCGACGAACGCCTCATCATCCCCTCCTCTACCGGCATCATCGGCCACCTGCTCCCCATGGACAAAATAGAACGCGGCATCGCCCATGCCGGCCACGCCCTTGGCCGCGACCGCGAACACGCCCTCCATTTCTCCGACGCCATCCTCACCACCGATCTCAAACGCAAGGAAGCCGCCACAACCTTCAAGCTCGGCCGCGAAACCATCACCCTGGCCGGCGTCTGCAAAGGCAGCGGCATGATCGGCCCCCGCATGGCCCTCGGCCCCCCGCATGCAACACTGTTGGCCTACATCACAACCGACGCCGCCGTCTCCGCCTCGGTCCTCCGCAAACTTCTCGCCCAGTCAGCCGATCGAAGCTTCAACGCCGTAACAGTCGACGATCACACCAGCACCAACGATACCCTCGCAATCCTCGCCAGCGGGATGTCGAACGCAAAGATCAACACCCCCCGCGCAACCAACGCCTTCGCCGCGGCTCTGGATGAGGTCTGCCAATCCCTCGCCTACCAGATCGCCGCCGATGGCGAAGGCGCAACCAAAGTCGTCAAGATTACCGTGAAATCCGCCAGCTCCGAAGAAGCCGCCCGCACCATCGCCCGCACCATCGCCAACTCCCCCCTCGTCAAATGCGCCATGCACGGCAACGACCCCAACTGGGGCCGCATCGTCTCCGCCGCAGGCTACGCAAACGTCCCCTTCAACCCCGAAAAATGCTCCCTCACCCTCCAAGCCGTCCCCGTCTTCCGCCACGGCCGCCCCCTCGATTTCAACGCCGCCACCCTAAGCAAAAAACTCGACAAACCAGAAGTCGACGTAGTCCTGGAATGCCGCCAGGGCAAATCAACAGCCGTCTGCTGGACCTGCGATCTGTCCAAGGACTACGTCACCATCAACGCCGACTATCACACCTGATCCCGCCTTCGGCCGAACAGCCGGCAGACGGTGCCGTCCGTTGCGTTTCGTCCCATCGCGGAAAGTAGCCCGCACGCAACAGCCAGTGTCCCATCGCGTCGTCCTAATCCTAATCCTAATCCTAATCTCAATCTAAATCTTAATCCTGTTCCTAATCCCACTCTTCCTTTTCCCCCTCTCCCCCCGGGCCTGCACTGAGCTTGTCGAACGTGAGAGGGCCGGAGTGAGGGCGAATGACAAGAGACTCCACCCGCCGGACATTCATGTAGCACGGCCGCCCTCGGCCGTGCCAAGTAATTTTCCTGGTTAAAACCATGAAGGCGATGGAACAAGGCCCCCCGCCAAGCCGCAATCCTTTCAAAAATCCCACCCCGCCCGAAGCGTCGCCCTCCCAAAATCCACACGCCTTCGCTCCACACGCGTTGGCACGGAAGCGCATACAAGAGATTAAGATTAAGATGAGGATTAAGATTACGAAGAAGATTAGGAGCAAGATGAAGAGTAAGAGCGAACCCTCCCGCCCGCCCCGCACCCACTCCCCGCAACACCCCGCTCCACC
>DAIRGS010000042.1:0-34016 GCA_036794395.1 Tepidisphaeraceae bacterium | reverse complement strand
ACGCTTCCGCCCACCCCGCTCAAGACGGCGGGGGATTCGCTTGTTTAAGGTCTAGCAGCATGCGCCATGGGGATTTATTCAATCTTCTTTCTGCCGAGTCAGTGGGGGAAGATTATGCAGTTGTCTTCTGGTCACAAGGTGCTCGGCCTTATTGGTGGATTTGGGTTAATATTATACCTGTTATTCAATGTGGCTGTTGTAATTCGGCTAGTCCATGTCCCAGAAGCTACAACGTCGCAACCGGAAGTGGTAATGCCAGGAGTTCCAGCCGAAATACCCGATAGGATCCCTTCGATTCAAGTTGTGAATCCCTTCAATAATGCGGTCTTCAACTTCACTGGCTATGATTCACTGAACCGTCTCGAAGGGACCGTGCGTTGCACGAGTACGAAGATCGGCACATTTGATTTCCGGGTATACGATCAGAGCGGTGTAATCGAGTACGATTGGCCTCGATACCCGCTCTACATTAAAGCCGGCGACACCGCGAGGATTCAGCTGTTTGACAACAGCGGCGATCTCACCAAAGCCGGCAAGATCGTCATCACGGTGAACGAGGAAGACTGAAATGTCCCTCGTTCGCCAAGCGAAGGGTTATAGCCCGATGAGCGATGAGGAATTGATGGCATTTGACATTTACCGCGGCGCTTGCACGGCCTCGCGGCTGATGTGCCTCAATTTGGTCAACCACATCGAACACCGCCACGGACTCAGGCCCTTCGCGACGGCGAGCGGCTACTTGCAATGGAATCCGAATTTCGCGCTGATTCAGACGCTCGGCGTTCGCACGCCAATTCTCACGATCAACCTGAGCGGCCGGCAAGAACGCTACCACGGACTTGGCATCGATGACCTCGTGCGCAAGCCCTGGAAGGGGCTGACCCGAATGCGAATCAGCGACCCGGCCCGAATTCATCAACTGCTGGCGGCCGTTGATCGGTCGTACGAGATGAAAAGCGATCAGCGGGGCTAAAGGGACCGTCCGCCATGTGGGAGCGCTCCTCGAAGGACCGGTTCAATTTAACTGTTTACCGTCCCCAGTCGATTCGGGTGACGGGATGATTGTCTCGGGGTTTTTGCGAGAAAAAGAAATCTGAAATGCGATGAGATGGGGAAAGCGGTGGCATGGGGCGGGGCGCAGGTGAGGTACGATGTGAAGCCGGACCTGACATGCCTGGGTAAAGTGATTGGCGGGGGTTTGCCGTGTGCGGCTTATGGCGGGCCGCGGAAGTTCATGGATCTGGTTAGCCCAACGGGAGGGGTTTATCAGAGAGAAGAAAAGGGGACATTCCTAATTATAGAGAGAATATGTAAAATAGGAATGTCCCCTTTTATTGCACCCCTTTTATTGCATGTCCCCTTTTATTGCACCCGGCGCTGCCGTGCCCGGCGAGCCGGGCGGCTAACCGAACAGGGGAATCGCTGCGCGATACGGGAGGGGTTTGGGATGATTCTATTAGGCTTGCGTTACTGGCGAGATTTTTTCAGGCCATACCAATTCGAATTCTCGGGCCTGCCGGCTGGTGAGGCTGCACCACCCAAATCATTTCTTGCATCGAAATGGGGTCCATTGTACTATGGCAATGTATGCGATTGACTTTCATGCAGGTCGAAATGTTCGTCACGAAGTGGCGACGTTTGAAGTTGACCGACGAAGATTTACAGGCGCTGGAAGCATTGATTGAGAAGAACCCGGCGGCTGGCCCAGTGGTGACGGGGACGGGCGGACTCCGCAAGATCCGTTTCGCGCCTCCCTCGTGGAACACGGGAAAGAGCGGCGCCACGCGAGTCTGCTACGTATACGTTGTGCGAGCCAAGGTCTGTGGACTGATCACGGTTTTCGCCAAGAACGAACAAGCCAACCTAAACGCGAAAGAAAAGGCGGTCGTCGGCGGGGCGATTAAAGCATTAGTTGAGTCGATTGAACGGAAAGGATGACAGCTATGGCCACGATGAGGAAGAAGCCGCGGAAGAGCAGATCTGCCGCGAACGAGATTATCACCGGCTTAAAGCAGCTCCGGTACGCATTTGAAACGGGCGATTTCTCCAAGGTGACGATCCGCACGGCCGAAATTCGAGGTCCCTCCGCGTACGGGGCGAAGGAGGTCAAGGCGTTGCGGGGGTCAATGGGGGTGAGTCAAGGGGTATTCGCTCAACTTGTGGCAGTTTCTCCCGATCTCGTCGCCCATTGGGAGCACGGCATCCGCAAGCCCGCGCCGGTGGTGTGCCGCCTGTTCGACAAGATCAAGGAAGACCCCGCCGGATTTATTGCATCGCATATGCGGCGGAAGATTGCCTGATGCTAGCGCTCGCCCACGATTGACTTCCCCATCGGCGCATTATTTGATTGCTTCCACGGAGTCCGATGCCACATCTCGCCCGCCATTGCGACTGCGGTAGAAAAATCCATCTTCCGAAACGCGCCACCTATGGCTATGAGTGGCAATCCTTTCAATGTTGCAAAATCTGGACTGTAAGTCCGGAAGGTAAGCGCCTTCATTCAGAGCGATCTCGATCCGCTCCTACAGCGCGCGTACCGAAACGACCCCGCCGCAAGCGCAATTTGATTCCCGGTCCTGCCACTGCGAAATACGTGTTCCAAGGCGTGGCGGTCCTTCTTGTCGTATTCATTGCTGGGACGTTGGTCACGAAGGGATGGTGGCATTGGCTACTTTTTGTCCCAATTGTGTGAGCATGGCTTTGGGCAGGTCGGTTTATCGAGAAATGAGCATCAGCTGGCGATGGGATAACCATATCCACATTTTGCATCGGTAATGGGCCAAACACCCGGTATACGGCCATAAATAACGCAACGAAGTTTTTGTATCCACAGGCGCTGGAAAGTTGTCAAAATGTTTGAATTCGTCAGCATTGAAGGCAGTCCAATGCCTCTCTACGTAGTGAATTATGCGACCTGAGACATGGACGGACCCACCAAGCAGGGGAAACGAAAACTCCCTCTCCGGACTTCACTCAAACCGGCTCGACTCCAGATCCAGTTTGTAGATATTCCCCTCGTACCCGACGTAGTAGATTTCGCCCATGGCGTCCTGGCCAATGGAGACGACGGATTGGGTGGTCCTGGTCAGAACGCGGACCTTGTCGAGGGAGCCATTTTTCTGGGTCAGGGCGAAGAGACGTTTTTGCTGGTAATCGCCGAAGATGTAGGCGCCGTAGAAGCTGGACTTGGGATTGGCGCGGTAGACGTAGCCGCCGGTGACGGATTGGCCATACTTGCGGGTGTAGGTGAAGAGCGGGGGAACGTAGGTTTCGTTGTCGCGGCGGGTTTTGTTTGAGAAGCGTTCGAAGCCTTCGTAGACACTCCAGCCGTAGTTTTCGCCTTTGTGGACGATGTCGATTTCTTCGTAGAGGTCCTGGCCGATGTCTGCGACCCAGAAGTCACCGGTGAGGGGATCGAAGCTGAAGCGCCAGGGTTCGCGGAGGCCGTACGCCCAGGTTTCCGGGCAGACGCCGGGCTTATTGACGAAGGGATTGTCTTTGGGGACCGAGTAGCCTTTGCCGGCGTCGGGATGATCGACATCAATGCGGTGGATTTTGGCCTGCATGATCGAGAGGTTCTGGCCTTTGTGGTCGGCATCGCCCTGGGGGCCGGAGTCGCCCATTCCCACATAGAGATACCCGTCGGGTCCGAAAGCGAGGCTGCCGCCCGGATGGTCGTTGGTGAGGGAATGGATCGGGAGGATTTCCTTCAGTGGCTGGCCTGAGTCGGTTTTGAAATCGGGTGAGGCGACGCCCTGCATGATGTAGGTGGCGAAGCCATTGCCTTCGGTCGTGTGGTTGACAAGGTAATACTTGCGGTTCTCGGTAAACTTGGGATGGAAGACAAATCCGGTGAGGCCGTTGGTGCCTTTGACGAACTTGCCGACCTGAAGGAAGGGAGTTTTGGTTTCTTCGGTGGCGGTTTTGTGGAAGAGCCAGATGGTACCGGTTTCGTGTTCGAGAACGAGGTACGAGTCGGCCAGACCGGGAATGGCGCCGAACCACACGGGATGTTTGAAGGAATTGGCGCGGGAATTGATCTGTTTGAGGGCGACGGGGGTTTTCAGCGAGGGAATTTCGAGCGGCTGGCCGTGAAAGAGGGCGACGGTGGATTGTGGGGCCTTGAGGGTGGTGAGGTAGGAGATCAGATCGGCGAACTGCTGCTGGGTGAGGGTGGCTTCGAGGCCTTCGGGCATGAGGGAGACATCTGAGGTGCGCTTCTGATCGATGTCAGCGGTTTTGACTTGGATGAGCTTTCCATCCGCGCCCATTAGGCCAATCGACTGTTCGGTGGATTCTTTGACGATACCCTGAAACGTGTCGCCGGATTTGGTGCGGATGATGGTGTTGCTGTATCCGACCGCGATGGTTTTGGAGGGTTCAAGGACCTGCTCAATCAGATCATCGCGGCCAAATTTGTCGCCGATTGCAAATAGGTCGGGGCCCGCCTTGCCGCCCTTGCCATCGACGGTATGGCAGTTTGCGCAGGCGATTTTTTGGGGCTCGAGGAAAAGCTTCTTTCCTGCTTCGGCATCACCCTGGTGAACCATCGCAAAAGTGCGGTATCTGTCGCGCGGGGCGGGGCGGGTGGATTGAGCGGAAACGCCCGCGCCAATAACCAACACAAGAAGGGAAGCAGCCAGCAAGCGAGTTGAGCTTTTAGTCATGTGATAACAGTTACAGTCGTGAAGTGAATTCGTGATGATCGCTGCCGATGGCGAGCCATTTGTGCAGGCGACAGATCCGCCGACATGAATATGCGTACTTCGTTTTCCGTGCCACAAGGGGTCAATTCCGCATCGCATTTTTCCATGCGGAAACAACCCTTGACAACTTAATTCGCCATGCTATTTTCAGATGAGATTAAGTCTCAACTAAGATTTCCGTAAAAAAGAGGCGGTCGGATTCTCGCTAAAGTCTTCCGACCGCCCTCACTGGCGACGACCGGATTAGGGCCATCACGCAAGCGCATTATCCCGCCCGCGATGTTCCTTGGCAACTTTGTTTGCCCGTCATCTCAGCTTTTTATCGAGCCAGGAGTTGGTGCGCCTACCGGACGCGCACCAACCGGGCTCTGTCATCGCCAGAAGGCACGTTGTTGGGCCAGTCTGGCAGGCCGGCGCGCGTTAGCCGAAAGGACCGGGTTCCATCATGGATATGCGTTCGATTTATCACCGCGTCGTGTTGGCCGTGATTGCTTTGGCCGGTATTGGTCAGACATCGCCAGCAAGCATCACAGGTGAATCGGGGACGCAGGCAGTTGCGCTTTGGCCGGCTGGCAACTCGCGTTACGGGCCATTTGGGTTGATGGACGGCCGCAGACGGTATGGACAGTTCTGGTTTCCAGAGCCGTTTCGCGTGGACGAAACGGACGTTGATAATGAACTTCGAATTGACTGGGTCCACCAGGAAGGTCGGGGAAATATTGCTGATGACGCCAAAGCCGAAATTGAGAAATCCTTCGGGCTTCTAACGCTCGAGCTGGAGTTGCCGTATTCGCGAAATACTTCGCGAATTTTTGATCCGACTTCGGGGAAGTTCGGTCATGACCGCTCGGAAGGCATTGGCAACATTTCGATCGGTGCGCGCCACCCGATTTACGAGTTCGTATCGTCAAATGAATTTCTGGATAATACGGTGGTGGTCGGTTTTGAAGTGGGTATCCCAACCCATTCGCCGGTCAGCAAGAATACAGAACTGGTGCCGAAGCTGATCGATGATCTTCGGCTGGGAGAGCATTTCAGCGTGCAAACCGTTCTGGGGTACTCGTTTTTGTTCGGGTCTGCCCCCGATGGTGGCAAGCACACCTTTGAGTACGCCGCGGTCCTGGGATATTCGTTTGAACGCAATGACGTGAGATTTCCGGGCACAGAGCGAATTATTCCGATCCTCGAGCTCAAGGGCGAGACAGGACTGAATAAGGAAGATGCGGGTCACAACAATCTAAGCGGCACCCTCGGCGTCCGATTCAACTTGGAGTCTATCGGCCAGCTGCAACCGCGATTGGGGCTGGGATATGTCTTCCCAATCGATAAACGGGCACGAGATGAGTTCCGATGGGGGATCGTGACCAGCCTGGTTTTTGAATTCTAAATTTACCCATACGATTTCGCGCCGCATGTTTAGCAACGAACGACGTCTCTTGCGGACACGCTGTACGTCGAACGACCGCTTACACCCGGCTAAGCGCAATCTTAGTAGAACCTTAACGTAGCTAGTCTACCGTCCTGCCCGGGAAATGAGAAAAAGGGGCATCTAGACGGAGACACGGACATGAAGGGTTTTATTCGATCGGCTTTAGCGGCGGTCGCTTTGGGTGGGTCAGTGGCGGGAGCGGATGTGCGGCTGCAAGGGTCGGGGGCGACGTTCCCGCAGCCGTTGTACGAGCGGTGGGTGGGTGAATTTCAGAAGCTGCATCCGGATGTGAAGATTGATTATCAGGGGATCGGTTCGGGCGGGGGTATCAAGGGGATCACGCAGAAGACGGTGGACTTTGCCGGTTCGGATGCGCCATTGAGCAAGCCGGAAATCGCGGCGCTGGGTGGCGATGCCAATATCGTTGAAGTGCCATCGTGCTCGGGCGGGGTGGTGCCGGCTTACAACGTGCCTGGGGTGAAGGTTGCATTGAATTTCAGCGGGCCGGTGTTGGCGGGGATTTACATGGGGACCATCAACAAGTGGAACGATCCAAAGATCGTGGCGCTGAATCCGGGCGTGCAGTTACCCGCTTCGCCGATTACCCCGGCTTACCGCACGGACGGAAGCGGAACGAATTTCGTGTTTACGAATTATCTTGCGACGCAGAGCCCGGAATTCAAAAACTCGATCGGAACGGGCAAAGACGTGAAGTGGCCGCTCGGGCAGGGGGGCAAGGGTAACGCGGGCGTTGCCCAGGTCATCCAGCAGACTAACGGCTCGATCGGCTATCTCGAACAGAACTTCGCCGACAAGAACAGCATTATGTATGGGTCGGTGCAGAATAAGAGTGGGAAGTTCGTTAAGGCTTCGCCGCAGTCGGTTTCCATGGCCGGCGAGGGTGCGGTGGGCGAGATGAAGGGCAATGTTGTCCATGCCAACATCTGGAACCAGGCCGGCGATGATGCCTATCCGATTTCGTCGTTCACCTACCTGATTGTGTACAAGGACCTGAACAACGTGAAGACGCGCGAGCAGGCTCAAACCCTGGCCGACTTCCTGTGGTGGGCGACCCACGATGGGGAAAAACTGGCGGCTGATTTGGATTATGCACCGCTGAGCCCCGCGGTTCAGAAGAAGGTGGAAAGCGCGCTGAAGGAAATCACTTACAAGGGTCAGAGCCTGACGATCGCGGGCGTGGCCGCGGCCAAGTAAGCGGTCAACAGATTATTCACCACGGAGGCACGGCCTTCGGCTCTGAGGCTCAGGCTCGAAGAGAGGACACGGAGAAGTCGATGCATGAGGAGGATTTGCTCTGTGATCTGGGTGTCTCCGTGGTGAGTCGTATGTCGTTCGAGTCAGGGCCTTGCTTCCGTCAGTCGAGGACGACCGGGGCAAGGCACCTGTCACAATCGGATTAAAGAAATGTCCGAACCAATTGTTGGGCCGGTGATGGAATTTGTGACGCAGCGTCCGGGCGAGAGTCGCGGATCGCTGATTCGGCCTGGCGTGCGCTTCGGGGGCGATATTGTCCTCAGCATGCTGTGCTCCGGGGCGGCCGTGCTGGTGATTCTCATGCTGGCGGCATTGGTCGTCGTGATGGCGTATGCGTCGATGCCATCCATTCGCGAATTTGGATTGCGATTTTTGGTCAGTAGCGAGTGGCGGCCCAACACCTTGGAAGTTCCGAAGAAGGACGCTTCGGGAAATTCGATGATCGATGAGGATGGCAACACGGCAATGCAGACGATCGCACCGGCGTTCGGCGCGCTGCCGGTGATTTTTGGGACGACTTTTAGCTCGTTGCTGGCGTTGGTGTTTGCGGTGCCGTTGAGCTTTGGGGCGGCTTTGTTCCTGATTCGGATTGCGCCGAAAATATTAGCCGGGCCGATTTCGTTCTTGATCGAGTTTTTGGCGGCGATTCCGTCGATTGCTTATGGGATGTGGGGTTTGTTTGTGCTGGCCCCGTTTCTTCAGTCGCACGTGGAGAGGTGGTTTGGAGCGGTGTATCACGGGTTGGGCAACCCGGGGTGGTTGCATTGGCTGTTTGAGGACAAGACGCCGCTGGCGAACGGGAGTGTGCTGGTTCGGGATATTGCGCTGACGGGCCGGGATATGTTCTGCGGCGGTTTGGTGTTGGCCATCATGATCGTTCCGATTGTGACGGCGATCAGCCGGGATGTGCTGAAGGCGGTGCCACGGGCGCAGATTGAGGGGACGGTGGCGCTGGGGTCGACATGGTGGCAGAGCTCGAAGGAGATGTTGAGATATAGCCGGGCGGGTTTGTTTGGGGCGGTGATGCTGGGGTTAGCGCGGGCGGCGGGGGAGACGATGGCCGTCACGATGGTCATTGGGAATAACAATCAGATTCGGGCGTCGCTGTTTGCACCGGCTCAGACGATGTCGAGCTTGCTGGCCAACGAATTTGCCGAAGCGAGCACGGAGATGCATAGGGCGGCGCTGTCGGAAGTCGCATTGATTCTGCTGGTGATGTCGTTGGTTTTTAACGTGGTGGCCCGATACCTCGTGGTCGGGAAGTCGGCGGCCCGGTCGGCGTAGTTGCAGCGGGCAATCGATTCGTTAAGCCGCCAGCGGTGGATGACGAAGCAAAGGACGTGAAGTGGAGCGAGCGCTTTACATCAAGATGACCCGGGCACACAGCCAGTTCATGTACGGGCTGTGCATCGGGTTCACTGCGCTGATCCTGGTGTTGCTGGTGCTGGTAACGGGCTATCTGGTTTCGATCGGGGCATCGTCGCTGAGTTTGGATTTTTTCACGAAGGTTCAGATCGCCAACGGGATGGATGGCTATCCCGGCGGGATGAAGCACGCGCTGATCGGGACCGTCATCATGATCGCGATGGCGAGCGGGGTAGGGGTTCCGCTGGGAATGCTGATGGGGATTTATCTGTCGGAGTACGGGGCGAATTCATACATCGCAACTCCGGCGCGATTTATCTGCGACGTGCTGAGCGGGGTGCCGAGCATTGTGGTGGGAATTCTTGGATACGAGCTGGTTGTGCGGCCAATCGGCCAGCACAGCGGATACGCGGCGGCGGTGGCGCTGGCGTTCATTATGGTGCCGATCGTGGCGCGCACGACTGAAGAGATGCTGCGGCTGGTACCGCAGAGCTATCGCGAGGCTTCAATCGCTTTGGGCGCTACCAAGGCGCGCACGATCCTGACGGTTGTTCTGCCGGCAGCCACCGGAAGTGTGATTACGGGCGTGATGCTGGCGATAGCGCGCGTGGCGGGCGAAACCGCTCCGCTCCTGTTTACGGCGCTGGGCAGCGCGTATCTGACGCTGGACCCGTCGAGGCCATTCCCATCACTGACCAAACAGATTTTTGACTACGCAACGTCGCCTTATCCCGAGCAGCAAAGGCTGGCGTGGGCAGGAATTCTCGTGTTGATCGCGATGATTTTTGTCTTGAACCTCGGCATCCGATTCTTTGCCCGGTCGGTGCAAACGAAGTCTGCGTAAGGAAGAGGTGTGAGATGAATTCAGGAGTCAAAAGGCCGATTGCATCTGATCGGATGCCCCTGCTGAAGGAGATGCCTGCACCCATGAATAATGACAAACCCTCTTCAGCGAGTAGCGCGCCCGAGGCGGTTTCGAGACGGGAAGCCATGCCGGCGGTTGGCGCGCTAACGGCTCAGGGACGGCCTGGTGGCCCTGGCGCTCTCGCGCCACCGCCCGCGCGGCCTGCTGTACGCATAGGAGGGACTCATGCGGCGGATATTCACGAGGAGATCTACACCGAGCCGCACGTGCTTTCGGTCGAACAGTTCTGCCTCTTCTATGGCAAGAATAAGGCGCTGCACGAAATCAGCATGCCCATCGCGGCGCAGAAGGTGACGGCGCTTGTCGGACCGAGCGGTTGCGGGAAATCAACGCTGCTGCGGAGCATCAACCGCCTCAACGATTTGATCGATACGGTCAGCACGCAGGGGCGGATCCTGTTTCGCGGGGAAGACGTTTACAACCGCAACATCGACATCATCGGATTGCGGAAACGGCTTGGGATGGTGTTTCAGAAGTCCAACCCGTTCCCGATGTCGATCTTCGAAAATGTCGTATATGCCAGGCGGATCGCGGGGGAGCGGAATCGTTCGACCTTGCACGAAGTATGTGAGCGGTCATTGCGTGGGGCAGCGCTGTGGGACGAGGTGAAGGATCGGCTGCACACCAGCGCTTTCGGGCTTTCCGGCGGGCAGCAGCAGCGGCTGTGCATCGCGCGGGCCATCGCGGCTGAGCCGGAGGTTCTGTTGATGGATGAGCCGTGCTCGGCGTTGGATCCGATCGCCACGGCCAAAGTGGAAGATCTGATCCACGAGCTGCGCGGAAAATATACTGTGGTGATCGTGACGCATAACATGCAGCAGGCCGCCCGTGTCAGCGATTACACCGCGTTTATGTACCTTGGCCGTCTTATTGAATACGGACCAACGGGGAACATCTTCCAGAACCCGCGTCTGAAACAGACCGAGGACTACATCACGGGACGGTTCGGATGAGACATTTCCACGAACAACTCGACGAGCTGTTTCAGCGGCTGGTTCTGATGGGATCGCTGGCCGAGAGCATGATCCGCACGGCGGTGAGGAGCCTCATGGAGCAGAACGAATCGCTTGCCTCTGAGGTCTATACCCAGGAACAGGAGGTCAACACGCTTCAGGTGGAGGTCGATGATAAGTGCGTCCGGCTGACGGCCCTTCAGCAGCCTGTAGCGCAGGATGCGCGGTTTCTGTTCATGGCGTCGCGCATCGGCGGGGAGCTTGAGCGGATCGCGGATCAGGCGATCAATATCTGCCAGAACACGCATTACGTGCTGGACGGTCCGCCAGTGAAGCCATTGGTGGATCTGACGATCATGTGTCAGATCGTGCAGAAGATGGTGCGCGACAGTGTCACGGCCATGATCAATCGAGACGCGGTGATGGCGGAAGGGGTGCTTCAGGAAGAAGAGAAGGTAGATGCGTTTCGCGATCAGGTGTTTCGGATTTTGCTGACGCACATGATGAGCGATCCGCGGACGATTGCCCAATGTCTATCGTTGATATTAATCGGTCGAAATCTGGAGCGGATTGGGGATCATGCGACGAACATTGCTGAAGAAGTGATTTACTGGCTTAATGGCCGGGATATCCGGCACACGACCTCGCGGCGGCCGGTGACCGCGCCTGTAGTGGCGGCGAAGGGAGCGGACGCTCCGCCCTCATCGGCCACAGGGGCTGCATCCAAGGCAGATTCAAACGGTTCAGGGAAGGCAGTATGAAAAAGGGCACGATACTTGTAATCGACGATGAGAAGGATCTGATCGAGCTGGTGCGCTACAACCTCGAAAAGGACGGCTTTGATGTGATCGCGGCCACGGATGGTCAGGCTGGCCTTGAAGTGGTGAAGAAGCATCGGCCGGACCTGGTGGTTCTGGATCTGATGATGCCGGGACTGGATGGCTTGCAGATTTGCCAACAGCTTCGAGCGGATCCGCGATCGGGGCGGATTCCGTTGATCATGCTGACCGCCAAAGCGACTGAGGCGGATCGAGTGGTTGGCCTTGAGCTGGGCGCGGATGATTACATCACCAAGCCATTTAGTCCGCGCGAAGTGTTGGCGCGGGTGAAGGCCGTGCTGCGGCGAAGCTCACCGGCGGCGGAGCAGCGGCAGGAGATTCGGGTTGGCGATCTGGCGATCGATCTGGGAGGGCATGAGGTCAACTACAAGGGCCAGCGGGTGGCTTTCACGGCGACCGAATTCCGGATTCTGGAGTTTCTGGCGTCGAGGCCTGGGCGCGTGTTTTCGCGAGATGAGATTATCGACGCCGCCCTGGGGAATGAGACGGCGGTGTTTGATCGCACTGTTGATGTGCACATTACCGCGATTCGAAGGAAGCTGGGAGCGGGAGCCGAGTATATCGAGACGGTGCGGGGGTTCGGATATAAGTTCAGGCACGTGGCGGATCCGGTGCCATCGTAGGTGCCTTGGAAAAGGCTTAAACACGAAGGCACGATGACACGAAGAAGAAAAGACAAAACGGTTAACCGCAGAGGGCGCAGAGGGCACGGAGGAAAGGACAGAGAAAGACAATACAAAGAGTTTTAGCCGCAGATGACGCAGATGGCCGCAGATAATTCAGAAATCAGAACCAATCGAGCTCAATGGGTGTGGAGTCAACCGAGCGCTCTTCGCATGGCCTTTATTCTTCATCTGCGGCCATCTGCGTCATCTGCGGCTAAAAATTCTTCTCGCTATTTCTCTGTGCTCTCTTTGGCTAATCCTTCTGCTTTGCATTCTTCGTGTCTTCGTGCCTTCGTGTTTAATCTGCTTCCTGCGAACACGCTGCTTTGATTGATTCTCTTTCGCTTGGTGGCCTTCTTGCTTTCCAGCCGGTTTTTTCGACGCATCTTCCTTCCGTATCTGTTGCTGATTTGCACCGCGACGATTGTGGTGGGCGCGGTGCTGGCGTATCGGGTTCGGGAAAGTTATCTGGATCGGACGCGGGAGACGTTGGCGCGGGAGGCGGTGCTGATTTCGGATTCGCTGAAGGCGGATTTGCAGCGCGGGGATGTTGCGGCCGTCGAATCGGCGACGCGGCGGCTGGGGGAGATACTTAAGTGCAGAGTCACAATCATTGAAGATGACGGCCGGGTGATCGGGGATAACGAAGCGGACCCCGCGCAGATGGAGAACCATCGCCAGCGAGGCGAGGTAGTGCGGGCGGACATTGATGGTGATGGGTTTGAGGAGCGAAGCAGCCGTACGCTGAATCAGCCGCTGATGTATTGCGCTCACAAGCTGGTAACGGCGGATGGGAAAGTGCATTTCGTTCGGTTGTCGGTGCATATTTCGGATCTGAATCGACAACTTAATTTAATCTACTGGGCGCTGGGATCGGTGGTGTTGATCGCGACGATCGCGGCGGCCCTGCTAAGCTTTTATTTCGCACGACGAGGGGCGGCGCCCGTGCTGGAGCTGAGCGAGTTTGCGCAGGCACTGGGGCGGGGCGAGTTGCATCGGCGATTGCTTCTCCCGGGCGACGGGGAAATTGGGCAGCTTGCCGGGACGCTGAACACGATGGCCGAGTCGGTTAGCCGGCTGCTGGGTCAGACGGCCAAGGATCGGGCCGAGCTGCTGGCGATGCTTGGGAGCATGAGCGAAGGAGTGATCGGCACCGATGGGAAGCAGCGCGTTGTGGTGGTGAATCAGCGCGCGGGAGAGTTATTTTCATTTGGGTCTGCACAGGCCCAGGGGAAGATGCTTTGGGAAATTGTGCGGGAAGAGGCGGTTCTCAAGGCAGCGACGGAAGTGCTGGCTTCGGGGGAGCGAAAGGCGTTTCAAATCAGCCCGGCGGCGGGCACTTACCTGGAAATTACCGCGTGTACCTACCCGGCCGGCGCGCCGGCCGAAGGGCTGATCCTGGTGGCGCACGACACGAGCCAGAGCGTCCGGTATCAGGAGCTTCGCAAGGAATTCGTGGCGAACGTTTCGCATGAGCTGCGCACGCCGCTCACGGTGATTAAGGGATTTACCGAGACGTTGCGGGATGGGGCGTTGCAGGATGCGGTGAACGGGCCGAAGTTTTTGGCCACGATTGAGCGGCACGTCGATCAGTTGACGAACCTGGTCAGCGATCTGCTGGAACTGTCGCGGCTGGAGAGCATGCCTGATCTGCCGAACGTGGTGCCGTTCGATCTTTCGGCATCAGTTCGGAGAGTCACGGATTTATTGTTGCCGGCAGCGCAGCGGAAGAAGCAGTCGCTGCATGTTGAGACGGCGCGGCATATTCCCCGGCTGGTCGGAAATCCCGATTATGTGGAACGGGCGGTTTCGAATTTGATCGACAACGCGATCAAGTACACGCCCGAGGGCGGAGAGATTCGCGTGAGCGTTGGAATGGATGAGCAGCAAGTGTGGGTGGATGTTGCTGATAATGGGCTGGGAATTCCGCCGGAAGATCTGGCCAGGGTGTTTGAGCGGTTTTACAGGGTTGATCGATCGCGGTCGAGGGAGATGGGCGGGACCGGGCTGGGGTTGTCGATTGTTAAGCATGTGGCGCAATCGCATGGAGGATCGATTGATGTGAGCAGCACGCCGGGCAAGGGGTCGAGGTTCAGACTCAGGCTCCCGATTCCGGTGGAGAATGGGTAAGCGATACAGGTTTGACCCGGGGCCAACTATTCTGGACTTGGATGGGGCAACGCAGGAGTTGTTTGGCTGGCGCACCAACTTTGCCAGACGCGCCGATAAAGGATTTCGAGATCGCGGGTGAATTGGGGGGCGTTCATGAGTGGGGACTGCATCATGGTTGGGCGCAGCGTTGAGCGGAGCGCGGCGAGACGATCAAGATCGTTGGAAAGGGCAATCGCTTTTTGGATATAGGCTTCGGGTGATCGTGTGATGAGGTCGGGGAGGTTTACGTTAGAAAGGATGCTCGCGCCGCCGCGTGAGACCGCGGTTTGGCCGGTCAGGGTGACGACGGGCACGCCCATCCAGAGGGCGTCGCAGGTGGTGGTGCCGCCGGCCCAGGGGAAGGGATCGAGGGCGATGTCGATCCGATGATGAAGTTTGAAATAGTCAACCGGCAGCATGTAGCTAACCAATTCGATGCGGGATGGATCGACGCCGGCAGCCGAGAATCGGTCGAGAAGGGTACGGCGATGCGCCCCATTTTTGCAATGCAGGATGAGGCGGGAGCTGGGGAGTTGAAGCAGAAGTTGTTGCCAGGCATCGAGGATGATGGGGGTGACTTTGGCAAAGTCGTTGAGGCAGCCAAAGGTGATATAGCCATTGGCCTGAGCGGGAAGCGTATTAACTTCGCAAGCGAGTGGGGGCTCAGGGTAGCACCAATAGCTCTGGGGCAGGCGGAGGGATTTTTCGGCATAGACAGATTCATCTAAGCCGGGAGGATCGAGGTGGGGGTCGGTGAGGCGATAGTCGATGGTTTCGACGCCGGTGGTGCTGCAATACGCAAGGTAAGTGATCTGGATGGGTGCGGGTTTTTGGGCGAAGACGGCAAGGTGGTTGCCGTGCGAGTGCATGGAGAGATCGACGAGGATATCGATGCGGTCGTCGCGAATGGATTGGACGATCTGTTGATCGGAAAGTTTCCTGATGACGCGCCAGCCCCTTGCACATTGGGCGAGTTGGTCGCCGATGTGATCGGGTCGGCGGATGTCACAATAGCAGTACACCTCGAAGCTGGCACGGTCGTGGTGCGATAGAAATGGCAGGAAGAACCTGCCCAGGGCGTTGCTTCCCACGTCATAGGCAACATAGCCGATGCGCAGCGGGCGGGTGGGCGAACGATCGTTGGGCAGGGGGTGTCGGAGGGGGCGCAGTGGGACGGCATAGCGCTGGTTCCACTGACTATGTTCAAGCAGCAATCGGCGCGCATCGTAGTCAGGATGAAAATGCATCGTGAAAAGAAGATCGCTCAGGGAGCGGGGATCGGGCTGGAGGGAATCGGCCTGGCGATAGAGGTTTAGCGCATCATCAATGCGTCCCGCTTCCTTATACGCCCGGCCGAGGTTGAGCATGGCTCCGACGTGATTGGGTTGAATGGCCAGGACCGCGAGGCTTTGCTCGATCGCGCCGTCAAGGTCGCCGGCGGCGTTGAGGGCGCCGCTCAGGTTGTTCATCGCCGGAACGTAATTGGGCATCAACGTCAATACGCGGCGGTATGTGGCAATGGCATCGCTGGCGCGGCCCAGCGAAAGGTAAACATTGGCAAGGTTGTTTAAGCCTTCGACCATATCGGGTGCGAGGGACACGGCACGTTCGAGCACCTCACGAGCCTCTGCGGCACGACCCAGTTCCGCAAGGATCATTCCAAGATTGCTCCAATACCCCGGATGATCCGGTTGACCGCTTGCGGCTTCGCGCATGAAGCGAGCCGCGTCTTCGGGCTGACCCGACTGCAATGCGATTTTCGCAAGGACCTCCAGCGCAGGACCAAAAGTCGGGTAAACGGCCAAAACCCTTTGACAAAGGTCCCGCGCCTCAATGGTTTGTCCGGCCTGCTGGTACTTGTCGGCGAGCGCGACCGCTTCGGGCAGGGTCATTGTCTGCATAAGAACCCCCCTGAAAAACCTTGCGACGGGAGTGGATTTTATTTTACCGGAATCGCGGCGACCGCGCGCGAAAATTGTAGGGCGGAGCCATGCCAATGTGGATTGAGGTTGAAGGAGCAATGCTTTTGCAATTGGGCGCGTATGATTCGGCTGAATGACGGAAGAGTCACTGGAAGATCGCACGCGGGAGATTGGGCGCGATCTGTTTGCACGCGCCAACGCGGCCGGGGCGCGCTGGTGGACCGCCGGTTGGTGGGATGAGCGGCTGATGGCCCTGACAATGCGCGATCCGGCAGTGAAGGTGCAGTTGTTTCGACTCGTCGACACGCTGCCTGCGCTGCGATCGAATCGGGCGGTGACGCGGCATCTGCGCGAGTATTTTGAGACGGTGAGGCATCGGCTGCATCCGTTGCTCGCGCGGGCCACAGGGTGGATCCATGAAGACGGTCTTCTCGGCGATATCATCGGTCGTGCGGCGCGGTTCAACGCGACCCGGATGGCCAGGCGATTTATCGCGGGGACAGATGTCGATCAAACGCTGGAGACGATTGAGGCACTGCGACATCAGGGATTCGGCTTCACCATCGATTTGCTGGGCGAGGCGATTTTGTCCGGCGCCGAAGCCGAGGAATATCAGCGACAGTATCTGACATTTATCGACGGGCTGACTCGGCGGGCAGAGCGATGGCCGGTGCACCCAGTGGTTGACCGAGGGCCAGCCGGGGCAGTCCCGGCGGTGAATATTTCAGTGAAGCTGTCGTCGCTGTATAGCCAGTTTGATCCAATCGATCCGGAGGGAACGAGCCGGGCGGTGCGGAATCGGTTGCGGCCGATTTTGGAGCTGGCCAAATCGCGGGGGGCATTTGTCAATGTGGACATGGAGCAGCATGCGTTCAAGGACCTGACGATCCGCATCTTTCAGGAGGTATTGGAAGAAGAGCAGTTCAGGGGATGGGCGGATGTTGGGATTGCAATTCAGGCGTATCTCAAAAGCGCGGGCGACGATCTCAAAGGTCTGGCGGCGTGGGCGAAACGGCGGGGGGTTCCGGTCTGGGTACGGCTTGTAAAGGGAGCATATTGGGATTTTGAGACGGTGATCGCGGCGCAACAGAATTGGCCGGTGCCCGTGTGGGAGCAGAAAGATCAGACGGATGCGAACTTTGAGGAGCAGACGCGGTTCTTGATGGAACACCATGAGCTGCTCCGGCCGGCCATCGGATCGCATAACGTGCGGAGCATCGCGCATGCTTTGGCGCTGGAAGAGGAGATGGGGCTGGCGGCGGGGACAGTCGAGTTTCAGATGTTGTATGGGATGGCCGATCCGATCAAGACCGCGCTGGCGCGGATGGGCCGAAGGGTGCGGGTGTATACGCCGTTTGGGAAACTGCTGCCGGGGATGGCGTATCTGGTGCGGCGGCTGCTGGAGAATACTTCGAATCAGTCGTTTTTACGTGCCGGATTTATCGAGGGCGTGGCAATTGAGGACTTACTTATGAATCCAGCGATGCGAATTCGGCGGGTAATGACGACGCTTGCGGTGCAGGGAAATGGCCAGCTCCCTCGATTCAGAAATGAGCCGCTCACGGATTTCAGCATCGCGGCCAATCGCGCTGCGATGAGCGATGCGCTGAAGAGGGTGGCCGCCGAAATAAACCAGGCGAGTATTTGCGATCTTGTGATCGGGGGCACGCGGCATCGGACCCAGAAGATCATAGAGGTCGCCAATCCATCGCATTCGAGACAGGTCGTTGGTCGTTTCGCCGCGGCCAGTGCCGACGATGCCCGCCGGGCGGTCTCCGAAGCGAAGCGCGCCTTTCCCGCTTGGAGGGATACGCCCGTCGGACGGCGGGTAGAGCTCATGCGCCAGGCCGCGGAGATCTTGCGGCGCCGCCGCTTCGAGCTGGCGGCGTGGGAGGTTTACGAGTGCGGCAAGCAGTGGCGCGAGGCCGACGCGGATATCGCCGAGGCGATTGACTTTTGCGAATACTACAGCCGGGAAATGTTGCGGCTGTCTCACGCCCAGACGCGGAACGTGGCGGGGGAGGACAACGCTTATTTTTACGATGCGCTTGGCCCGGCCGTGGTGATCGCGCCATGGAATTTTCCGCTGGCAATCCTGTGCGGGATGACCGCGGCGGCCGTGATCTCCGGAAATCCCGCGATTATGAAACCGGCGGAGCAGTCTTCGATCATGGCTTCAAAGCTGATGGAGGTGTTTGAAGAAGCCGGGTTCCCGGCGGGCGTGGTGCAGTATCTTCCGGGCGTGGGGGAGGAAATCGGCCCGGTGCTTACGGGCCATGCGGATGTTTCGATCGTCGCGTTCACAGGGTCAAGGCCAGTGGGGTTGTCGATCAACAAACTGGCCGGTGAGACGCCTGCGGGGCAGGACCATATTAAGCGCGTGATTACCGAGCTGGGTGGCAAGAATGCAAGCATCATTGATGATGATGCGGATCTCGATGAGGCGGTTCACGCAATCGTGGCCGGAGCGTTTGGATATGCGGGGCAAAAGTGCTCGGCGTGCTCACGGGCGATTGTTTTAGAGGGCATTTACGATCAGTTCCTTGAACGCTTGATCGAGGCAACACGCAGTTTGCGCATCGGGCCGGCGGAGGATCCGGGGGCGATGGTAGGGCCCGTGATTGATTCTGATGCGAGAGACCGGATTCTTCGGACCATCGAGGTGGGCAAGGGCGAGGCTCGATTGGCATACGCCGGGGAATTGGGGGCACTGGCCGAAGAAGGGTTTTATGTCGCGCCGCATATTTTCGCCGATGTACCTCCCTCAGCCTCCATTGCGCAGGATGAGATATTTGGGCCGGTGCTATCGGTGATTCGGGCGTGTGATCTGGACGATGCGATCAAAATCGCCAACGGTACCCGATATGCGCTGACGGGCGGACTGCACTCTCGCAGCCCCGCGAATATCGAGCGCGTGCGACGGGAATTTCGGGTGGGGAATCTTTACATCAATCGGAAGATCACCGGCGCGCTGGTCGATCGGCAGCCGTTCGGTGGATTCAAGCTCTCGGGAACCGGACCCAAGGCGGGTGGGCCAGACTATCTCGTGCAGTTTCTCCTGGCGCGGGTGGTTACGGAGAATACATTGCGCCACGGATTCGCGCCAGAGAATCAGGCGGGGGCCACTGAGCGGGCTGGGGTGGGAGAGTGACCGGGTTTATGACCGTGCGCAATTCCACGCCATTGCATTTTCGTGGCACGGCTTTCTAAGCCGTGGTTGATGACGCTTCGGGTCCGGCGACGGGTGAGATGTGGGAAAACCAACTCTCCTTGAGGGAGCATTTTGTTCCGGCAAATTCAGAACGTTGTCCAAATATCGAAACTTGGTTTTCCCACGTCGAACCCGTCGCAGGTACTCAGCCCCCTTTGTCCATGGGCTGGAAGCCCATGTCACGAAAAGGCGCGGAATCGTGCAATGTCGCTTCATTTCAAGTTTGGGGCGGCGGGCCATTCAAGGCCCGCTCATAAACCTGCACCATCCGCGGCAGCACCGCCTGCACACTGTAGTGGTCCTGGATCATCTGCTCGGCGGCGCGGCCCAGCGGGCGAAATTCGCCAGGGTCCTGAAGGACGCGAACCGCTTTGTCTGCGATGGCTTCGCTGTCAAATAGATCGGCCAGCAGCCCGTTCTCTCCATCCCGAATCATTTCCACGACCGGCGGAGTAGCCGATCCGAGTACAACCGCGCCGCAGCTCATCGCGTCCATCATGCTCCAGGAAAGCACGAACGGCACCGTCAGGTAGATGTGCAGATCCGAACTGGCCAGCATCCCCGCCAATTGCTGCGGCGGGACATTGCCCAGGAATTTAAACTTGGAAAGATCGTATTGATCGGTGGAAAGCGTCCATTGTTTGAAGGTCATGCCTTGGGGAAGAAAGGAATCATCGCCGCCGTACGCCACGCGATCGGTGCCGACGACCAGAAAGACCACGTCAGGATACCGGCTGGCAATGATCTTGGCCGAGCGCATGAAAAGATCGAAGCAACGCATCGACTCGAAACCCCGGCTGACATACGTCACCACGCGCGTGGAAAAGGGGATATCGACGCCCCCGATCTGGCGGGGGCCGCGGTTGCCGATCGGCGGGCGTAGCTTCTCCTGGCTGCCGTGATAAACGCTCCGTTCGACCCCATCGAAGACCACATCGATTTTTGGGTGATATCGCTCGGGAAACGTGGAGCGTTGAAAGCCGGTTGGGCAGTAGCCCATCTGGCAGTTCTCGAGATCCAGAAGAATCATCGCATTGCGGGCGCGGGCCCGCATGTAAAAGCTTTCGGGGAGATGCCAGCCGAGATCGTTGCGGTATCCCATGTCGCTGTCGGGGTGGCGGGGGCGGTAAAAGTATTCGTAAAGATTAACGACCGGAACTTTGGGATACAGGTCGCGCAAGAACAAGGTGCTGCCAAACCCGCTATGGCCGACGATCAGGTCGGGCTTCACATCTGGGCGGGCAAGCATGGCGTTGTACACGGCATCGCAGTTGAAGATCGCGTTTTCGAACGTACGCGAGCAAAAGTGCGTTTGATGAGTAGCGCCGCCCGTGCGGCGGTACTGGATCTTCTCCACATTTTGAACCATTCCGCCGGGCGTTTCGCTCAGGAATGTGCATTTCCAGCCGGGCTTCTGCGAGAGATGCCAGGCGATGTGCCCAAACTGCGCGGGGAAGTTCTGGTGAACGTATAGAACGTGCATCGTGATCTAAAATGCGTTTCGAGCGGGAAATGTAAAGGATGAGGACAAGTTGCCAGTTGTTACGCCCTGCTTGTTTGGGATTCGAGCCCACCTTGCGTTTGCAGTCGAAGCCGACTACCCACTATCGATTCT
The DNA here is from genome assembly GCA_036794395.1 of Tepidisphaeraceae bacterium. Classification (GTDB taxonomy): domain Bacteria; phylum Planctomycetota; class Phycisphaerae; order Tepidisphaerales; family Tepidisphaeraceae; genus DASXMX01. The sequence continues at coordinate 12,960 of DAIRGS010000042.1, read as the reverse complement.
GGAGGCGTGTTTTGGCGAAAACCGAGAATGGAATTGTCTATCTGGTCGGCGCCGGCTCGGGTGATCCCGGGCTCATTACGGTGCGCGGGGCGGAGCTGCTGCGCAAGGCGGATGTGGTGGTTTACGATTATCTTTCCAATCCGCTGCTGCTGAGACACGCCCCGGCGGCCAGGGCGATTTACGTTGGCAAAAAAGCGGCGCAGCATTCGATGACGCAGGAGCAGATCAACGCCCTGCTGATCGAACAGGCCAAGGCTGGCCATCGCGTGGTGCGGCTCAAAGGTGGAGACCCATTTGTTTTCGGCCGTGGCGGCGAAGAGTGCGAGGCGCTGCATCAGGCCGGCGTGCGCTTTGAAGTCGTTCCCGGAGTAACCGCGGCCATCGCAGCACCGGCTTACGCGGGCATTCCGGTTACGCATCGAGATTTGAATTCGAGCTTTACCTTTGTAACCGGACACGAGAAGGAAGAAACATATCGCGACGCCGAGTCGCGCACGCGCGATCCGGGCGCGGCATCCGATCTGGATTGGACGGCCCTGGCCAAGCTGCCCTGCCTGGCGTTTTACATGGGGGTCAAGGCGCTGCCGCGTATTTGTCAGAAGCTGATCGAGCACGGCATGGATGCCAGCATGCCGGCCGCGACGATCCGATGGGGAAGCACACCCCGGCAAAAAACAGTCGTGGGAACGCTGGCCGATTTGCCCCAGCGCGTCGCCGAAGCGGGCCTTGGCCCGCCGGCGCTGACGATTGTCGGCAAAGTCGTCGCTCTGCGCGAAACGATGAACTGGTTCGAAACGCGCCCGCTCTACGGCCAGACGATTGTCGTCACGCGCACCCGCCAGCAGGCGAGCGATCTGACCGACCGCCTGATGGAATTGGGTGCACACGTAATTGAGGCCCCGACGATCGAGACTGCGCCGGCCGCAAACATGGCGGCCGTCGATGCCGCGTTGCGCAGCATCGATGAATTCGACTGGGTGATCTTCACGAGCCAGAACGGCGTACATGCCACGCGCAAACGTCTCGATGAATTGGGCCTCGATGCACGGGCGTTCGGAAAATCTCGCATCGCGGCGGTAGGGGAGGTCACGGCTCGGGTCATCGCACAGGAGCTGTTTCTGAAGGTAGACCTTTGCCCGGAAAGTGTGGTAGCCGAGGCGCTGGCCGATGCGCTTGCGGCGCAAAATGCGGTGTCGGGTAAACGGTTCCTGCTGCTCCGCGCCGACATCGCCCGGCCTGTCGTTCGGGAACGCCTCAAAAGCGATGGAGCGGCGGACGTTCAGGACATCGCGATCTACGAAACGCGCCCCGTTGCCGCGTTGCCCGCGGAACTGACCGACGCCCTCGACGCCGGGGAAATCACCTGGGTGACGTTCACAAGCAGCAGCACCGCGAAGAATTTCGCTGGATTGCTTGGACCGGATTTTCGTCAGAAACTCGCCGGAATAAAAATCGCAAGCATCGGGCCCATTACCAGCACGACACTGGAAAGCCTCGGCCTGACGCCGACGGTTCAGGCCGATTCATCAGACATTGATGGATTGGTGGAATCGATCTGTAAATGTGAAAAGGGCGGAATACGTTAAGCACATTCATCAAGTTGGAGTATGCCGCAATCCGGTGGAGATCAGGATTTGCAAACCGGCCACACAGGCACGCACCGCTTAAACGTTGCATAGCGTTGCATTCCGTTGCATTTATCGACTCCTTGCTATTTGGAGATGCGAGTAGGGAGTTGAGAAGGGGGGTTGGTTGTAAGTCCTTATTTTACGGTTGAAGTCTGGCGCGCTGACGGTTTTTGGAGGTCCGGGCAAAGTACGTATTCGCAGAGGTTTACAGCCGTGGCTAAAAATGATCAGCGCGCGAGGTGTGAAATGTAAAATAAGGACTTATACGAACCGACAGGCAGCAGGATTGAGGGATGGCGAAAGATAACGACCCGATTAATTTGAGTTACGAAACGCCGGATCGGCGAGCGAGGTGGGCGATCCATTGGGGTTGCCAGCGCTTCTGATTATCGTTGCGTTTATCGCCGCAATATCGTGGGCACTTGAGCGAAGCCATCCTGCCGCCAATCCGGTATTTCCCGACGGAGAGTACAGGTTTGTACAGGTCAAGTAACTGATCGCAGCGCGACGGATACATGGGGCCGCGTCTAACTGTACCGGTACCGACGAGCCGTATTGAAGTTGACTGCCCGTCCGCCGTCGCGGCGGGTAAGATTGGGGGGATGGATGACATGACGGAGGAAGATAATGGTCGCCGACTTGTTTCCGCTGTCGATGTCTGCCCAATCTGTAAAGGCGCCATTGTCGATCCGGGTGAATGCAATGGTTGCTGGGACGGCGATCTGGGCTCGGGCGGCATGTATTTTACGACATGCAATACCTGTCAATATGAACTGGTCGGTTGGCAATATCACGCTTTAGAAGATGCCGTGTCCCACATTCGATGGGAGACGAATGCGGCGGCATTGCCAAAGTCAGCATCGCTACGCCCGCGCAAAGCATCGAAGAAGAAGTAGGTAAATCGGTCGGTTCGAAGTACCGTTCCGCTCCCCGCCCGCCGTCGCGGAGGGTAAGATTGGGCATTCGCCGCAAGCGGATCGACCAAAAGGGTTTTGCACATGGATGCGAAAATCATCGCCTTAACCTGTCCATCCTGTGGCAACGCCACGAACGTCAAGGGCGCGGATGCGCGTTTCGGATTTCACTTCACTTGCAGCTATTGCCAAACACAGTCGATGCTCGTCATCAATCAGCAACTTTACGTCCCCAGGCCGCATGAGCATGTGTGCGTGAAATGCGGCCGCGTTGCCAGTCCTGGGGCGAGGTTCTGTCAGTGTCGAGCGCCGCTGTTAAGGGCTTGCTGGTCTTGCCTCGCAGAGAACCCTATTGACGATGAGGTTTGCAGTCAGTGTGGAAGTCCGATGAACAGCCCCGACGAGAAGTTGTTCTGGGATTGCGTGGACGCGGATATCGAAGAAGATGCCAAGCGAAAGAAGAACGCCTAATCACATGGAGCCGCGTCTTACGGTACCAGTACCGAATATTTGTGATGAGGAGTGATTTATGAATTGGTCGATTTTGCTTGTGGCATTGGCGGCGATCGGAGCGGCACCGGCAACTCAGCCTGTAAATGCGCCCGCGAGTCAACCGGAAACGACAGTCGCCCCAACACTTGATGAGGCCACCCAACAACGCCAAGCCGCAATGGCCGCGTGCCTCGCGAAGGCGAGAGGCGCACCCGAATACCGCGCGTTGTCCGCGCAAAGGAATCATGCAGCGGCTCAACTCGACGTTGCACGAAAATACGGATCGCCAGAAAGCCGGATGAGTGCGAGCCATGATTTCGTCGTCATCGACCAGAAGATCAAAACGCTGGAGAAGAAGGCAGTCGAATCCGATCCCGCCATCAAAACCGCCAACATGGCAATTGCATCAGCCAAAGAAAAGTTGGACGAAGAGGAACAGGGCAGGATCAATTTGGCAGCAGTTGAGCGGCGAAGGATTGAGAACGACCCGATTCGCGTTGCCATACTCAAGGGAACGATCATCACGGGAATGACTGAGGAGAACGCTTCATCAGCCTTCGCCAATCGAAAACGGCGCAATCTCGAAGAGGGCAAAGGTGGCGCGAGTGATGGAGTTGCAATCGACATGAGCGTTGGCCAGGCGTTGGGAACGTTCAACCCGCCGCCACAGAATCTCATTCGCAAAACTCAGGACGATTTTGAGAGTGGAGCAAAACGAGTGACGTTCACGCGGTACCTGCGATACATGAATGGGGGAGAGCGAAGAGTGGACGAGGTCGTGGTCGTTATTCGCGATGGCAAAGTTACTCAGGTCACGGGGCAATAGCGACGATCGCCCGAGAGGAGTAACTACCACTTGCATGGAACTGGTACTGGTAGCGTTTCAACTTCACTCCCCGAAAAGTAAAAGTCCGCCACGGCTCTCCTGTAGCCGGGCGGATAGAGGCGTTTAACGTCCACCGTGTTATGCACGGCGCTTCCGCCGCGCAAACCACGGCAGGAACCAATGCAAGTGGGACGCACTTGGCATATGGCACCATTGGGAGAGGCGTTAACACCCTACGGCGAGGACGACCCTCGCCGCTTCAAAATGTCTGCGGCATCCCTCCGGTGCCGCCATTCCCTGTGTTATAATTCCCGCGATGCCCAAACGCGATGAAACCCAAGCTGCCGCCGAGATGGTTCAGGCCGTGGGGGGGCTGCTTAAGGTGAAGCTTTCTGACGTGAAGAAGCTGGAAGCGGCGGAGAAGGGCAAGCAAGCCAGGGAAGAATAAGTGAGCGAAACGCTAAATGACTGTGCGTGATTCGGCGCTGATCCGGCCGTCCAGGCGGCAGGGGAAATCAGAATTATGGTGGTTTGGCGAGGAGAATTGCAGCGCCCTGAGGATCCGGGGTGGCGCGGCGTACCGCTACCCCGGCGTGGGGGCCTTGCGGGATGGAACGCGGCACAGGGTGAATTGAGTCGGTGGCGGGTGATTCCGCGCGGACATTTAGAGTACGGAACGCCAGCCAAACCCGTTAGTCAAACCGCTTTCATCCTTTCTATTCTGTCGATTGCATGCGCTCCGTCTACGTTTGCCTACTTGGGATTCGTGGCCGTTCGGTTCACACGATCACCGATGTTAAACACCTGGCGCCATGCGGGTCTGTTGGGTTTATGTGATTGGGGCAACGCATCTGGCATTCCCCAATCTTACCCCGTGCGCGGTAAGATGGATCCATCTGCCGTGCTTCCCGCCCGTCGGATAGGATTCGGTCATGGACGAGGAAAAGCCGACGCTGGAATACGGAAAAGAGGAGCGGTTGGTATTTGGACAGGCCGCTGCGGCAGAATGGAAGGGACTGGTCACGTCGGATTGACGATGCCTTGGATCGGCGTCACGCTTGCGTTGATCGCGGCAATCGGATTGGCGTCCGTAGGTATCATTTCACTTCGCGACGGGGTGTTCCGCGCGCACGGCAGCACACTGAATCGGAAAGAATCCCCGGTAGCCTTCTGGGCGAGGGTACTACTCTTTTTCGCGCTGTCAGCCATGTTCCTTGGGTTGGCCGCGTTTTTCGCCCTCCACTAGGGATTGAGCCTACTTTTATCAAATGCATAATCCCGATCGAACTGGTACTGGCATCGTTTGAGTTGTTTCGGATTAATAGCCCCGTCAGTCCGGTTTTTGGGCATCGATTGAATGCGGCGGATTGGGCGGTATGAGGTCGGCGATCAGCCAGAGGATCGCTGGGACAGATAAAAGGGCAATGGCTTCAACGAGCTTCCGGCACGCTTCTATTCCAATTGATGTCGTGTTGGAATAGCTGATATTCAGAGGGCTTAAGAGTTGTCCGAGCCATCTGCCGAGCAACGGGAACGGCTCGAACGCCTGAAGGATCGCGGGGAAGATCGATGCAATCGACAGGGCGCGAAAGATGGTTTTAATCCGCATGGCAACGATTCTACCCGCCGCGACGCCAGGTACGAATCACGGTATTTAGCCGCCTGCGCCGCCTCAACCCCAACCTCAAACGCCGCTCTAAGCAGCGCCATCGTCCGTGCGTCCACCCTTTGAATGCCCGCACTCCATGCCTTCCACGCCGCCTCAACGTCAGCCGGTAGGGGTTGCTCATGGTTCGTGATGATTTGGCGAACCACGTGGGCGGCAGCTTGGGATTCGTCGCGTTTGGGCATGAGGGGATTATACGCGATGGGCTGATTACAATCCGGTCAATGCCAGATGAGAAGCCGACAACACTGGACTACGGCGAGGCTCGACCGCTCCCGTTTTGGAAAAGGCCGTTGTCGTGGCGGCAGGTTATGCTGCTTGCCGTTCCGATGTTTCTTCTGGCGTGCTTGCTTCTAGTGCTAGCTGGGGCGATCGCGATCGGGTGTTTGTCGGCAATGGGACCAAGCCCAGGTATCTGAATTTTCCAGGGGACAGTTCATCGGGCATCGCTGAACCCGAACTCAGAGTATACCACTACCATCGAACTTAACATAACACCGATTATCGGACGTTGATGGTAGGGGGCTTTGATGGGGCAAGGACTTATGAAACCGGTGTAGATTATGGATTCTGGTCTGATAACGCCTGAGAGCCTCTAATACCTCAAACGGTGAAGTTGCTTCACGCCTGGTCGATCTTCATTCCGAGTTGCGTTTCCAGTTGGGAAAGGAATGCTTCCAGTTCCGTTGCGATCACGTGGCGGCCGAACGCCAGGCGAGTTTGGGAGTTGGTGCGGGCGATTTCAAGAACGTAGCCACGGCGGAAGACGGAGATGGCGGTGTATAGTCCGATGAAGCACAGTGAGTAGATCCAGACTTCGAGCGAGAAGAATGGCCCGCCATGCTGGATCCAGTGGATCAGGTGTATCGTCGGGAAATAGCCGGGGGCGAGCAGGGCGATGCCAACGAGGAATTGGAGCACGGGATGCGGGGAGACGAAGCCGTGACGGAATTTGATTCCGGTGATTTCGTTGCGCGGAATGACTATGAGCGGCTTGCCGCTGTCCATTTCGATGAGGCTTTGGTCGGTGCAGGAGATCTGGCGAGACGAGATTGGCAACGTCGACGATGAACGCATGGTAGGGTGCTCATTCAGAGGGTTCATCATATCCTTCGGCCCCCCGCCGGGGTGGGATTAAGAGCCGCTACGAGCTCTGGAGTCGTTTCCAAGTTAGTGTAGCCATTCACGGAGTCCGCGCCCCGCAAGCGGGGCCGCTAAACTTGGGATTGTGTGCTACAAGCTCGTGATAAACGCTCCAGTGTCGGCAACACACACACCATCAGGAGCGCGCCGCAAGTAAGAAGTGAAAGGCGCATGGCAGGATGTTGCCTCATAGTGGATGTGGCGTCAAAAGGCGCTACGGCGACTGAACAGGCCCAGGTTGGGAGTGGGCGATCGCTCGGCCGCATTCGGGGCAGACACCGCTGGTGTTGCCCGTGAGGTTGTACGAGCAGCGGGGGCATTGGCCGGGGATGTATTTCGCGGGGAAATATCGCAGACGGCCGATCACTACGAGAAGGGTGGGAACGGCCAGCAGAAGTACGCCGGCCAGGCCACTCATAACGCCGCCCGAATCCGTGATGGTTGTGGCCCCGGAACTGATCGATCCGCCGTGCAGGGCGAGGGTAAGAACGGACGTTGCGAAGATCGCCACCAGCAGACCAGAGCCTACCAGATACAGATGGGCGATTCCGCGGCTGGCACGGCCGCGGGTTAGCCTCGCGATCGCGTACAGAGCGAGAATATTGAAAACAACCAGAATGCAGAGGAGGAAAGGCATGAACTGAAAGATGAGGATGACGACGTTACCCGGGAACGAAACTTGCCACGAGATGGTGAATGGAATCGGGTCCCATCGAAACATGCCCCACACTGCCACAGCGGCGATGACTCCGAAAAGAAGCGTGTGAATAAGGATGATGGAAAACGTCCAGCGCCAGAAGGTTTTCCCGGGAAGCGGGGGTGGCGGGTACTGAGTTGGCAACGCGGTGTGGATCATTCAACCTGGATTATTCACCGCAGAGACACGGCTGGGCGGTGAATCATGAATTTTCCGGTTAAGACTATGGTTGCTAAAGCAACCACGCCAGTGTCATTTTGCCAAACTGAGTGTCGCTTTACGGACGCTAAACGAGTCGTTGCCGGAGAAGACCAGATGGACCGTCAGCCCATCCGAAGAGATCCACTTGGTCGGGAAGCTCCCTGATTCCCCAGGCCCGGCGTCCCACGTTTGGGTGGAATACACAGTCGTCCACGGCCCCCACGGCTCCGGGGCATCGTAAATCGTGAACCCGCCTTTGAACCGCCCATCGGTCTGACCCCCCTGCCACAAAAGATATCGCTTGATCGGTGCATCGTAGGTGATGGTGATTCGGCCGGTCGCACTTTTGTTTTGGAATGCGAGTCCACGGTGGGCGATGTCTTTGGTCCAGACAGCTTGGCTGTTGGAATCCCGCTTCGCAAAGAATTCGTATGCCTCGCGCTGCATGGCGTGATCAGCCGGCACACGGGCGAGTACCGCGCCGTCGGCAAGCTTGTAAGCCGTGACGGTATCGGGGGAATAGATGTAAAGGTATTTATCGCGCGCGCCGGCGTAGTCGCGGCCGTAGTTGAGGAAGGTAGGGCACCCGAAGCTGGTATCGAATTTCCAGTCGGCCCAGTGCCAGCTCTTGCCATGATCGGTCGAGGAGGCGAGCTGGGCGTTATTGGCGTTGCGGACGAGGAGGTAGAGCGTTCCATTGACCATGACAATGCCGCTGGCTTTTTTGCCGGCTGGCCCATTGCCCATTTGTTCGATTGGGGAACGAATGTTGATTCCTCGAAATGCATTAGCCGGTCCATCGACGCGGGCAATGCCGAGGCTGAGTTTGTCGGGGAGTTGGGGTTCAAAGCCATTGCCGTCGCCGTAGGCGGTGTACATGGAATCGTCGTCGGCCCAGGTGAGCGGCCAGCAGTCGCTTCCGAGGGCTTTGCGTTGAATGGTTTCAATGGGTGCCCAGGTGATCGAATGGATTATCGGACTTTGAGGGAAGGGGGCTTGTGCTTTGGTCTGGGATTTGGTCGGGGGCGGCTTGGGACGATCGATGAGCGCATCCATCAGCGGCTCGATGATGTATTTCTGCCGGGCCGCCCAGAAACTCAGGTCGTCGCCCTTCGCGGTCAATGAGGACCCGAAACGAACGATGATGAGATCGAGGCTGGGGACGACAAGCAAAGTTTGATGTGCGGCACCGGCGCCCGCGAAGGCATCGGGCGGAATGTTGGGCCAGACGTGATCGAAATTTGTGTACCAGCCAAGGCCCGAGCCGGGCGCGGGGTTGCCGGCCGATCGCCGGGGAACGGGCATGCCCGCGTAGGCGAGAGATTTTTCGACAGACTGTGGTTTGATGAGAGAGACGCCATTCCAATCGCCTTTGTGCATGAGCAGACGCCCCACCGCGGCCGCGGCTCGCGGGGAATAGTTCGCGCCGCCCCAGGTGGCGTAGAGTTTCAAGCCGTCCATTTCGGTGGGCTTGCCGTATCCGAGAGACCACTCTTTTGCAGCGATTCCCATCGGATCCATGATGCGTTCGCGAAGCAGTTCGTGCAGATCGGTTTGAGGCGCGCCGCGGAGGCTCGAAGCGATGGCATACGCCAGCGCGGCCATGCCAGGGTTGCTGTATGCGTTGGCCGAGCCCGGCTTAAAAATGACCGGGGCATCATGCAGCGCAATTGAGTATGGATCGGGCTGCCGTTTCCAGAAATTGCCCTTCCAGCCGGTGAGCTGGTCGTGTGGTGTTTCGCCCTCCTCGGCGTCTTCGATGCCGGAGGTGTGGGTGGCCAGTTGGCGGATCGTGATCTGGGAGCGCACGGGGTCGGATTTCCAGGCAGGAATGTATTTGCTCGCGAGATCGTCCGCGGAGATCCGGCCCGCGTCGATGGCCAGGAGCAGGGATGTGCCGCCCACCAGGGCTTTGGCGAGGGAGGCCGTGCCGTGCGGGGTATATCGGGAATAGTTGGGGGCATACCACTCGCAGACGACCTTGTCGTGACGAAGAACCAGGATGGAAGTCGAACCTCGGGCGGCGAGGCTGGTTTTGAACGCATCGAGTTTATCCGGATCGAAACCCTGAGACTCAGGCGCGGCCGTGGGCCAGTCGGCAGGCTGGGTGGTGGCGGCTTTGGCTGCCGATGCCGTCAGCAAAAGGACCACGAGATACCGCCACGACTTTGACATGATTGGGCCTCCAATGAATCTCCAGGAAGAAATTTTGCCACAGATGGACACGGATGAACACAGATGAGTAATGGGGAGGCGACTCACCACTGTCGGACTCAAACGTGCTCAGATGGATTTAACCACGGATAACATGGATGCCTTGGCATTTCATCTGTGTCTATCTGTGTTCATCTGTGGCCAATTCTTTTGCTCCCAGAGTGTGTTCATGGCGGATTGGAGTTGATCCAGCAAGACCGTGAAAGCAGTGGGACGAGGCTCCCGCCGAGCCACGTTTTTCGAAAGTATGGCGCGCATACATGCGTCGGCCCAAGTGCGCCTCCCCACTTATGGAATCGCCCAAGGCACTCACACGCCCTTTGTGAGAAACCCACCATCCACAATAATCGTGTCGCCGCTGGTAAAGCTGGCCGATGGAGAGATCAGATAGATGGCCGCCCCGACAAGTTCCTCGGCCTCGCCGAACCGACCGAGCGGCGTGTGCTGTTTCAGCCAGGCTCCACGCGGCGTCCCTTCGATCAATGGACGGTTCAAATCCGTCGGAAAAACGCCCGGAGCAATCGCATTCACGCGGATTCCCAACGGCGCCCACTCATTGGCCAGCCCCCGCACCAGGCCAAGCACCCCGGACTTGCTTGCCGCGTACGCCAGCACCTCAGTCAGCGATATGTACGAATTCAACGATGCGATAAACACAATACACCCGCGCTGATTCTTCCGATCTACCGGCTGATCTTTCATGATCCGCCCCGCCGCCTGCGCCACGATAAAGCTGCCGGTGAGATTGACGCGAACAATCCGCTCAAATTCCGCCGCCGGCATCTCCAATGAAGGCTGCCGCTTGATCACCCCGGCCGCGTTGACCACCGCATCCAGCCGGCCAAATTTCCCGAGCGTCTGCTGCATTGCATTCTGAACGCTTTGCTCATCGGCCACGTCGATCTGCACGCCAAGGTGCCCGCTACCAAGCTCTTTCTGAATCGCGGCCACCTTGTCCGCGCTGCTCGACCCCGCAACAACCAGCGCCCCAGCCTGGGCAAAACCGATCGCAATGGCTTTGCCAATGCCGCTGGTTCCGCCCGTGACGAGACAGACTTTTCCGGAAATGTCCAAGCCGGGATACGCCATTTTATTTTGCGGGCTTCCAGGCCCGCGCCTCCTTTACCTTGTGGTTCAGGCTTCCGAGCCTGCATTTCCCAATTGCAGGCTTGGAAGCCTGCACCACAATTCTTCTTAACGATCACCCAACGGCGATTGAAATCCGCTTCCGGCACTACTGTATAACCAATCGCTGGGCTTGTCGCACAACCCCGCTTCTACAGGGTTGTTCTCAACGTAATCGGCAAACCGTTCAACTGAGTCGGCTGTACGAATGAGGTGATCAAATGACTCCCTCTCCCAGAAGGTTCCGTTTATTTTGAGGATTTTGTTGGCCGCGCGTGCCGTGAATCCCTTCCATGAACGGAGGATGTCGCTTGGGCAATGACCATCGACGGGCGAGAAAACAACATGGACATGGTTGGGCATAATGCACCACGCCACGAGTTGATAGCGTGTTTCGTTGAAATGCAGGATTGCCTGTTGTGTCATCGAAGCGACATTTGAATTGCCGAGTGCACAAGACCCGAGTGTAATCGGAGGATCATAATCTGAAAGCAAATCGCGCGGATCAATTGCACCGTAATAACTTGGGCTTTGATCGCGCCGCTTCCTTGTTAAGACCGCATCAGCAAGACGGAACGTAACGAAATAATACGATCCTGGCTTGTACAAATGTGGCAATTCACCACGGGACTTGACGGGAACGTACGTCGTTTTTCGAGGGTCGATGAATTCCATGCGTTACCCGTTTTTGTGGTGCAGGCTTCCAAGCCTGCATCTCACCGATTTGCAGGCTTGGAAGCCTGCACCACAATAAAGTCATCAAACCTCGACCGCCTTGAAACCCTTCGCATCGAAAGATTCCCCACCCTCGGCGGCGATCTCCTGCAACGCCTGAATCTCAACCGGCGTAAACAGCAGCCCACCATGCTTCCGGCTTAACGCCGCGGCATCCGCTTCCATCTGGCCCGGCAGCATCGCGCCGTCGTTCCCATGCCCGCGCACATCCTTCAAAACCGTCGCGATATTTTCCGTCTGCGTCCGGCCCTGGGCGAAGTCCCCGCAGTCCAGCGCATCGGCCCGAATACATTGGAAGAAAAAGCTCGGCGTGTACTTCTCATCTTTCGGTCCGGTCCCCCACCGGCTCCGCAAAGTAGGCGTTGAGCCACCGATATACCCCGCATACAACTCATCAATCAGCGCCAGCCCATAACCCTTATGCGCGCCAAACGGCAAGAGCGCAAACACCTTCTTCGGATCCGTCGTCTCCTTGCCGTCTTTATCCACGCCACACCCAGGCGGAAGCGCCCGACCCTCTCGCACAAACTGCTGCACGCGCCCCATCGCCACCGTGCTGGTCGCCCAGTCGACGCAGATGTTGAAGCCAATTGCATCCCGAGTCGGGAATCCCCATGAATGCGGATTGGTGCCCAGTGTCGGGAATTTCCCTCCGAACGGAACAACCTCCGCCAGTGCCGCGGTGCAGTTGGTGTAAGCGATGTAGCCCTTGTCGGCCGCGTCAATCACGTACCCGCCGCCCCACAAATAGTGGAATGCATTATCGACGGCCACCGTCCCGCACCCACACTCATCCGCCATCTGCATGCACGCTTCCATCGCCTCAAACGCCACCGCCATCCCCAGCTTCTTATTGGCATTCCACCGCTGCACGGCTTTGAACTTCGAAGGCAGCTTTTCGATCTTCGCCCCCGGCACGCATCCGCCGCCTTTGGATCCCAGGTGCGCATCGAGATGCAGCGCCTTGATGGCATTGTGCGTGCGAATGCCATGCAGCGACGCCATGTTGGAAAACCGCGCCCCCGCCGCCGCCTCTTCCGCGGTATACCCGCGCGCCCTGAAGGCCGCTGCAACGATTCGATCGTGAATTTCCGCCGGCATGACGTGATAGGTTGTGCTCATATATATTCTCTTTGTAAGTCGCGAGATGCTATTGCCGAATCCGCCTGCTCGCAATGTCACTGTTGCGTCATTCGGTTTATCGGAGCCAAGCTTGTTGCTCATACGCTAGCATGCGTTGAATAGGCGGCGGTTATGGAAAGGTGGGGTGCAGGACAGTTTCTGTGCGGCTTCAATTGACATAAGCGGGCCGGTTTTCC
>DAIRGS010000041.1:9601-34055 GCA_036794395.1 Tepidisphaeraceae bacterium | reverse complement strand
GCGCTTCCGCCCACTCCGCTCAAGACGGCGGGGGACTCGCTTGTTTAAGGACTAAAGCACGCACACCTACAGCTACGACGTACTTGGACGAACGACGTTGGATGCGGTTACGACGCTCGGCTCCGGTGTGGATGGCGCGATTCGAGCTTTAGGGTACGATTACTCGCCGCTCGGGTGGGCGGGGTGCATTCGGAAGGTGGGAGAGGAATTGAGGGGTTGGGCGAGGGGGTAAGGGATAATTGAAAATAGAAAATGGAAAATGGAAAACGAGGAGGGGGAAGCCCAGCCCAGAATCTTAATCCTACTCTTAATCTTAATCCTAATCCTAATCCTAATCTGAACGCTCGCGCGAAAGCTGCGTGCATATTGGGGAGGAAATGAGATGGAGATTGGGATTAAGATTAGGAATTGGGGTAGAAACGAGGCTGAGGAGGCGGTGTATCTAGGGAGGATTCAACATTTGGAGGATTGAGCATGACACGACGGATTTGTTTGAAGGCGGCGATGGGATGGGCTCTGGCTGGGATGTTAATGGGCGCGCAGGATGCGCCCAAGACGGATGCGCCTAAGCCGGATGCGGAGGGGTTCGTGAGCTTGTTTGATGGAAAGACATTGAATGGGTGGGACGGGATGCCGGGGTATTGGTCGGTGGTGGACGGGGCGATCGTGGGGAAGGAGGAGAAGGAGAAATCGGAGCAGACGTTTTTGATTTATAAGGGGAAGAACTTTGCGAATTTTGAGCTGCACTTCAAATACAAGTTTGGGACGCCGGATGGAAATTCCGGGATTCAGCTGCGGTCGAAGGTGATCACCCCGGCGACTTGGCGCGTGGGCGGGTATCAGGCGGATATGGATGGGAAGACGGGCTACGACGGGTCGATTTATGACGAAGCCAAGGTGGCCGGCCGGCAGGTGACGTTGAGCAACCGTGGCGAAAAGACGGTGTGGACGGCGGAGGGCAAGCGTGAGGTGGACAAGCTTCCGGAGTCCAATGCGGAGCTGAAGAAGTTCATCCATACGGGTGGATGGAATGAGGCGGTTGTGGTGTGCGATGGGCCGCACATCACGTATTCGATCAATGGGCACCTCATGACGGATATGACGGATAACAGCTCCATGGCGCTGAAGGAGGGCGTGCTCGCCCTACAGCTTCACAAGGGGTTTACGATGGAGATTGAGTTTAAGGACTTGAAGATTAAGGAGCTGAAGTAGGCTCTTTCCAGATTCTTTGATCAAATCAAGAATTCGGTTTATGGATCGATAGAAACGCAACGTCCCGGCCGAATTGGTTCGGCCGGGACGTTTTTCAATTCTATCTCACAGCTTTTGCGGTCAAGCTTGATTACTCGTGGTTGCACCGGCCTCAATCGCTTCTTCCCCGGCCGCAGTGTGGGCAACTTCGTATTCGCGGCCACTCGCATCAAGGTGCACGGCTTTGTAGCCCCCGCGTGCTATGAAGTAGAACACGAGTAGCAGGTAGCAGCACGCCATGGCGGCGGGGATGGCCGAGGTGATCTGCAGTGCCCGGCGTCCACCATATATGACGGCTTCGGTCACCGCCGTCTTATCGGTTGAGACATACGGTTGTTCGACCGTTGTGTACCAAGTGTTCAGCTTTTGCAGGCCTTCATCGCCCGGCTTTTTAGCCAGGTCGGCCGTTAATTGCTTGGCCTCAGTTTGGATAATCTCCGCCTTCTGGCCGTCAAGGCCATGAATTGGGGGAAAGAAAAGGAAGTGGTTCGGGTCCTGCGCAGCTACGCGCTTGTAAGTATCAGGGGCGACGTTTTCAAGCTGGTGGGTCGCCTTATAGTCATAGGTGTATCCGATACCTGGGCCGCCCAGGAAGCCTGCGGAAAGCATTCCAATCCCGCCAGAAAGGCCCATGGCGACTGCGCCTCCGCGGGGGAACCGCTCACCGATGACGCCCAGCATTGTGCCCCAGTAGAAACTCTTGCCGATGGCAAAGACTGTTGCCGCGGCCCAGATGAGAATGCCAGTATTGTTCGAACCGAGGAAATAGAGGCCAACTGCGCCGCAGCACGCGGCCAAGCAGAGCAGGCCGAGCGGGTTGAGCTTGTGAATGATGGGACCGGCAAGGAGTCGAAGGACGACCATCAGGATGGACGTATACGCAAACAGCAAACTGGCACTGCTTCCTAGCGTGTTGTTCAAGATGTTTTGGATCCAACTGTCGGTTCCAAGTTCGACGTACCCAATCATTGCATGGATCAGGAACAGGAAGAGAAGCAGCGGCGCAAATACCGCGCCGATCATCTGCATCAGGGAGATTCCAGCCGCCTTCGCTTCGGAAATGGGGAACGGGTTTTTAAAAACCAGGAATCCAAAATAGAAGGTTGGAAGCAAGTAAAGGCTGGCGAGGATTTCCCATCGCACATGACCGATAGCAACGTAATTCACCAGCCCGCCGATCATGAGACCCAGGGGCCACCCCGCGTGAAGGATGTTGAGGTACTTCGTCTTCTGCTTGGGGAAAAGCGTGGCCGTCAATGGATTAATTGCCGCCTCGCATAAGCCCATCGCCAGCGAGAAAATGAATGTTCCGACGTAAAGCGTCCAGTAGGTTGCGGTGTAGCCTTTCGCGTGATAGATCGGCGTCGCGGACAGGGTGATTATGGCGGACAGCAGCAGAAGAATGAACGCCAGACTTAAAAGTGCCTTATATCCGACCGTGTCGGCAAAGAATGAAAAGAAAATAATCGTAATGCCGAAGCCGGCTAACCCAGCGCCGGCAATTACGCCCAAGTCCGTCTTCGTAAACCCAAATTGGGCCCCCCAGTCGGAAAGAATTCCGGCGCGGATGGCGAAGCCCATGCCGGCCGCGATAAGGGTCAGAAAGCTCGCGGCGAACACGCTTCGACGTTGTCCAGGAGTTAATCCTGAATCGTCCAATGCGCCCTCACCTTGTACCACTACCTGCGCCATAAAAGCTCCTCAGCCAAAAATGAATCAACCTCTCGCCAAAAACGGAAATGAACCAACGCCTATGATGGGGATTTGCGCCACCAATTTCAATTCTTTCGTACTTTACCGCTTATCGGACGTTGTTTGGGAAAGACTTCGGATTCACCTTCGCCTTCTGCTTAGTTTGCTTCGCCTTGATGAAAACCTCCGCCGATGGGCAATGCTGTCGGATGGAGCAATGCTCGCATTGTGGGTTGCGAGCCTGGCAGATGACTCGCCCGTGGTAGATGAGGAGGTGCGAGAATAGGGTCCAGTGATCCTGGGGAACCAGGGGGATCAAGTCTTGCTCGATTTTGACCGCATCGCTTTGTTTGGTGAGCCCAAGGCGCAGGCTCAGGCGGGTCACGTGGGTGTCGACGACGATTCCGACGTTGACGTTGAAGGCGTTGCCCAGGACCACGTTGGCGGTCTTGCGGCCGACTCCGGCCAAGGCGGTGAGCTCGTCCATCGTCTTTGGGACTTGGCCGGCGTGGTTATCGAGAAGGGCCTGGGCCATGGCGCGGATGGATTTGCCCTTGCTGCGAAAGAAGCCCGTGGAGTGGATATCGCGCTCCAGCTCGGCAGGATCGGCCGCGGCATAATCCTTGGCGGTGCGATACTTCTTGAAGAGATCTTTGGTCACGATATTGACACGAAGATCGGTGCTTTGGGCCGAGAGGATCGTGGCGACCAGCAACTCCAAAGCGTTGCGATGATCGAGGCTGCATTTGGCGTCGGGATACGTGCGCTTCAGGATGGGGAGAATCGCGGTGACGCGGTCCTTGCGCATTAACAGCGTCTTTGATGTGGGTTTGGGCATGGCGAGAATTGTTTAGGGTATCAGGTGAAGAAAGCACGCATGGAGGGGGCAATGGTGGTGCTGAAGGCGATGAGGCCCAGCAGCAGTGCGAGCCTGATCATGAGGAGCAGGACACCCTGGCGATGGTATTGATCGAATTTCTGCCGGGCCGCGTTGGCAAGCTCGGGTTCGTCGGCATGTTCCAGGTATTGGCGGCGCTGGTCTTCAATTCGGGGAGCGATGAATCTCCAATCGTAAAGCAGCACCCCCACCGCCGCGATGAACAGGATCACACGTGGGATGGCAGCGGCGGCTTCCTGCAAGTGGAAACCGAGTTGGAAGGCCATGGTGATCAACACAGCGCCCGCACAGATCAATTCGACGCGCGTCAGCATAGCGATGAGATTGGCAACGATGGTGCCGGCCAGCAGGGAGCCATGCTGGCCTTCGAGATTGACACTAAGGACAGTGGGCAGAATGGGGTCGCTTTCGCGGACGGTGCGAAAGATGATCGGCCAGGAGATCGCGATAAAGAGAACGCCGCCGAACCATGTTGACAGGGCCAGCCAATAGATGATCTGCACGAGTTCGAAGACTAGGGACATCGGGCGGATTATACGGAGGGAACGAGGGAAGGCATATGTGAGTCAAGAAACGGGGGAGGACCGGGAGTGAGTAGGGAATCTTAATTCTAATTTCAATCTTAATCCGAAACTAAACGCCAATCTCGCTTTCAATTTGAAAACGGGGGAGGGATTAAGATTAGGAGTAAGATTACGATTAGGATTGAGGCCGAGGAGGCGCGCGGGACGGGGTGGAATCGGCCTACCGGCGATCGGAGAGAAGGGTCCAGAGATCGGAGAGGTCAAAGGCCACTCGGACGGTGACTGCTCCGCCGGCGGCATAATCGACCTGATAGGGGTGGGCGCGATTGAGGGCTTTCGTTAAAGCGGCAGCGATTCGCGGATCGCGGCGGGCGGCTTCGCCGAGGGTAAGGTTATCGCGGAGCTTGAGGGCTTCGACTTGCGTTCGGAGTTTCTTGATCGCCAGATCTTCAGCGACGCGGGCGGTGTGAAGCTTTGAGCCGCGGGAGGGGGAGGTGGCTTCGGCCTGGCTCTGTTGGTTCGCCCAGGTGGGGGCGAAGTCAGGCAAGAGGATTTCAGGTTGGCGGGCGGGGTTCGCGGGCTGCACGAGCCCAACGCCCACCGGCGGAGCGAGGCGGGCTTCGATTTGCTTTTGGACGAGAGACCATCCTGATTCAGTGGTTGGCAGCGGCACTTGCTTTTGCTGAGTGAGTGCGGCGCGGAGGGTTTGGAAAAGCTCATCAGGAGGGATGGACATCGTGATGCGAATGGACAGGTCATCGCGAAAATCGACGGATGTAATGGGGCGCCTGGAAAGCCAGGTGGATAAAGCGCTGTTAACGTCGGGAACGGCCAAAGCGGAGTCGATTGTTTGGCCGGTCGTGATCTCCACGGGGCGAATGGAATCGGTCAATCGGGTGGTCGCGTTATCGCGCGCGGCGGCCAGAGCGCGGTTGCGGTTTTCAGCCGACACAGAGGACCACGCGGCATTGCCTGGAGGGGGCTGGAGCCGGGTAACGTCAGCAGCGCCGGTGCTGGTGCCGGTGGCGGCGTAGGTTCGGTTTCGCCAGTCGGCGAGATGGGCTTTGATGACTTCAGGTGGAACAGAGGATTTGCCGGGATTCTTTTCGACGATCTGAATCAGGAATTGGGCGACAGATTGGCCTTCGATCACGAGGCGGACTTGAGCGGTTTGATCATCGAGCCAGCGGGTGCCGCCGATCTGCTGGGCGGTCTGGAGGCGAACGGTGAGCTCGGTATCGCCGCCGGTCTGGTCGATCAGGTCGTGAACGGTGAGGCCAGGGGCGATTACGGAGGAGAGAATCTGGCGGTGGAGAGATTCGCGGGCGTCGGTCAGGGCGGCGGCGGTCTGCGGGCTTTGGGGCGCGTCCTGCGCATGCAAGATCGAAGCCGGGGAAAGGATCGCCAGAATGGCCAACAACAATCGCATTACACTCACTCCGCTGGGTGGCCCAAGCCGATGGCGCTGGGCATCTTTATGTAGACAATTGGAGTCTGCAATCGTTAGCGTTTGAAGCCGTTGAAGATACGCAAGCGTCGACGGCCATGGAAGCGTAGGCAGTGATTTCATGCCAATTCAGGGGTCGATGAGGCCAGTCGGTCGATAAATGATCGGTCCTGATGGTTGGCCGGCTCGATTGATTTCGGGGTGGCGAATTCTTAGGATCGTTGATTGGCAAGCGGCAAAAGGCTGTTTTTTGTCAGGGATTGGGGGGTAATTCACTGGAGATGGAATGCCCGTGCGGCGTAAGACGCGAAAAGTCATCGTTGGCGATCGACAACATGGGTTCGTGGGCATCGGGGGCGACGCCCCGGTTGCGCTGCAATCCATGACCAGCACATATACTTACGACATTGATGCCACAGTCAAGCAGATCAATGAGTTGCACCAGGCCGGTGCGGATATGGTGCGGGTGGCGGTACCCGATAAGCGCGATACCGCCGCACTGAAAGAGATTCTGAACCAGGTGAAGGTTCCGCTGATTGCGGATGTGCATTTTCATTTTGAGCGGGCGTTGGAGGCGATTGAGGCGGGGATTCACAAGATTCGATTGAATCCGGGGAACATTAAGGACCGCCCGAAGGTCGAAAAAGTCATCGCCGCTTGTAAGGAACGGAAGATCCCGATTCGCATTGGGGCCAATGAAGGCGGGATTGTCGAACGGCAGGACAAAGGACAGCGCGCCGAAGAGAAAGCGGCGCTTGAGAAGGATTATCGGGGCGAGATGGTCTCGATCATGGTCGAGAAGCTGGAGGAGTATCTCCGAATCTTCGCGGACAACGATTTTTATGACGTGGTGCTGTCGGCCAAGAGCGTGGATCCGCAGATCGTTTTGGGTGCGTATGGGGAGATCAGCCGGATATTTGATTTCCCACTGCATCTGGGCGTGACGCACGCGGGGCCGCCGGAAACGGGGCGGATTCGATCCGTGGTGGCGCTGGGAGCGCTTTTGGCCCAGGGGATTGGCGACACGATTCGCATCAGCTACGCGGCTGATCCGGTTCACGAGATTATCGATGGCAAGGAACTTCTTCAGGTGCTGGGACTGCGGCTGCGGACGGAGCCGGAACTGATTGCATGCCCGACCTGCGGGCGCATCGAGATCGATCTGATTTCGATGATGTCCGAGGTTCGCCGGCGACTGGCGGAGATACCGGTGCCGGTGAAGGTGGCGGTGATGGGCTGCGTGGTGAATGGGCCAGGCGAGGCGGAGGGGAGCGACGTCGCGGTGTTCGCGGGGAAGCAGCGCGGGGTGATTTACGTTTCGAACAATGAGGGCGTCGCCGAGCAGGTTGCGACTGTGCCTGAGGATCAGATTCTGGATCGATTGTTCGAGGAAGTGCGCAAGTTCGCAGGGCGGGTGCAGCGTGGTGAGGCGAAGTTGAAGAATCAGCAGGTGTACATCAAACCGCCGGATCCGATTGGGGAATTGGGGAGCGGGTGGGAGAAGATCAGGCAGGAAAAGGGGACGGTGTTGCCGGTGTTGCGGTAGTGATAGGAATAGAATCAGGGAATATGACGGCGATTTTGCGTCCAACATTAGGTTGTGAGCCGGCAGCGCTAATTAGCGCGCCGGCAAATGTTTTACAACGATTCGTGTTGCGTAACATCAGTTGGGAGACGTACGAAGCGCTCCTGGCCGACTTGGCCGAAGAGCACGTGTTCCTTACCTACGACGAAGGGACGCTTGAATTCATGTCACCGCTGCCAAAGCACGAACGCGACGGCCACTTGTTGAGTCGACTTATCCAGGCATTTACCGAAGTTCTAGACATTCCCATCGCGGGGTTCGGTCGAACGACCTGGCGGAGCAAGGCATCCAAAAAAGGCCTCGAAGCGGACGAATGCTTCTACATTCGTACAGAACTGCAAGTTCGCGGTCGTGAGGACATTGAACTTCCGAAAGATCCTCCTCCTGATTTGGCGATCGAGGTTGACCTCACGCGGAACACGATCGACAAAGAGAGGGTGTATGCCGGGCTAAAAATTGGCGAACTTTGGCGCTATGAAGATGAGCGTTTGATTGTGCGCACCCTACAACCGGACGGCCAGTATATTGAGGTGAACGAAAGCCCGAATCTTCCCAAACTTCCTCTCTTGGAGGTGCAGCGATTTATGAAGTTGCGTCATGGGGCGGGCGAAACCGCATGGATACGTGGGTTCCGAAAGTGGGTTGAAGAACGCTTTCACGCCTGATTTATCAATTGCTGAAATAATCCTCCCGCGCGAAAGCATGCCGTGAAACAGAATCAGCAGAAAGCACGTGTCGGTATCGTTGGCGTGAGTGGTTACGGCGGAGGGGAGCTTCTGCGCCTGATCGCAACGCATCCGTCGCTGGAGCTGGTGTATGTCGCCGGTGAGGGAAGCGCGGGGCAGAAGTTGGTGGAGCGGTTTCCGGGGGTTGGGCGGCTCGGTGAGTTGGTCATTGAGAAGTGGGATACAGAGAAGCTGCCAGAACTGGATGTCCTGTTCGCGTCGCTTCCGTCGGGTGAATCGAAGGCGGCATTGGCGCGGGTTGGGGAGAAGACCCGTGTTGTGGATATTGGCGGGGACCACCGGTTTATGGAGGGGTGGACGTATGGGCTGGCCGATGTGTGGCCGGAGCAGATTCGGGGGGCAAAGCGAGTTGCTAATCCGGGGTGTTATCCATCGGCATCGATACCGGCGTTAGCGCCGCTGCTTGCGGGGAAGCTGATTGAGCCGACGGGGATCATCATTGATGCGAAATCGGGAGTAAGCGGAGCGGGGCGCGGAGGGGGCAATACGCTTGGATACGCGGAAGTGAATGAGGATGTTTCGGCGTATGGGTTGCTGAAGCATGCGCACGCTCCGGAGATGGTGAGCGCGCTTTCGAAGGTGGGAGGGGCAACGGTTTCGCTGACGTTTACGCCGCACTTGATTCCGATGACGCGCGGGATTTTGGCGACGTGTTATGGTCGGGGAAAGGCGACGACAGCGGAATGCATGGAGGCGGCGCGAAAGTTTTACGCGGGGAAGCCATTTGTGCGCGTGGTGGAGAAAGCGCCGCATAGCAAATGGGCGACGGGATCGAATCTGCTCTATCTCAGCTACGCGGCCGACCCGGAGGGCGGGATCGTGATCGCGCTGGGGGCGATCGATAATCTCGGCAAAGGCGCCGCGGGGCAGGCTGTGCAAAATGCGAATTTGATGCTGGGGCTCGTGGAAACTGAAGGGCTTGAGGGGACGCCGCTCTGGCCCTGACCGCGCCGCCAGTCAGCGGCGCGGTTTTCCGTGGTCCAATTCCAGTATTAAACTACTCGTCAAAGTCATCCGGGATGCTGTCCAGATCACGGACGCTGCGTGGGCGTCGCGCGGGCTGGGGAAGCACAGGTTCGTCTTCGATGAGATGGCGATCGGTTGAACCGGTGCGTACAACCGCCGGTGCGACAGCTGTTGCTCCGCCAGGTTCCGCGGCGGACTTCCGCGCCGACTTGGTCGGAGACTTCTTCTTACGGCCCTTAGCCGAGGCCGCGGGCTTCGCGGGTTTGGCAACCTTGACGGCCTTTGGTTTGGCCTTGGCGGCCTTGGGCGCATGCTTAGCGACCGGAGCGGCTTTTCGACGCCTGGTTTTCTCGGCCGGCTCGGACGCGGGCTTTTCGGCGACCGGTTCTTGAATTGGCTCAGGCTCGCGCTGGGGTTCCGGCTCTGGTTCGCGCTCGGTTTCGCGATCTTCCTGCCGATCTTCCTCGCGATCGGGCTCGCGCTCGAACTCGGATTCACGATCGCGATCGTGGAATTCCGATTCACCGGAGCGGTCTTCACGCTCGTAGCGGCCGGAGTCGAGGTTCTCGGGTTGACGGTCACGATCCGCGGCCACTTCAACGGCATCCTCTTCAGAGAAGGTGTCTTCGAGCCGGCGAACGGCTTCATCATTGGGCCCGCGCTCATCGGAAGGGAGGCCCGAGCGATCGCCCGCATCAGAGGAGTGCTGGGCTTGCGGATTCTGCTGGCCCTCCTGCACTTCGCGGTTGCGGCCACGGCCGCGGCGACCGCGCCGGCGCCGCCGACGGCCCCCGCCGCCTTCCTGCTGCTGGTTGTCGCCATTCTGGTCGGCAAAGCCTTGATCGGGCCCGCCCTCGGGAAGATCTCGCACTGGGTTGCGGTTCACCGGGGCCAGGTCCTTACCACCGCCCTGGCGGTTGTCGGGTCGATTGGCGCCCTGGCGGTTGTCGGGTGGGTTCCCGCCGCCTTGACGAATATCGCCGCGGTTCCCCTGATTGCCCTGATTTCCCTGACGGTTGTCGTTGCCGCGACCGTAGGTGATATCGCGATATCCGCCCTGCGGGCGCCCACCGCCGCGCTGATCAGGCCGGGGGCCGCCGCGGTCGTCACGCGGACGATCGGCGGACTGACGATCTCCTCTTGGCCGGTTATCACGTTGTCGATCATCGCGTGGCCGATTGTCGCGTTGACGATCATCCCTGGGACGATCATCGCGCTGGCGGTTGTCTCGTGAGCGATCATCCCGGGGTCGATCGTCTCTGGGACGATCGGCACGGGATCGGTCGTCGCGCGGGCGATCATCGCGACTGGCTTCGACTTCGACCTGATCGGTCTCGGCCCGGTCGGCATCGACCTGATCGGTCTCGGCCGAATCGGCATCAACGTGATCGGCCTCGGCCCCTTCGTGCTCAGGGTCATGTTCGTGTTCGTTGACAGGCTCGATGACCTGGTCGTCTTCCCGTTCCGCGCGCGGCGCGGAAATGGGCTCGCCATCTTCACGGTCCTCGACTTCAGCTTCGACGCGATCGAAGCGGTCATCGCCCGCCTCATCTTCGCGTGGTTCGTGCCTTGACGAAGGACGTTGATCGTTTCGTTTGCGATCGTTGTCGCTGCGCCCCCCACCGCCACCTCGACCACCCCGGCCGCGTGGCTGAGACTGATATGGCCGGGTTCCAAGCTGGGTGGTGTGCGGTGGCTGAGCGAGCATTCCCAAGCCCTCAACCACGACGACTCCCTCGCGATTATCGAAGAGACTGATGCGCATCTCATCAAGACCGAGGCTCGCGTCTGCGCGGATGATGATGCGCTTTTCGTAGTGGGTCTCGAGTTCACCCAGCTGCTGGCGTTTCTTGTTTTGAAGATAAAACGCGACGTCGTTGCAGACGGCAAGTTCGACCCGTGCCACGCGCTGGTCGTTGATGGCGATGCGAATGCGGCGCATCACATCAAGGCTCATGCTCTCGGGGGTTTTGACCAGTCCGGCACCCTTGCAGTGGGGGCAGTCAAAATAGACAGAGCGCTTAAGGCTGGGGCGCATGCGCTGACGGGTCATCTCGACGATGCCGAACTGGCTCATCGGAAGGACCTTGGTCTTCGCACGATCGGCGCGGAGGTTGTGGTCGAGACGATTCCACAGCTCGCGGCGGTGGCGTTCGTACCGCAGATCGATGAAGTCGCAGATGATCACGCCGCCCAGATCGCGGAGCTTCAGCTGCCGGCAGATTTCGTCGGCGGCTTCCATGTCGGTTTTGAAGGCGGTGGTTTCGGCGTCGCTGAAATCGCGGGATTTGCCACTGTTGATGTCAATGGCCACGATGGCTTCGGTGGAATCGATGACCAGCGAACCGCCGCTGGGCAGTGGAACGTGACGGCTGTACATCAGCTCGATTTCACGCTCGACGCCGAATTTGTCGAACATCGGAATCGGATCTTCATACAGCTCGACTTTATTCCGCGTGCGCGGATTGGCGAGCTTAATGACATCCTTCACACGGCTCACGACGTCCTTGTTGTCGATCACGAGACGATCGACATCACTTGTGAAGACGTCACGCACCGTACGGGTGATGAGATCACCTTCGGTGTAAAGCTCCATCGGGCCGGGGCCGGAATCGCGTTTTTTCTTGAAGGTGGTCCATAGACGCGTGAGGTAGCTCAGATCGCGCTGAATCTCGGCCTTGGCGGCACCGATGCCGGCGGTGCGGATAATGAAGCCGGCATCTTCCGGGGGATCCAGCTCATCGAGAATCTGGCGAAGACGTCGGCGCTCAACCTCGTCCTCGATTTTGCGGCTGACGCCGCTCTTGCCGACGCCAGGCATCATGACCAAAATTTTTCCAGGAACAGAAAGATACGTGGTGAGGGTCGGGCCTTTGGTGCCGATGCCTTCCTTGATGATCTGGACGACGATTTCGTCGCCGCGGCGGAGACAACGCTGGATCGGCGGGCGATCGCGACGGGCCATCTTCCGCCCCACCGTCTCATGAATCTCTTCGCCCTGGCGGCCGAAGTAGGTGGGCATGAGATCGGAGATATGGAGGAAGCCGTTGCGGCCGAGGCCGAAATCCACGAAGGCGGCCTGAATGGACGCCTCGACGTTGGTGACGCGGCCCTTGTAGACGTTACCGACGTGGGAGGTGGAACTGGTCCGCTCCATGTAGAGTTCCTGGAGCCGCCCATCTTCCAGCAATGCAATTCGACATTCCTCCCCCTCGGAGACGTTAATAAGTAGATCCTTAGCCATTCAATGTATGTAAGCCGCTTGCAGCCAGTGGAGGGGAGAACTGAGGGGAGCGTTTAATGCGCTCAACCCTGGAAAGATTCTATGCCCGCCACGATCCGCTGAGTGCGTACCCTTTTAAAATGCCTCTGGGATGATCCTGCGTGTTTCTTCTCGCAGGAAATGCATCACCTGTCGTTCACTATCAAAGCTCATGACGCGCCGGGCAACTTGCCGGGCGTGGTCCATCGTGGTGGACCGAATAATTTTTTTGACCTCTGGGATATCAGGCCCGTTCATGCTGAAAATATTGAGGCCGAGTCCCAACAACAACAAAGTGTATAGCGGGTCGCCTCCCATTTCACCACAGACGCTGACACTGATTGAATTGCGCGTACCCGCGCGGATCGTATCGCGAATCAGCTTAAGAACCGCCGGATGCGCCGGACAAAACAGGCCGGCGACCTTTTCGTTGGTGCGATCGACCGCCAGCGTGTACTGGATCAGGTCGTTGGTCCCGATGGAGAAAAAATTGACCTCCTTGGCAAATTGATCGGCCTGGATGACCGCCGCGGGCACTTCCACCATCATGCCGATCGGGATGTCTTTCCGGAAGCTGACGCCCTCATCTTCGAGCTCTTCCATAACGTCGTTCAGCACCATTTTAGCCTGTCGCAACTCCATGATGGTGCAGATCATCGGGAACATGATCCGCACGTCCCCAAGGAGGCTTGCCCGCATAATGGCGCGGAGCTGTCGTTTGAACATGGGGATGTCGTGGAGGCACATGCGGATTGAACGATCGCCGAGGAACGGATTGCGCTCGGGGCTCTGGGCGCGGGACTGGGAGTATTTGTCGGCCCCAAGATCGAGTGTGCGGATGACCAGCGGCCGGCCATTCAGGCGGCGGAGAGCATCGGCATAAGATTCATAATGGTCTTCCTCGGTCGGTTCGATTTCGCTGGCGAGGAACAGGAATTCGGTGCGGTAGAGGCCGATGCCTTGCGCGCCATGCGTGAGCGCGTCGTCGATATCTTCGGGGAATTCGATATTGGCCTGAAGGCTGACGACGTGCCCGTCTTTGGTTTGGGCGGGAAGATCGGCGATACCCTTCAGCTCGGTCCCGAGCTGCTCGAGCTTTACCCCGGCCTGGCGATGCTCTTCCATCTGCTCGGCATCGGGGTTCACGATTACGACGCCGCGGGTGCCGTCGATGATGACCGTGTCACCCCCGCTCACCTCGCCTGTGATATTGCCGAGGCCCACCACGGCGGGAATGCCCATGGCGCGGGCAACGATGGCGGTGTGGCTCGTGCGGCCGCCGACGTCGATCGCGAACCCGCGGACATGCAAGCGATCAAGCGCGGCCGTCTGCGAAGGTAGCAGGTCATGGGCGATGACAACGACATCATTTTTCAGATGCAGCAGGTCTTCGTGCTTTTGGCCGATCAAATTGCGCAGCAGTCGGCGTTCGATGTCGTGAATGTCTTTAACGCGTTCGGAAAGGTAATGATCGGCCATCGCCAGGAAGGAGTTGGAAAAACGCCGCATTACCGTGCTTACGGCGTATTCGGCAGTGGTCTGATTCTTACGAATCTCATCGCCGATCTGCTTGAGCGTGGATTTGTCTTTCAAAACGCCCACATGGAAATCGAAGATGCCGGCGACTTCTTTGCCGGCGTGCGTGGCTACTGATTCTCGCAGCTTTGCCAGATCGGTAAGGCTGTCGCTGACGGCGCGGTCAAACCGATCCACCTCGGCGGGAATCTGACTGGCATCGACCTGTCTTTTGGGGATCAGCAAATCCGCGGCGTCCAGCACGATAGCCGTGCAGATCACTACGCCCGGGGAGACACCGATGCCCTTCTTAATTTCCATCGTCGTGAGCAGTTGTCCGTGGTCAGTTGTCAGTGGTTAGTTGTCAGTTGTTCGTTCCAGAATATGCGAGGTGCGAAACGGAATTCACGACTAACAACTAACCACTGACAACTGACCACTGACCACTTTCTTTTCCTATTCTTCGCCGAACTTGCTTTCGAACAACTCGGCCAACTTATCGATTGCGGTCTGGGCGTCGTCGCCTTCAGCCTTTACACGGAGGACCGTGCCCTGAGTAGCCTCAAGTGTGATCATCTGCATCACACTTTTCCCGTCGACCTCAATGGGCTCGGGACCATCCTTGAACACCGTGACTTGCGATGCAAACGCGTTTGCAAGGTCCACGAACTGCATGGCCGGGCGGGCGTGCAGGCCGCGCTCGTTGCTTACTACAACTTCCTTGGTTGCCATCATTATCTATTCGCTGCTGAGTGCTGAATGCCGCATGCCGAGTGATTCGTTCTCGGCTCAGCGAACAGTATCAGGCACCTTGATCAATTGTTCACTTGGCGCCCTGATCGGCTTCGTCCAGAAGATCCACGATTCCTTCGCGCGTTTCGGATTGTCGAAGGTACCGGCGAAACATGTCCTTTTGCAGGTTGCTGAACACGATGTTCATGGCCTGGAGGTGCTGCTGGGGCTGATTTTCGGGTGACAGAAGCAGAAAGATCGAATAGACGGGCTGGTGATCCAGCGCGGCGAAATCGATGCCTCCGGCACTGCGTCCGATGGTGCCGGCCATCCGTTTGACCTTGGAATGCTTCACGTGTGGCACGGCGACGCCCTTGCCGAAGCCGGTCGACCCGTTTTGCTCGCGTTTGATGACGGCGGCGACCACTTCTTCGACTGCGTCTTCAGGCAAAGCGCCCGCACGCGCCAAGGCCGCGACAAGCTCTCGTACAGCGCCATCGCGGTCTGTTGCAGCCAGTTCGGGCGTGATCGCCTCGGCTACGATGAATTCTCTAAGCTTCATTTTCGCTAAAATCCTTCGATCAAATCCCTGTTTTCCCCGTCAGCCTGACCTCAGCTCCGATGCACGTTTTTTGGAGTGTCATCCTGAGGGTGCTTGCGGTTGCGAAACTTCTTTTTGTGTTCGGTAATCTGACGTTCCAGCTTGTGCGAGCATCCATCGATACACGCGTAGGCGTCGCCAACTTCGTGATGCGCGACAAAAGTATTTCGGTGCTCGGCATTGACGATCATTTCGACGCGTGGCTCGCCCTTGGTGTTATCCAGGATGACTTCGATCTCCTGAATCAAATCGTAGTACTTGGAAAGCTTACTGGCTTTCTGCTCGGCATACGACTTAAGGGCCTCGGTCACGTCCATATGCCTGCCGATTACGGTAACTGTCACTCGTTTCTCCTTTCGCAAGCGCCCTCTCGGGCCGCCGCGATCGATTGTAGCCAAAGCGCCGAGTCTTAGGGACGCTGATAAACAACTTAAACCTGCTGCGCCGAGGCCGCCGACTCGGCCGAGGTTTCCTTCCGCGTAAGGTGTTTGTCCTCAAGGACCGTCGGCAAATCTTTTTGGGCCAGCCCGGCCGGGAGTTTTGGTTTTGCAGTCGGGGCGAGCACGCCACCGCTGACCAGGAGCCGCATCGCATCTTCGACGGAAATTGGGAGTTCGACAACCGACTGACGCGGAACAAGTACGACGTAGCCACTGAACGCGGTAGGCGTCGAGGGGACGAACACCGAGACGTTCTCATCGCCCGTAATGTCGCTTAAAGCCCGCAATCCCGGGCCTGTTACCAATCCAATCGTCCAGACCTCCTGGGCCCGGTGCTGCACCGCGACGACTCGGCTGCCTTTAAATTGGCCGCTTTTGTCGGCCAAAAACAGGTCGGTGATCTGCTTTACCGCCGGATAAATGGCGCGCACCAGTGGTACGCGCATCGCGGCCAGTTCGCCAAGCCGCCAGAACTGCCGGCCGATGAAGTTACCGACCAACACTCCGACGACATAGACAAGGATAATCGCCAGCACAACGCCGCACACCTGCACCCCGAACGACTCTCGCGGCAACCGCCGGTAGATATAGCCGTTGGGTTCATCCGATACCACGCCCCACTGCGACAGACGCGCCCAGATCAACCGAATCACATAAATAATATGCCTCCCCAAGGCTTCCCAAAGAAATTCCCAGAGCTTCACCAGTAACCAGAGGGTAATCAGGGTGGGAAGGAGAGCGGCCATTCCGCGAACGAAGAACCTGCGAAAATCCTCGGCGAAACTCGCTCTGCGGGGTTTAGGGGGATTTATCTGGGTTGGGTCCACGTCTACCCTGAGCTAGTGCCGGGCAGGTGCCTGGCGCGGGGCTGTACCGAGGTGATCCGCGCAACCCGTCCTCTGGCGGAAACCCCGGTGGCCGATGCCGAATCCGTTCAATGCAAATATCGCGGCCAACTGGTTCCCTGACAGCACAACCGGTTGTACACGAGCGCATAGCAAGATTCAACCGACTGGGGGATTTAGGCGGAGCCTGCTGGGCAAGACTTCTGGCCGTGGATAGCTACACTTCCCCACCCACTCACATGTGGTACGGGAAATGATGCAACTTCATTTGAATACTGGGGCGGATGTGGATCAGGCGCAGGACACGCAAAGACTGACGCGGACGATGCTGTTGATGTTTGTGGGGATTCGGCTGGTTTACGCGGCGATGGTCCAGTTGCTGCCCGATGAGGCAACTTATTGGGTCTGGTCGCGCCATCTGGCGGCGAGCTACTTCGACCATCCGCCCATGGTGGCATATCTGATTCGTGCTGGCACTTATTTGCTGGGACACAACGAGCTTGGCGTACGCATTGGCGCGGTGATTCTGGCGGCGGCGACCATCGCGGTCATGCTGGGAATTGCCAAAAGGATACTCAAAGATGACCGCGCGACATTGTGGGTGGGACTTATCTGGCTGACGAGTCCGCTGCTGGCAGGAATTGGGCTGATCGTCACTCCAGATACGCCCATGGTGTTTTTTTGCATCTGCGCGCTGGCCGTTGCGATTCGGATTGCTGAGGGGGATCCATCGACGGTGCCGAAACGATGGGTGTTGTTCGGCGTTTTCACCGGATTGTCACTCTTATCGAAGTACACCGCAGTTTTGCTGCCGGGCGCGGTCGTTTTGGCGATGATGACATCTTCGTCGGGGCGAACCCATTTCCGGCGGCCCTGGATCTATCTGGCGGGCGCTGTGGCGGTAATCATTTTCTCGCCCGTGATTTGGTGGAACGCGAGGCATCAATGGGCGTCGTTTGCATATCAGCTTCGTCATGGAACCGAGAGTGAAGCCGGGACGGAGTTAGCGATTTCGACTGTCGGATGGTTTGGGCAGTTCTGGACGGATCTGGGGATTTATGCCGGTGGTCAGGCGGGCGCATTTACGCCGGTACTTTTTGGCATCGCGCTTTTTGTACTGGCGGTATATTGGAGGCGCTACCGTGCGCTGGGAGATGTAGATCGAGTGTTGCTGTGGAGTGGTACGCTGCCATTGGTTTTTTTTGGCGCCATGCATTTGAAGTCGCATCACAGCGAAGCCAATTGGCCGGCGTTTTCGTATTTTCCGATTAGCTTGTTGATTGGCCGATGGTTGACGGAAAATTGGGCGGGGCGTCGTGTGGGCGCGGTTCGGATGGGCGTCGTGTTGTCGTTTGCGGTTTTAGTGGTATTGCACGTTTTGATGGTTCCGAAGGTTACGGAGCGGTTGGTTCGGCTGCCCTACCGCGTTCCTCATATTTTTCGCGAAGCGGTGGTATGGCGCGAAAGAGGAAAGGCGTTGGGACGGATAGCAGAAGTCAGCGCGCTGCCGATCATGGCGAATCGCCATGAAGACGCGGCCGAGGCGGCATTTTACATGCCGGGCCAGCCTGAGGTTTGGTGTGTGGGCATTGGATCGCGCCCGACGGCGTATGATTATTTTGACGACCAACCTGATTTCGCGAAGATTCCTGGCGTTTTCTGGATTGGGGGCCACGTTGATCAATTCACGGAGAAGTACGGATTGATCGAGCAATCGCGCACTGACCTGATGTTTTTCACGGGCCGGAATCAGGCAGTCCTTCGAACGTATGTGCTGATTCGGCCTCAGAGGTGATTTTCTTGAACCCACATGCGGTGCGAAGACTGGATTCATGGCTTGGCACACCAGGCTGCTTTGCGCTCACAGTGCTGCGCCGCGCGGTTGAGTTCATCAGTCCGACCCAGCGGACGGTCGAAACGCCGCGCAAGATTCTTCTTATCAAAATGATTGAACAGGGGGCGACGGTTCTGGCGTATCGCGCAATTGAACGGGCGGTTGAGAAGGTGGGGAGAGAGAACGTTTACTTCTGGGTCTTTCAGGACAATCGGTTCATTCTCGATCTGTTGAATCTCGTTCCGCCGCAGAACGTGCTGGTGGTTCGAACCAAGCGCCCGGTCGTCCTGATGTGGGATTTGCTTCGCACGGCGCTGCGTGCCAGACGGCTGGGCATTGATGCGACGGTCGATATGGAATTTTTCTCGAGGGCGTCTGCGATCCTCGCATTTCTGACCGGCGCGCGGCGACGCGTGGGGCTGCATCGGTTCAACAGCGAGGGCCCCTACCGCGGCGACCTCATGACGCATCGGGTGCAATACAATCCTTTCCTGCACACGGCGGCGGCGTATTACCTGCTCGTGGAGGCGCTCGACGCCAATCCCGATCAGGTGCCGTTGATGAAAGTGAAGGTGCCGGCAATTGATTTCACCGCACCATCATTTCAGCCGTTGGAACCTGAAACGCAGCGCGTGCATGGGATACTCAATCGGGTAGCCGCTCGGGAGGTTACCGGCCCGCTAGTGCTGTTAAATCCAAACGCGAGCGACTTGCTGCCGTTACGGCGATGGGCAACTGAAAACTTCGTTGAACTTGGGCGTCGGATTCTCAGCGAGCATCCGAGTGCTACGATCGCTATCACCGGTGCGCCGGACGAAGCTGCCGCCGCGGAAGCGATCGCCCGCGAGATTGGGCCGGCGGCGATCAGCCTGGCGGGTCATACGACGCTACGGGAACTGATCGTGCTGTACACATTTGCCGATGTGCTGGTGACCAATGATAGCGGGCCGGGGCATTTCTCTTCGATGACAAACATCACGTCGATTGTGCTGTTTGGCCCTGAAACGCCGGCTGTCTTTGGGCCGCTCGGACCGAATACGAACGTGCTTCGGGCAGACATTGCGTGCAGTCCATGCGTAAACCCGTTCAACCACCGGTTTTCGCCGTGCAATGACAACGTGTGCATGCGAATGATCACCGTCGACCAGGTGTATGAACTGGTCGATCAAAAGCTCTCACCACGCCAGAAGCTTCAACTGACAGTCATCCCGCAAACTTTGGCGGCCGTCGCGGCGCGTACTTGAGCCCTGTCATTCCAATTTTTAATCCACTGAACGCGTGGGGGGAGCTGCGCACTACACCTGATGACTCGCCATTCAGGCGATCATGAAGGAGTGCATCAATGTCCATTGCGTTTTATTCCTGCGGTTGTGCCGCGCGCGTCGCTCAATCGGCGATCATTTTGCTGTCCGCCCTGGTACCGCTGGGGTGTTCGCAATACGCGACTCCCGGGCGAGGGGCGAATCTGGGCACGATCATCTCACCCGAAGCGAAGGACATTCAAAGTGATGGATCGGTGGTGAAAGCCATCGACAAACGGCCGTTGGCCTCACTTCCGGCGGCAGTGGCGATCGTTCGGGTGCAGGAGGATGGGTATCGATCGTCGACCACTGACAGCTGGGGGCATGGCGCTTACAGCATCGTTACCTCACGCGATATCGAAAATATGGACAAGGTCCTTGATCGCATGGCAAAGCTGCCATTGGTGAATGGGCTGGCGCCGATTAACCGACTGCTGCTTTCTCCGCAATTGCATTCCGATTTAGAGCTACGCGAAGCCGCTGGCGCGCTACATGCGGATATGTTGCTCATTTACACGCTGGATACATCGTTTGATGTTGAGGACGTGGCGGCTCCGCTCACAGTAATTACGATAGGGCTCTCGCCCAACCAGTTGGCGCGGGTGAGTTGCACTGCGTCGGCGATCCTGATCGACACGCGAAACGGGTACGTTTACGGGGTCGCCGAGGCGACTGAACGCCAGAAGCAGCTTGCCAGCGCATGGACGAGCAGTGCAGCGGTCGACCAGACACGCCGGCGGGTTGAATCCGTTGCTTTCTCGAAACTGGCGGACAACCTCGAGGGGATGTGGTCGGGGGTCGTTAAGAACGTTGCACTCGCGCGATAGCACCGGTCTTTACAGGGCCTACGGTGGTACAATGAATTCGTGGATGCCGGCCGACGAATATTACACGTCGACATGGACGCGTTTTTCGCGTCGGTCGAGCAATTGGATAATCCGGCGCTTAAAGGGAAGCCTGTACTGGTGGGGCATGACGGGCCGCGGGGTGTGGTTGCCGCGGCTTCGTACGAGGCCCGACCGTTTGGATGTCATTCTGCTCAACCCATGAGTGCGGCCAAGCGTTTATGCCCGCAAGCGGTGATCGTACCGGTGCGCGGAGAGCGGTATCGGGATGTCTCGCGGCGAATGTTTGCAATTCTCGATCGATTTTCGCCGGTGGTCGAGCCTTTGAGTGTTGACGAGGCATTTCTCGATGTGACCGGCACCGAACGCTTGCAGGGATCAGCAGAGGCCGTGGCAGGTAAATTGAAAGAGACAATCTGGAGCGAGTTGAGTCTGACCGCGTCGGTGGGTGTTGCGCCGAATAAATTTCTGGCGAAACTCGCCTCGGATTTGCGCAAGCCGGACGGACTGGTGGTGATTGGTGCTGAAGAAGCCGAGACGACATTAGCCCCCCTGCTGGTCACGAAACTGTGGGGGATTGGCGCTGCTACCGCGGCCCGACTCGGAACCTTGGGCGTGCGGACCGTGGGGGATTTGCGAAATACTTCGATCGATCGCCTGGCCAAATACCTTGGATCCGATGCCGAGCGCTATGTGATGCTGGCGCGCGGGCTCGATAATCGGCCCGTCACCCCCGATCGCGAAGCCAAGAGCATCAGTCACGAACACACCTTCGGCGCGGATCTGATCGACCCGGCAGAGGTACGTAAGGTACTTCTCGATCAGGTAGAGCAAGTTGGTGCGCGCCTTCGGAAACATAATCTCAAGGCGCGCGGTATCAGCCTCAAGATCCGCTACGGGGATTTTAAAACAATCAACCGCTCCGCCACCCTCGACTCAGCCATCGATGCAACGTCCGAACTTTGGGCCGCGGCCCTATCGCTGTTCGATGCGTGGAGATTTGAACCAGTGCGGCTCATTGGCACGGCCGCCGAGCGGTTGTCGGTGGGCGAGGGACAGTTGAACCTGTTTACCGATCCAAACCAGCAGCGTCATCAGAAGTTGGATGCGGTCGCGGATCAAATCAATCAGAAGTTTGGGAAGCGGGCCATCAGGAGACAGGGTTAGGCAAGCCCCGGCGATTGAAACTGCAACGCTCACTTGGAATGATGATGCTTATGCCAACCCGGTTGTCTGCACTCAAATCGTTCGCCGCCCTTGCTATTGGTTTTTTCATCATCGGCTGCGGGCCAAACAATCGCCCGTACGGCGTGCCGTTCAAAGGCGATCTGGTTGCCGAGGCGGCAGGAAGCACGGCATCATTTACTGCGCCGAAAAACGGGCAGATCTGGGTGGCCGGGCCTGGTCGGCCGGGACAGGAGCGGTATATCGTTTTCAG
The DNA here is from genome assembly GCA_036794395.1 of Tepidisphaeraceae bacterium. Taxonomy (GTDB): domain Bacteria; phylum Planctomycetota; class Phycisphaerae; order Tepidisphaerales; family Tepidisphaeraceae; genus DASXMX01. The sequence goes on along the minus strand of DAIRGS010000041.1, from coordinate 12,133 downwards.
TGGGCTGATCCGGTCGGCTCAAACGATCACCGTGGATCCTCAAAAGCGAGAATTGACAGTCAATGGAGAACATCAGAAGGCGGATATCGTTGGCGGGAACTCTTATTATCAGATTTGGTTTGCGCCGTCGCCGGACGAATGATCCTACTGATGGCCGGATTCACACCGCGTTCGCCACATCTGGCGAAAAGCGGTTTCCACATCCTTCGCAAATTGCGGCGCGTCCATGAGAGGCGAGGCGAGCATGCGCGGGCGAAGCGTTGAACGCAGCAATTCAAGTCTTTGAAAATCCGTCGCGAGGGCGGTGGCGATTTCGATGTATTGATCGACATTGCGCGCCACCAGTTCGGGCAATGCCAGATTGGTCATGATGCTTAAACCGCCGCGGGACGAAGCAGTGCGGCCGGCGAGCGTGACCACGGGCACGCCCATCCAGAGAGCATCGCAGGTGGTTGTTCCGCCGGGGTAGGGGAAAGGATCCAAGGCGATATCGAATCGGTTGTATTGCTGGAGATATTCGTTGAACGGGAGAGCCGCGACGAATTCAAGCCGCGACGGATCAATCCCATATTGGCTGAGCTTGCGGCGGGCTTCGTCGCGATGGCTTCCTTCACCCCAGTGCAGAATCAGGCGCGAGTGAGCAGTGGCTTTCAGCACTTGGCACCAGGCGGCAAACGCTTGAGGCGTAATCTTCGCGGAACGATTCATCGAGCCGAATGTGACGGTTCCCGAAGTCAACGCGGGGAGCGACGCCACAGGCGGCGCGTTGTCGGGCGGCTGATAGCACCAGTAAGTTCTTGGTAAACGAACCGACCGCTCCGAATAATAAGGCTGATCGTCGCCGGTCGGATCGAGTTGCGGATCGGTCAGGCGATAGTCGATCGCGCGCAGGCCTGTTGTGCTGACGTAGGCGAGGTAAGTGACCTGCACGGGGGCGGGCTTGCGGGCAAACGTAAGCAATCGATTGCGCCCGCCGTGCATGGAAAGATCGACGAGAATGTCGATTTGATCCTCCATGATTTGCGAGGCTAACTGCCCATCGTCAAGGCCCGTCACATTCCGCCATTGGAATGCTTGCGATCGCAGTTTCTCAGTCATCGGGTCAGGTCGCTGGACATCCGCATAGCAATAAGCCTGATAAGATGCGCGATCGTGATGCTTGAGAAGGGGCAAAAGAAATCGGCCAATTGGGGAATTGCTGAGATCTCCGACATATCCGATCCGAACGGGGCGCTCACTGTTTCGGTCATTGGCGTGTGTCGGCCAGGTCGCGTAGTAGCGCGATGCAAATTGCCGTTCCCATTGGGCGTGCTCGGGGAACAAGCGGGCGGCATCATAGTCGGGATGATAATGAAGGGTCAGGAGCAGGCTGTCGGCAATTTTTGAATCACCGGATACTTCGACCGCCTTTCGATACGCGGCAATCGCTTCATCGAGCTGGCCGCGATCTTTCAAGATTCCTGCACGGGTTCCCAGGGCATGCGGCATGCCAGGATTAATTGACAGGGCAGCATTCACCTCCGCCATGGCTTCATCGAGCCGATCCTCATCGCGAAGGATGCTTGCGAGATTGGCGTGAAATTCCGGCACTTCGGGACGGAGCTGAATCGCCTGAGTCAGTTCAGCCCTGGCTTCGGTCAGTTTGCCCACAAGGCCGAGGGTGCTGCCAAGATTGCCGTGGGCTTGGGCGTTATTCGGTGCAAGCTGAATAGCGCGTCGGTAGGTCTGCGCGGCTGACTCGTACTGACCGGCAGCCTGGAGGGCGGTACCGAGATTGCTTAATGCGTCAAGGTAGTCGGGCTTCAGAGTGATGGCGCGGTGATATTCGGAAATGGCTGCGGTCAGGTCACCCTGTTCGTGCAGAAGTAATGCGAGATTGAAATGGGCTTCGACATAGCCCGGTCGAAGGGCGATGGCGTGACGGTAGGCGTCGGATGCACGGTCAACGTGCCCGGAACGCTTTAACGCCGAGCCAAGATTGCTGAATGCCTCTGGGAAATCGGGACGGAGGATTGTCGCGCGTTCGAGTGCGACGATGGCTTGAGGAAGTTCGCCTGCCCCGGCAAGGATCACGCCCAGATTGCAGAAGTATCCTGCGTTTTCTGGCAACAAGTGCGTGGCGCGTTCGATTGCCTTGATGCCTTCGGCGGTGCGCTGCAATTGGTGCAGAACGATGCCAAGGTAGTGCATTGCGTCAGCGTGATTTGGATCGATCGCAAGCGCGCTTCGGTATCCCGCTTCGGCCTCGGCGAGGCGACCGCTCCTCTGCAATGACATCGCTTCGTCAAATGATCGCTGAGCGGCCGGGTGCATCGGTGGAGCGCCTCATCCTTTGGAATTGAAAAAGTGTGTTGGCAATTGCTGGTTACAAACACGGCAATCCCGGTTAGTAAGTCGTCATGCAGTCCGTAGAATACCGCAGCCCGATCGGCGTGTCACAGCAGGAGCTGTTCGCGTGGCACGAGCGTGACGGGGCGTTTGAGCGGCTGGTTCCGCCGTGGGCGCCGACGTAGCTGAGTGCCTGCGTCGTGC
>DAIRGS010000041.1:0-9591 GCA_036794395.1 Tepidisphaeraceae bacterium | reverse complement strand
GAAGACATTTGCGTTATCGAAAAGAAGGGCGGAATTCGCGATGGGGATGAGACGACTCTTTCGGTGAAGCTCGGCCCGATTCGAAAGAAATGGGTGGCGCGGCATTTCGGATATGAACCGCCGCGAAAGTTTCAGGATGAGCAGGTTGAAGGGCCGTTCAAATCTGAGGTGCATACGCATCTGTGTTTGCCGGACCCCGATGGTGCCGCCAATCGAAGTATTCTGGTCGACCACATCGATTATGAGCCGCCCTTAGGTGCGATTGGGCGACTGTTTGCCAGTGGTATGATTCGCAGGAGTTTCGATCAAACGTTCTTGTTTCGTCATCGGCGGATGCAGAGGGACCTCGCCCGCCATGCTCGATTCGCCAGTGCCGGCGCGCTGCGGATTGCGATCTCGGGTGCATCGGGTTTGATCGGAACGGCCCTCAAGGCTTTCCTTCGCACCGGGGGTCATCACGTGCAAGTGCTGGTGCGACATTCGCCAGATCGATCCAAGGGCGAAATCCAATGGGACCCGGTGGCTGGCCGGATCGATGGTGATGCGCTGGAAAGTGTGGACGCGGTCGTGCATCTTTCGGGCGAAAGTCTTGCGGCAGGACGGTGGACCCAGGAGCGTAAACAGCGATTTGTCGAAAGCCGTTTGAAGTCGACGGACTTGCTGAGCCGGACACTGGCGGGTTTGAAAAAACCGCCCCGGGTCATGGTGTCGGCGTCGGCCATTGGCATGTATGGTAATCGGGGCGATGAGATCCTGACCGAATCGTCGCCGAAGGGCGCCGGCTTTCTCCCGGATCTATGCGAAAAATGGGAAGCCGCGTCGCGACCCGCTATCGACGGCGGGATTCGCGTTGTGCATCCGCGCATCGGAATCGTGATGTCAGCCAGGGGCGGAGCGTTGGCAACAATGCTCGCGCCTTTCATGCTGGGCGGCGGAGGGGTCATCGGTTCGGGAAATCAATACATGAGCTGGATCTCCCTGGATGATCTGGTTTATGTAATGCACGAGGCGATTTTCGATACTGAATTAAGCGGACCAGTGAATGCGGTCGCTCCGAATCCAGTGACCAATCGGGAGTTTGTTAAAACCCTCGGCCGGGTGATTAAACGCCCCACCGTGCTTCCGTTGCCGGCTCCCGCGGTGAAGTTGGCCTTTGGCGAGATGGGCGAACATCTCTTATTGGAAGGCGCACGGGTTTCCCCCGCCCGCCTGGAGTCGACCGGCTTTGCCTTTGCGCATCCGACCCTCGAGGACGCGCTGCGATCAGAATTGGGCCGCCAGCGACTGCCCGAGGGATGGGGAATCGTGAAATAATTTGTGTGAATTACCCGTTCGGCATGGATTTGATTTATTTGGCACTGGTCATTTGATTGATGAACGTGTTGGCCTCGGAGATCGAAGCGTTCATGTCCTGAATCAATTTCGAAACATCGGATTCGATGCCCGCGCTGGTTTCTTTCAACGACGCAATCGCGGCGGCATTGAGGTTGTGCTTAAGGAAGAGCACCTGGTCGTGAAAGACAGTCAGCACCGGCTGCATGCGCTTCTCAGCCTGCTTCATGACGGCGATCAATTTCGCGTATTTAACCTTGGTGTCTTCCAGCATCTGCTCGCTGGCGCGACGGCGAGATTGATCGCTGTATTGGGAAAGTTCCGTCTGCCACTCGGAAAACATATCAGCCGCGACTTTTTCAACCGATGTGACACGTTTGCTGACGTCGTCAGCACGCGACTGACAGGCCTCATAGCTGCTGTTCAGCTTTTTGTACTCGACTTCAAGGTCGCCGCCGTTGAAGTGAGTGACTTCCTGGAACTTTTCAAGCGTGGTTTGGAACTGCTTCTTGGCTTCTTCCTGGTCTTTGCTCGCATTCTTGATGCGTGAGACCAGGATATCGCGCTTTTCGTAGCCCAGCTTTTCCCATACGCCGTAGTATGCGGTGGAGCAGCCCACCATCAGCACGCAAATTGCAACGACGGTATGCTTCAGATGAGCGGCGGAGGACATGTTCTTTCCCTTTCGGCTGATCATCAACTTCATGTGCAAGATGATCGCAGCCAAGTGGAAAAGAATCAAAAAATCTGTCGGCGGCGTACGAGGCTGAGCATCCCAATCGCCGTGGCCAGAAGTGCCGAAGAGGGCTCGGGGACTACTTCGATCACTACGCCGGTGCTTCCGACCGGGCCGAGATTCTGGCTGGCCAGCACATAAAGTTCGCCATTGGCGTCCTGACCGATGCCCTTGAGCCACATTCCCAGCGGGGCATCCATGTTGAACTCATTGATCTGACCGGTGGACAGATCGGCGTAAAAGAGTCGCCCGTTGGCGGGTCCAGTGAAGGGGCTGTTGCTGAAATCGCCGAAGACGTACTTGCCGTCGAGTTGCGGCAGAAGCGATCCGTGATACACAAAGCCGCCGACCACGGCACTTCCGGCGGTGTGATCATATTCGAGAACGGGATCGATCAATCCCAGGGGTGACCCTGGGCTGTTGGCCCCGACCGTTCCGCCATTTGGGCCGGTGCGGTTAAAGAGGAATGTTCCTTCTTTGGCAGACCATCCAAAATTTCCGCCACTGGTCACCAGATCCACTTCCTCGATATTGTTTTGACCGACATCGCCGACGATCAAGCGGCCGGTCGGTTGGTCGAAACTGAATTTGTAGGGGTTTCGCAATCCATACGCGTAAATTTCCGGCTGCGCCCCCGCGGTGGAAACAAAGGGATTATCCGCGGGGATTCCATATTGCCGATTGCCGGTGCGCGTGTTCGGATCGATGCGAAGCATCTTGCCCATGATCACACTGAGGTCGGGGGCGTTTCCGTTTGGGAGATGGCCGTTGCCGGCGTCGTTGGCGGTGCCACCGTCGCCAATTCCGAGGTAGAGATAGCCATCGGGGCCAAAGGCGATCGTGCCGCCATTGTGATTGAGAGCGGGATGGTCTTCCCGAAGCAGATCGCGTCGGGTGGAGGTATCCACCACGTTTGGGTTTGTGGAGCTGACGGTCCATTCGGTCAGCACATTCTGATGGTTAATGCCGCTGGTAAGGGTGCCGGCCGCGGGGGCGAAGTTAGCCGTGGCGGTGCCTGTCGCCTCGCTCTGGTAGGTGTAGAGCTTGTGAAAGCCGAGGCTATTGGGATCGTTGAATCCAGGACTGAATACCAGGCCAAGCAGGCCGCGCTCATCGTATTGGGGGCTGAGCGGCACGGCGCTTTCGAGCGCGCTGAGGTTTAGCAATGGTGTTGCCTGCATGACGCCGTTATGAATCACGTCAATCTTGCCGCCCTGATCGACGACAAACAGGTCGCTGGTATCGCCTGGAGCGGAAATAGCCGTCACCGGGGCGACCAGCCCCGATGCGATCTGTTGCAGCCCAATGTGAATTGATCCCGGCTGGATCGCGCCGGGCAGGGGACTGCTTTGCCCAAAAACAACTGCGCTCTCCAATAAAACGCCAAACACGACGACGATTGCATTTTTCACAGGCATTCAAACACCTCCACTGAGTGCCAGGGTTTCAGGGTAAATCGAAAGGTCGTCGCGCGCGCCGGTCATGCAAGGAATGCAGGCAAAAGACCTCTGCAATTGTTGCAGAAAATGAATCTGTAAGGACAGCACGACGTAAGGTAAGCGCAACATCATTTTGTGGGAGGTATGAAAATGCGTTTTTCGATGACTTGCTGTGTGGCGTTTCTCGTTGCCGCGTGCCTGAACTGTGCGGTTAAAGCCCAGATCGGCGCAACCGTGACGTATACAAGCTCTCAGCTTGGCGCCAACTCGTATCAATATACCTTTACGTTGCACAATACCGGGACGACCGATATCGGCACGTTTTGGATTGGTTGGACTCCGGCTTCGCTCACGTTTTATCCGTTCGACCTGCTTCCAACTAACGCGACAATCACTTCATCCGCGAGCGGTTGGGCCGCGTTCAATGTTCACGATAGTCCATACGGCGTGGACTCGATTGAATGGTATGACAGCGGAACCGCGCTGAGTCCGGGAGGTACATTGACCGATTTCACGATCACCACGCCCGACTCACCGGCAACGATGGCGGGGCCTTCGATTCTTGGAGCGTCGTACCCGGTTTCGACTGCATGGGTGTACGTGGGATCGTTTCAAAACGGCAGTAACATTTCCGACCAGGGTGTGCTGGCTATTCCGGCCGCCGTGCCGGAGCCGACAATCGGATTGCTCTCGTCGGTAATGATGATGGGGTTGATTCGCCGGCGAGGAAAGTAAGTTCTCCAACTTCGCGAACGACGCAGCTCGCAGGCGTCTTGTAGGCACCCGGACGACGACGCCTGCGCAGCGAGGGATCGCTCGGTCCATTAATTACTTCAAATAACCCGGTCGCACGACTACCCTTCCGAGCGAAGGGTCGTGCTCTCATGCCCATTCATCGGTGCTGTGGTGTTTGAACGGGTTTAGTGTCGCGTGACGGTCACAGGGGCTTTGGGTGAAAAATCAAGCGATTTGTAGACGGTGACGATTCCATCAGTCGTGAACGACGCGAATTCGTCGAGATGACTGGTCGGCGTAAGGATCAGCAGCGAATTGCCGGGGGTTGCGGGAAACGCAAAACGGGACGGAAACGCAAAACGGGAACGCAAAACGGGACGGCTCTGGGGAACGCAAAACGGGACGGCTCTGAATTTGGGAAACGCAAAACGGGACGAAACGCAAAACGGGACGGCTCTGAATTTGTAACGGAAATTCAGGGAAACGCAAAACGGGACGGCTCTGAATTTGTAACGGAAATTCAGAGCCGTCCCGTTTTGGGTTCCCGCGCGCAGTCAGACATGGTGCGGCTCCTTCCTTTGATGTGACCCATAGCACATAGCAATCAAGCGATGACGTTCATCGATTGAGTTGATTTCTTCACGAGAGTTTTCCCCGCCTTCTGCAAATCAAGATTGTCACCGTGGCGACGGCCAGGACTGATACCGATCCCGGCTCCGGAACAGAAAGCTCAAAGACCGTCCCGATTTCCGCCGCATTCGTTCCCGTTGTCGTTCCGTAGAAGTTGCCGCTGGCATCGGCAACGAGGCTGGCGTACGGAGCGCCCTGCTCGCCGCCGCTAAAGGATGCTAGCGTGACAAGGATGCCGGTCGGTGGATCGAATTTGAAAACTGTGCCGGCATTGTTAGTTCCACCAACGGATGTGGTGCCGTACAGAGTCCCGCTCGCGTCCGCGATCAGGCCGTCACGGGGTTCGCCCCCATTGCTCCCGTCGAACGTGGCCAGGACAGAAAGAGTTTGTGCGGTAGCAGAGTACTCAAAAATGGTACCCAAGCCGTTGGTCCCTCCGCCACGCGTCGTACCGAAAAGGTTGCCATGCGTATCGGCAAGCAAGCCTCCTTCCGGGTCACCTCCATAGGTATCGCCCAGTGAGGCAAGAGTTGTGAGTGCATGGGTGACGGCATCGAGTCGAAAGAGGGTACCGTTCCCGCCCCGGTTTCCGCCCCCCGCCGTTGTCCCGTAGAAATTCCCATCGCTCCCCAGGATGAGGCTGGCGACGGCGGCTTGCCCGTTGCTGCCGTCGGCCGCGAACGAAATCAGATTCGTAAAGACGTGGTTGGAACCTGCAATCTCGAACAGGGCGCCTTGACCGTTCTCTGCTCCGAACGGGGTTGCGCCGTACAGGTTGCCGTTGGCATCGGCAGTTAGACCTGCATGCGGGAAGGCCCCGTCGCCATCGTTGAACGAGTGCAGCGTGGTAATGGAGTGGGTTGAGGCGGACAGTTCGAAGACTGTGCCGTAGCCGTAGGTCCCCCCAATCCGCGTCGTTCCGTACAGGTTGCCGCTGGCGTCCCGGACGACACCGGCGTACGGTTCGGCTCCGTTACTTCCATCAAACGAAAAGAGCGTACTAAGTGAATGGGTGGCGGCGTCGACTTCAAAGATTGTGCCGGCTAGGTTGGCTCCGCCGTTCCAAGTTGTGCCGTATAGATTCCCGCTTGGATCGACAATGAGTCCCGCATATGGTAGGGCGCCATTGCTGCCGTTAAAGGTCGCCAAAGTTGTCAATGTCTGTGCGTGCATGATCGAGCAATTCGTGCCGAACACAATCGCCGCCAAACATATCGCGGTGCGCAGTTTCATGATCCTCTCCATCTGCCGGGTTACAGCGCTTCGAACGTCCGATCCCACCATTCCCCGATTGTCATTGTACCGGCTGGAGAGGCGACCAGTAGAAGAATTGAGCCCGCTATTTGCCGCGACGAAGTGTATGGCGGCAGTTTATATCTATTGGGATGAAAAAATCAACCATAAAGCAGAAGAAAAGGGGCCATTCCTAATTATGGCAATAATTTGCAAAAGCGGAATACGCCCGTTTCTTCACCCAGTTGGGGAAAACAAACGGGGAAAACAAACGGGACGGCTCTGAATTTAACTTGCTCTGCAAAACGGGACGGCTCTGAATTTGTGAGAGGCTCAGAAAACGGGATGGCTCTGACTTTCCATTATAAATTCAGAGCCGTCCCGTTTTGAGTTCCCTCCCTTATAAATGGGGAGTTTCGGAATGCGACTATAATCTAGTTGGGAAGTGGAGGTCACCTAATGGTCGGCGACATTTTGCAAAAACTCGGAGCATTGGGTTGGGCGGTGGGGCTGCTTGGCTTCTGCTGGGGAGTGTGGGTGTGGTTACGTAATCGAAAGCGCGTCGTAAGAGTGTCTTATCACTCGGTACAGATCGCGCATGTTCGGCAATTCGTGCTCGATGTCGAAAGCTGGGGCGTCGATCTTTACGACGTAACGGTTTTATTGAAATATCGCCTGAAGGAACTTGAGGCAACGCACGTATTTTCTCCCGCAGGAACCGTTCCCCAACCATTCAAACTGGCGCAGTCATTCCGCTTTTTCTACGACAACGACACCCCACACCAGCCGTGTGAAATATGCACCCTACCTTGCAAGGATGTTTGGGTAATCGTCATGAGCGGCGTTAAAGAAGTGAAGACGATCAAGGGTAAGAAGTTTCGGCGGATGCTGAATGAGGTACTGAAGCCTGACAACACGTTGCCAGACAAACCGCCCCCGGAAACGCCACTTATCCCGTTCAGGATTCCGAACAAATGGTGATCTTAGAAGGGGAACACACATGAGCATCATCGGGCGAAGACAAGGGGACAGGCGAAGACAAGGGGACATTCCTATTTTACAAAATATCCATAATTGGGAATGGCCCCTTTTCCGTTGCCGGTTCTTCCCCGCCTTCTTTCGCGTCGGTCATGCCGCCATTCTAGCGGATTCTCTTGCGCGCGAACAATGGGATAGGATGGTTACCACAATGCGACGATAAAAGTCGCTGTCGTGCTAGAATCCACCTCATGAAAGAACCCACCCCTGAAGAAATCGCAGACTGGGATAAAAAACTATCCGAATTACGCAAGTCCCAGTTCGGGGAAGTGTTGACGGAACTGCAAGCGGTCAAAGATCATCCCCGAACGCTGACACTGGTCACACACGGCTTCTTAGAATTCCTAGTCAACACCATGATTAAAGACAAGTGCAAAGGAGGCAAGAACATCACAGACGACACGCGGGGGTACCCCCATTCAACAAAGGTACTGCTGTTGAATGAAATGGGGATTCTGTCCGATCACCACAGGCGTCTACTCGACTGGTTCAGGAAGTTGCGAAATGACTTCGCGCACAAATGGCATTTCAAGCTGACGAAGGACAGGCTGGAAGTTCATGCTGACAAATTCCGCGAACCCGAAAACTTCTATCAACTGTGCATTGCAATCCTGTTTGACCTGTACACGACGCACGAAGACATCATCGGACCCGCGTTGATTCCAGACGCCTACGAATGCGAAAAGGTCACGGAGAAGGTCATTATGGTTACGGAACCGGGGCCGAAGTACATAATCCCCATGAAGTCAGACCCCAAAAGAGTCAAACGACGCGCCACCAGTGGCGACATTGAAGACCTAATGAAAGCACTGGTTGAACGGGAAAAGAAGAATGCAGCCGAAGACAAAGACCCCAAAGCCGATCAGCCCAAACCGGAAGAACCAAAGACCTGACCCAAAAAAACACACGCTTGAATTAGACCACGATCTTCGGCTTCCCGTCACTGTCCCAAACGACATGCTTTGAAACGGACCTGTTGGGTATCCGAACCGTAAACCGCGCAGGTTCATCCGTCTTATTCGTCTCCGTCGTTTCAGGGCCGCTAACAGGAAGCCAGTCACTTCTGGTGACGGTAATCGTTGAACGATGGGCTGGAATGTATACGACCGTACAGCCTTTCCAATCGCCACGGAAGACGACACCCAATACATGCAAACGCTCGGCTTCTGCTAAAACGTCTTCGTCACGGGGAAGGGATACGACCTGATTAGCTTTTGGATTCATGCCACCAGCTTAACCCGCTGGTCATGGCTTTGGCAGGGTGGCGTAGAGCAGCAGCCAGCCAATGAAAAAGTCGGCAGGTGACGCGGGTAAGGAAAGGCACAAATCCAGTTGTCGCGCCCGAGTTGGAATCGACTATGGGTTCTAGGTTATTATTCAACCATGACCGACAACGAAACGGGCGGGGACAAACCAGCCACCAAAGAGAAGAAGTCATGGGTTGACCGTTGGCTTGCGCCGATTCTCCTAATCTTTTTCACCTTCACGGTCACGACCATCGGAAAGGGGTATTACGACCGATATGCGGGACGCATACAGGAACTGCCGTACTACGTGTCATCCGTTCCGGGACTATTGAAAAAACCGGATTTGGCAGGAAAGAAGCTGGTCCTGATGGTTGATGGTCAGCCCGCCGAGAACCTCAGCACCGTTAGCGTGTCCGTGTTCAACAACTCCGATACCGACTTCGATGATTTGCCGCTTATTTTGATATTCACGAACCCGGACGGAAGCATACCGAAGCAAATTCAACAGATTGTACATGCACCAGCAGGGTGGCTGGACCCACCGCCGACGCAGCCCGCAACCATACCCGTAGGCAACCCAACGGAATTACGTTTCACGCTAAAGGTTGCAAATCGAAATAAGGAAGCGATTTTTCGCGGAGATTTCACGTTTGAAGGCGAACAAGCACCGACGTTGAAAGTGACGGCAGTCAAGAAGGGGGTAATGGCAGTCACGAAGGATTTGAACACCGCGACCGGCAGCACTAATGCTGCAATGTGGACTCCGGCGCTCGTGATTGGGTTTATATCTGCATCGGTTCTTTTCTTTTATGACCGGCGGCGGGAAAAGAAATTAGCAGAGGCGCGCGAGTATGCATACTTACAAGCGTCGAGAGCTTTGACTTTGCAGGAAATCATGGACAAACGCGAAGAAGAATGGGCACGACCCCAAACGCCTCGCAACGACTCGCCACCCAACCCGGAGTGACCCCTTGATTGCCCGCATTACACGACCGCTTTCGTAAAGCGGGGGTTGTGGGCGCATAAAGGAGCGGCTGTGAAGGGGCAAACGTGGCTTTGGGGGATCGTTACGCCCGGGCGAAGAAAAGGGGACATTCCTGGGCGAAGAAAAGGGGACAGGCGAAGAAAAGGGGGGCGAAGAAAAGGAACGCAGATAACGGGACAACCCTGAATTATCGCGATTCCCGGTGTTTTCTGGGGA
>DAIRGS010000269.1:0-9571 GCA_036794395.1 Tepidisphaeraceae bacterium | reverse complement strand
CATCGCCAGCCATGTCATGGTCACGGCATTCTCATCGGAACAGATGCCGTGATCTTCGATCCAATCATCCACCCTCCCGCCGGCGTCCTCCATCCCCTCCGTCGGCTCCCGCATTGCCGCGATCGCAGCGCGGGCGTCGCCCAGATAATGCTCGCGATAGACCGACAACTCAAACCGCTGATCCGGGTCTTTCACCGCATCGCCCTTTACCTCGCGCCAACGCCTTTCGTATAGCGCCCTCGCCACCCGCTCCGTCATCTCGCTCATTTCATGCCCGCCTTCTCCCGATATTCGGCCATCTTCTCTGGGTTATCCCTTTGCCATTTCAGGGTGCGCCCAGGCAGCACGTAGAACGTGGTGGCGTGCTTGCCGAAGTCGACCCCCACATCCAGCTCGGTGAAATAGGTCTCTGCTCGCAACTCAGGCGCCGGCATAGCCTTGGCAGCCACCGCTCCAACACTCAACCCGAACAGCGCCCGCCTCGATATCCCGCTCATTTCATCACCTCGATCATGGCTGTGAGTGCGGCGCGCAGCCGGATTGCCTCCGATTTATTGAGATCGACAAGCGTTTCCCATTGATCCTCCTCTTTTGTGCGGTCAATTTCGGAAATCGAGATCGTAAGCGGACGGTCCGCCGGTTCGTCGCTGCCGTCGTCGTCCCACATCGATAATGAGACGTTATACATCTTGGTCCCCCGGTTTCCCGCGGCCCCGCTGTGAAGCCTCAAAGCGATGTTCATGTCGCCGCCTCGCTCATTTCATGATCTCCTTGACCTGATCACGCGATCGTAGGGAAGGAACGTTTGCCGTCCGGGCCTAGCATGGCACCTTTGAGCGTCACGGTTCCCGTATTTCGCCGACGACGATGGTTCCACGCCCTTATGCAAATTGAGGCGAGCTCCGTCTGAGGAAGCTTTGATTTCGACATGCGATCTCGGATCAGCCTTTCGCGCAGCACAAGAATCGGATCACCTGGCACAAGGTTGGACCCTGTTGACAAATCTAGAAAGAAGAGGTCCGCAGCCTCCCTATCATTACCTGCAAATATGTAATGCAAGGCGCCAGCCAGCCCGGGAGCCAGCACCTTGGTTGCGGGAAGCGCCGTTGCCACGGATGATTCGATCGCAGGCTCAGAGGCGAGAAACAACCTGATTTCATCAGGCGGCATCTTAATATTTGCTATATTAAAGAACTCAGAGCGAAAAAGCGCTACCCATCGAATAGCAGCGGCTACGGCGGTGGCATTCTTGCAGGATTCTATGCCGAGGATGTCGCCTGCAGTTCGCTTCTTGCCGATATCGACGGTATCGAACGTATCGCTATCGACACCCATGACAACATAGGTTTGGAACGCACAATCGGCAAGAATGCACGCCATTAGTCGATGCTGGCCGTCCATAAGCCTGCCGCCTTCCGCTATTTTGATGGTTTCTCCATTTATGCGCCAACGACCCTCACGCATTGCCCTTGCATATTCTTCAATAATCGCTCGAGTAGACCGACGATTATTGGAATTGCTTTTAAGCCAGCGCGCAGCCATTTCCGGCGTGACCGTCTGAAGAATAACCTTGGCATTCTGTATATTATTCAGCATTTCAACCCTCCTATGTATTAGCCTGTTTACGTGCCTCATGCGCCCGCTTACGCTGCCGTGCCCGCCGCTTCTCTTCCTTGCGATGGCGCTTCCACCGCGTATTTGCAGCGTGCTGTGCCGATTTAGAGCGCTCTTCCTTCGTCATTTTCTTCTTTCTGGCTTCGTTACCCAACCGCGAGAAATGCTTGAAAACACGGCTCATAAGTGCTGTGCCCACAGGGGACGCATCATTCCCCATCCGCGCCTGATTTGCCTGCCTGGGAAGATAGTTTTCCGAGATCCGAGTCTGCATCTTGTGGGCCTGCTCGGGGTCAACCTCAATCCGTAGCCGCAAGCCGGCCGCGCGGATCGCATCGAACATCTTCTCGGGACCGAGCCTTTTCACCTGCGCCGGGCCGAACACTTTGCCGCTCAAACCTGCAGCGAAGCCCGCCAGTTCGTCGAAATCCTCGTAGCGGATACCGAGCGCGCCGAGCTGCGAGCGGATGCCGTTGACCAATTCCGTATACGACGTGATCTCGGCTGGCGTCATTCCGCGGCCTGCTCCACAACGGGCTTGGTGATGCTGGCGGCATCGTGAATCACGATTTGCAGCCGTTTCAGCATCATTTCCCGGTGGTCGTCGCTGTATTCGATCAGGGCTTCAGCTTTGACAATCCGCTCGAGCACAGTCATCCGGCCGCGCACCTTGAATTCCTCGTTGCGCGCCAGCGATCGCAGATCAGCCGGCACCGGTGACCAGCGATAGTCAAATTTGGAACCATGCTCGCCGCGATACCATTTGCGAACAGCTTCCTGCACGGCCCAGGGTGGCACGTCGTCGAGCGCCGCAAGGTAGGCCTCGCCCTTTGCCTCGTTGCCGGTGTCGGTCGAGCGCTGCCCAGGAAGGGCCAGAAGCATCTTCGTGACAATCACCAGCGTCTCGGCTTCAGCATCCGCGCTGGTCGCCGGCGTGCTCACCACCAGCGAACCGAGATCCGCGATATGCCGGCGCACCATGACGCTTTCAATGTCGCTTAGGATCATCGCGGCCGGCAAGGTCAAGGTCATTTTGCCGTTCTGCCAGTTGTCTTTCAGCGACTCGAGACGCGAGACGACCCATTCCGGCAAGGATGGAATCTGCGCTGGTCTGCGGCGGTCCGGAAGTTTGAGAGGCTCGATTAGCGCCAGTTCCGTGGCCATTGTTCGAATCCTTCAACCATGTGCCCGTAAAGGCAGCGTTCCAATTTGCTTTTGTGGTGACCGAGCGATTTGCGTTGGCATCGCACCAATTGCGCATCGCGGCCGCGCGCACGTCGACGGCAGCCCGGTTCATTCCGAGCTTTGCGCCTTCGTCGTAGTGGTGCTGATTTGGTTTCCAGTCGGGTGGAAGTTTTTGCCCGCGCTCTTTCTTATCTTTCTTAATTACTACCTCTGAATGCTCCTTAACTTCACTTAAGGAAGTAAGAGCAATATTGCCGACATCGGGTGTTTTCGGGTGGATGTCGGGTGGATCAGGTGGACGCGCACGCTTGTTTTTTCGGTATTCCCGATCCCAAGCGCGGCGCTTTTCCGCCGTTTCGTCCACTCCTTGTCGGGTGGATACCGCGCGCTCCATTGAGCGGACGGCCAGGATGATCATCTCGATCGGAATGCAGTTTTTCAGCATCTCCGTGATCATGTCTGCGATCGGGGTAGGTTGGCTCATCGCATCACCACCGTCGGCACATGCGCGGCCGCGATCGATTTCCAGTCCCGGCGCCGCGGCCGGACCACGCCCAGGTTGTTCGCCATGCTCAGGATCGACGACAGCGACCGGCCCGGGAACGCGCGCTGCAGCTCGTCGTTCGAGGCTATCGGGTACAGCGCCACCAGCTTGTCGTGATCGTCGCGGGACCATTTGTTGTATTTCATACCGGCCCTCATGGTGCGCTTGCGCTCGCGTTCCTCGGAGCGTTCCAGCACCTCCCGCATGGTGGCGATCTTGCTCATTCGCACGGCCTCACGGTGACCCTGCAGCCCATCGGCGCGATGCCCCACTCGACCACCAGCCGGCGCATGTGCTTGTGGCTATCGTCCTCGATCAGTTCGATCCTGCGTAGATAGTCGATCAGCGCCTTCAGGCCGTTGTCGAGGTCGATCTTGGTGTGATGCTCGGACAGCACTACCGTCAATTGAAAGCGCTTGACCTTGACGAGCTTCAGCGGCCGAACTGTGCGCGTCTTGGCGTGCAGCACATAGGCGTTTGCCACGTTGCGCCACGCCTTGACGTCCCGCGACGCCGCCCAATCGATCTTGCGCGTCCGGTTGACGCTGGGGGGCGAAGGTAAGTCTAAAATGATATCCGGGGGGCACGCAAAAGGGGGGTCCGCATAATTTGGAATATTCATCGCGCATCCCCAAAATTTAGGTATGCAGCGCCTGCCTGCTCGGGAGTTTTGAAAGTACCAAGGCGGAATCGTTTGCGATCAACGTAATAATAGGCTCGATAATTTCCGCTCCGAGTGCGATGCACCCCAATCGGCAGATCAGTTTTTTTGTTCTTCGTTGTCCTGCTGTTCGCTGAGAATTCGCCGATAAACACATTCCCAATCTTATAGGGACCAATGTCGCCCTTGCGGCACATGCAGTACAGGCCAACTCCCCGGCCGCGCTGCTCCCATCGTCCCGATTCTTTCCAAACGGACCACCATTCTTCGAATGATAATTCCCAACCAACACCCCGAAGCACAGTCGCATTTCTGCGATGTTGGTGGAACCTGTCCCTCGCGTCGGCCATTGAAGGAATCATGCATAAATCCCGAAAATAATCCGCAGCAGCACCTCGAGATCGCGATCCATTTCAGGCACCGGATCGGTCAGGAACAGCGGTAGCGGCTCGTCGTTGAAGGGGTCGGCTGCCGGGTCCGAGGGATCAGTGAAGCTCGGGCAAGCAGCCGAATCCGCAGCCATTTCTGGCTCCAGCGCGGATAGGAAAGGATTGGGGAGGATGATCATCGCGGCGCCCGCGGCCGCTTGGGCGGGTTGCCCTTCATGACCTTGTTGACCGACGTCAGCCATTTGGAGATGCAGCGCTTAATCCCTCTGGTGGAATCTCCGCATGATCTCGCAGAGGACGACGCCGAGGGCGTCGGCCGGCGGTTCGTTGTGCTCGGCGAGCCATCGTCGGCAGGTTCGGGGATCGGCCCCGGTGAGTTCGGCAAGGAAAAACTCCGTTTTGTGGGGCCATGCAAACCTCGCGAGATCGCGGAATTGGATCCGCGCTCTGCTGATCTGAATGACCTTGCGGACACTTCTGTCCGCGTGTGTCGAAATGGGTCCGCCGATTACTGTGGGCGGATTAGCGGCTTTCCCCGGTACAAGACGCATGACACACTCCAACAAAACGCAACATTAACGATACAAAAGGAAATGTTTCCCGTGACATTGAACCATCATTCGCGCCAGCCTGCGCCAAATCGCGCAGGGGGTAGAGATGGCGAAGATCATCCAGTTTCCGAAGCCTCATGCGCGGGCCCGCTCCTTGGCTGCAACGGGATCATCCTCAAAATCGTCAGCGGTGACGACGCCGGCGGACAACTCCTTGAGTTTTCTGATCGTGGACCAATCGGG
Source organism: Tepidisphaeraceae bacterium (assembly GCA_036794395.1). GTDB lineage: Bacteria > Planctomycetota > Phycisphaerae > Tepidisphaerales > Tepidisphaeraceae > DASXMX01. The sequence goes on along the minus strand of DAIRGS010000269.1, from coordinate 4,384 downwards.
CCGGACAACCCGGCGCCGGATTCGGCTCACTGTGACGCGCGAGCAACCGATCGCGTCGGCCACCGCTTCATCGGAAAGACCCTTGTCAACCATAAATTCTGCGAGATGTGTCATGCCTGATTTGTACATCGGGCGTACAATCGACGTCAAGCCAAATTGTACACGGGGTGACGTATACGTGGATAATTCGTCTGTGCATGATGTGTACATGACTGGAACCACACGAAAAAAGGCCCCGAAACGCGCCAAGCCGACGTTTGAGCCTTGCCGACTCTTGGTATGGCGGAAGCACCGCGGGCTTTCGCAGCACGATCTGGCGGACCAAATCGGGGCATACCTGAAGGTTCACGGCTTGGAAGTCGGCCACAGCTATTCCATGCTTGGCCGCATCGAACGGGGCCTGGAACCCTACAACCAAGTGATTTTGCAGGCCGCAGCTCAAGTCCTTAAAACGAGCGTCAAAGCGCTGCTATTTGTTGATCCGCCTGATGAAAAACTTGTCGAAATGGCTGATGAACTCGTGCGCCACGTTCGCCATCATAGGTAATACCCGGCCCCCGCTATCCCGGCTGGTTAAAGCCATGCGGTGCTGAGGACCTCCTAGCGCGTATACCCACGATGCCAGTTATCGGTGGCCAACCGCCCGGCCTGCATGACCCATGCAGAGAATTGCCGTTCAAGTCGTGGATGCGGGCATACCGTGAGGCGGATTTGCCCGGGCCGGGGTAAGAGCCCCGCGCTTCGTCCCCGCTGGCGTGCGGACCCGGTGACGCTGTTTAGAAGGCGGCTCAATCGGCCAGAAAGCCGGGCTGGACAAGGGTGCGTTGCCAAGACGGACATTCCGTCCTATTTCGTCGGCAGCGGTCTGGGCTTGTTCCTAGCCTACCCAGATCAGCCCGGCCGGTCGTCACGGATCGAGCCGGGCACCCTCCACATCCCATCTTCAGATTCGAGCCGCAACGCACCATGTACAAATAATTGTGCACGAGGCGTACAATTCCACTTGACGCCATTTGTACGTGAGGTGTACATTTGGGGCATCAACCTGAGGAATCGCCCCATGATCAAAAATCTTCTTCTGCAGATGGCCCAAGAGCTGGAGTTTCAACTTGAAACCAGCAAGGGCGGCGGTGTCCGTGGCATCACGGAAGATCACCGCTATGAAATGTTGTGCCAGCTTCAGACGCTGCGCTCCACTATCGCCGGTCTCCGCGGATCGAGGGCCGCATGACCCGCCCCGACCTTTCCGAATCCACACCCCTCATCCTGTGCTGCGTGGCCTTCGTGCTGGTGTGTGTCACCTGGATAGTGCTCGCGCCGGCCCATAACCGCCCGGCATGCGTCAAGGGCAGCATAGCTGCGCTCGCCACGGACTGCGTGCGATGAGCGTCGAGCACAGCTATTTTGTACTTTGCAGCGATTTCGGCCGCCGCGGTCGCGAGGCCATCGTCGATCCCGAGGAAACGCGCCGGGGCATCGTCGATCGGGTCCGCCGCTCCGACTACAAGGGCGCGATCTACTTCATTCACTGGATCCACGACGGCGTCTGCGAGGACGTCACCAACGAGATTTTGGCTGAGGCCGGATTTTACGGTGAGCAACACCCCGAGATCGAGAATCCGGCTGACGATCTTATGGCGAAGTTCGACGCGCTGATCGAAACGATCAGGAACGAAGTCGAACATGCGTGATCCCCGCGAACAAACCGATCTCGCCGCCGCCTATGTGGCTGTTTTGGTGGAGATCATCGCCGTCACGCTGTTCATCGGCGCCGGTTTCATCTGGCTCGCGATTTGGAGCGGCGCATGAGTTGGTACGAAGCATTCATGGTGTGGTTGATCCTCGACGAACTGTTCGTGTTCGTGTTGGTGATGTTGCGGAGGGTCACGTGAAAATCATCAAGGACGATTGGAAAAAACCGAGATCGAACGGCACAGCGCTGACCGATGCCGAGATCAGGAGCGTCCGTGTTGCCTTCGATCAGGGTCGGTTAAGCCGTGATATCGCCCGCGAACTCAAATGCTCAACGCGCGCCGTCACCAGATATTACGCGATATTCCGCGGCACGCCGCAGAAGCTCGGTCGGCCGAAGTATCGGGATCTGATGCACGCACCGAAGTCCGCGCCCTCACCCACCGCTGCGCAATCGCGGTTTTACAAGTCAAACTTTGAGATTTGAGCATGAAGATCACAGAACCCGGCATCTATAAGGGCATGCTGTCAGATGATTATTTCGCTGATTGCTGTCCCGAACCGTCTCTTTCGCAGTCGGTCGCGAAGATCCTGATCGAGCAGTCCCCGCTGCACGCGCGCCAGGCCCATCCCCGCCTCGCCGTTCCGGTCGAGCACGAGGAAGAAGAAGCCGGCGAGAAGTACGAAAAGGCGATGGCAATTGGGAACGCTGCGCACCTGATCATGATGGGTCGGGGCAAGAAGCTGGCAATCATCGACGCGCAGGACTTCCGTGCAAAGGTCGCGCAGACGGACAAAGCCGCCGCCATCCAGCGCGGCGAAGAACCAATCTTGCGCAAGCACTATTTCACCGCGCATGCGATGACGCTGGCCGCAAACCTGCAGCTCGCTAGCATTCCCGGCTGCGAGAAGGCCTTCAAGGAAGGCGACGGCGAGGTCGTCATAGCCAACTGCGAGGACGGCCTATGGCTGCGATCCATGATCGACTGGATCACGCCGGACCTGCGCGAAGTCTGGGATCTGAAAACCTCCGGCATGTCCGCGTCGCCCTACGCCACCGGCAAGATGATGGCGTCGGCTGGCTGGCATTTGCAGGCAGCCATGCATGAACGCATCCTTAACGCCATCGATCCCGAGGGCGCTGGGCGCCGCAAGTTTCGCTACGTCGCCCAGGAGAACGAACAGCCCTACGCGCTGACTGTCAACGAGATCGGCGAGGCCGCGCTGACCATCGGCCGCAAGCAGATCGATTATGCCGTCAATATGTGGCGCCGTTGCCTCGAATGCGAGACGTGGCCAGCCTACCCGCTGCGGATCATCCGACCCGAGTTGCCGGGATGGGCCGAGACGTCATGGATCAATCGCGAGATCCACGAATATGAGGCCGACGTCGCCGGATTCGACCGCAAAGACTTTGACCCTCGCAACCTGATGGCGGGCTGACATGAGTAAAGAAATTTCATGGAACCAAAAAGAGGCAAGAAAACTCTCGCTCCTGTTTCTGATCACGGCCGATAAGGCGCTGGATTGCGGCTGCCCAGACTCGGAGACGTTCGCCGAATTGGCAAGGCAGGCATTCGAAAGCGCGACTGAAGACAGGGATATGGCATGACATTTCAATTTGCGCCCGCCAAACGAGAACAGGTGTCTCTGCTAATCGCGCTCGCTGGCGCCTCCGGTTCCGGCAAGACCTACAGCGCCCTCAGACTGGCGCGCGGCATGGTGCCGTCCGGCAAGATCGCGTTCATCGATACCGAGGCCCGCCGCGGGCTGCACTATGCCGAGGAATTTGATTTTCTGCATTCCGACATGCGGCCACCGTTCGCGCCGGTCCGATTCATGGAAGGCATCGCGGCGGCAGAAGCGGCCGGCGCCGAGGTTGTCATCATTGACAGCTTCTCGCATGAGCATGATGGGATTGGCGGCCTGATCGATTGGGCTGACCGACTAGCGGCGGACGGCGTGAAGTTGCCCGGCAACTGGAAAGAGCCGAAGTCAGGCCACAAAAAGCTGATGAACGCACTTCTCCAATGCCGGGCGTCTATCATCTTTTGCCTGCGCGCCGACGAGAAGATCGAGATCCTGCGCGAGAACGGCAAGACGGTGGTGCGCCCGCTCGGCTGGATGCCGATCTGCGAAAAGCGTTTCATGTTCGAGATGACGGCGAGCTTCACGCTGACGCCAGATCGCCCAGGCATCCCGCATTTTGATTTGCCACACAAGCTGCAGCAGCAGCACCGCGCATTCTTCCCTGAAGGAAAACCGATCTCCGAGGAATCCGGCCGCATGCTCGCAGAATGGGCGCGCGGTGGATCGCCGGCCCCAGCCGTGGAGGTCGATGTCACCGACGATCTGATGCAGTGGGATTCGAAGCTGGCGACGGCCGCGCTGCAGGGCACGGATTGCTTGCGCGAGACGTGGGCCACTGTGCCGAAGCCTCTGAAAAAATCGCTTGAGGCCGCGCTTCGCAACCGACATCAACCGACGGCGGAAAAGGTGCCAGTGTGAACGGCATCAAGACCGATGGAGCGACACAAATGAATATTCTAGTCCCGCTCGGATTTCTTATCTTCGTTGTTTTTCTCTTTTACGCAATAGCAACTGCTGGAGGAGCCACGTTATGAAACTCGCCTGCATCATCCTGATCGCAATGACCGCCAGCGCTTCGGCGCAAAATCAAAGCCAGCGCGGC
>DAIRGS010000268.1:0-9573 GCA_036794395.1 Tepidisphaeraceae bacterium | reverse complement strand
ATTGCCTTGCATTGGGCTCGACGCCGACTACCTACGCATAAGCCGGATGAACCTCAATAAGACTCAGTTTGACCGGGAAATATGTGGGCTTGCCGGTGCGGGGGAGGGCGATTGGCTATGGCACCTTTGCGTCGACAAGTCAGGCAATATCTAGCCCCGCGTTCCGTTTCTTTGCGACTCGGGTTGGGGTGGAGAGACCGGCCTGAGATTGAGCTTCGCGCGAAGTTCCTCAAAGATCCGGTTCGTTTCCGCCATATGCTCACGGATGTTGCCGCGGTGCTCCGCGGCAATGCGCTCCCTCACGCGTCGCACATCGTCAACGGCAGTTGGTTCTCGACCGTCAGGTTCCAAGTTATTCATCGTTGTCCTCGACATACCTTGGGTTTAGCACACATCACGCGAGATGGGATAATCAGCGATCGCTCGGTTGGCCCTTTCCGATCCCCGCTCCATAAATCCACGTAGATCCCATACGTGCAGGGCATGCGCGCAGTTTTTTGACAGTTTGGGCAAACGGAATGCGATAAAACGCGCGAGGGGTTATCGCGGGACTAAGGAATTATGGTAACCTTTACGGTTCGAGCCGAAAGGACGTGATGGGCGAGACGCAGGCGATTTTGGAGACGGGGAAGCGGGTGTTGATTGGGAATTATGCGCGCTTGCCGGTGGTCATGGAACGCGGGGAAGGGGCTTGGGTTTGGGATACGGAGGGGAAGAAGTATCTGGACTTGTTTGCGGGGTTTGGGGGGTGCGTGCTTGGGCATTGCCATCCGGCACTGATCGATGCGGCAACCGAGCAGGCCAGGAAACTTTGGCACGTGGGCAACACGTTTTACACCGAGCCGCAGATTGAGTTCGCCGAGCGGTTGAATAAGACCGCGTTCGCCGGTCAGGCATTCTTTTGTCACAGCGGATTGGAGGCCAACGAGGCGGCGGTGAAGCTGGCCCGACTGCGTGGAAATCAGACGAAGCCGGGGCGATGGAAGATCATTTCGCTGGCCAACAGCTTTCATGGCCGATCGCTGGCGATGATCGCCGCGACGGGGAACCCGGCCATTCGGGTTGGATTCGAGCCGACGGTCCCCGGATTCGTGCAGGTGGAGGCGGGGAATTTCGAGGCGTTGGAAAAAGCGGTTGATGACGAGACGGCGGGGATTTTGATGGAGCCCATCCAGGGTGAGGGCGGCATCAATCTCTATCCCGAAGGCTACGCGGCCAAGGTTCGGGAATTGTGCGACCAGAACGGTCTGACGCTGATTTTCGACGAAGTGTGGACCGGCTGCGGGCGGACGGGGCGGTGGTTCGGACATCAGCATTTCAGGGATGGATCAGGGGGGGCGGGGAAGGTCGTTGAGCCCGACATCATGACCCTGGGCAAGGCAGTGGGCGGCGGGTTGCCGGTCGGCGTAATGTATGCCAAGCCCGAGATTGCCAGGCTTCTGGTGCCAGGCAAGCACGGGTGTACGCTGGGGGGGAACCCGATTTGCATGGCCGTTTCCCGGACAATATTCGACGTGATCGAACGGGAAAAGCTCGTCGATCATGCGGCACAGATGGGTGAGCATGCGATTGCGCGATTGAAAAACGAATCATCAATCCGCCAAAAAGTGGCGGGCGTCCGCGGGCGCGGGCTTTTTATCGGCATCGAGCTGAAAGAGGGCCCCGAGCGGATGGTTGAGCGCGGGCTGGAACATGGCGTGATTCTGAACCTGACGGCCAAACGCATCATCCGGCTCGCCCCGCCGATCAATATCGATCGGAAGCTGTGGGACCAGGGGCTCGATCTGGTGGTAAAGGCGATCGCGGCGGTATAGTGACGTTGAGGAGTGTGCATGCGTCTTTTGGTGTTGGCATGCGTTGGACTGATTTGGGCGGGCGGTTGCGCTGCGCAATCAGAAGATCAAGGGTCAGGAACGGGTGGCGGGCATTCATCGCTGTCGCTCCATTCGGGCGGATCAATCGCTCCAACACCCCCGCCGGATCGGGCAGCACCCCGCCGGGTGCCGCAGATAGTGATCCTGCTGGATGTATATGACCTGACGGTTCCGGCCGGCGCGGTCAGTGGAAACGACGAGTTCTGGAAGCGGGTCGACGAAGATCAAGTCGACATTGGGGCCCACGACTTGCTGCTGAAAAATGGAATTCGGTTTGGTCTGGGCCACGATCGCGATTGGCCTTACTTCAAGGGGCTGCTGGCCAAGCACCCCGAGGCGCGGCAAACGCGGCTGCGCAGCGAGCCCGGCAACGAGGGGTATATGGAGATACCGCTCCGCACGGGGATTGCCGAGCAGAACATTTTCGGCATCGACGATCATGGGGTGGATTGGGGCCGCCGGTTTGAAAAATGCGACAACCTGATGGGCATCAGCTTTGTCGTTTCGCCACACAGCGTGGGTGAAGCGGTTGTGAAAGCGTGCCCGATCGTCCGCGGATTACGGCAGATTTACAATGTGAGCGTATTGAACAACGAGCAAACGCAGATCGAGCCCCGGCACGCGGATCATCTGTACGACATGCGCCTGGAGGCGGCGATTCCGATGGATGATTTTCTGATCATCGCCCCTTCAAAACAGGCAAGCACACTCTCAACCAGCATCGGCGCTTCGTTTCTGTTCAGCGACGGGCAGGTTGAGCCGGTTGAGCATGTGCTGATTGCGGTTCCGCGGTCTTTCCGGTCGGATGAAGCGCCGCCGAGCATGATGTGGAAGTAAATCCGCGGAGGCGGTCGTGGCAGAACGGCTGATGTGGGGAATTCTCGGGACGGGGAATATCGCAAAACAATATGCGACGGGAGTGATCGCTTCACGCCATGGCGCGCTGGCGGCGGTGGGCTCGCGCAGCGAGGTGTCGGCAAAAGAGTTTGCATCCGCGTATAAGTGCCCGCGGCACTTTGCCGGCTATCAGAAGGTGCTTGACGATCCGGGTGTGACGGCGGTCTACAACGCTCTCCCCAATTCGATGCATCACGAGTGGACGATCAAAGCATTGCGTGCCGGCAAGCATGTGCTATGCGAAAAGCCGCTTGCGGCAAGCACTGCCGAGGCCGAAGAGATGTTCGATGTCTCGCAGCAGACGGGGCGGATGCTGATCGAGGCGTTTATGTATCGTTCGCATCCGCAGACGCTCGCTGTTCTCGATGCCGTGAAAGGCGGAGCAATTGGGGCCCTGCGGCTGATTCGCACGAGCTTTTGTTTCCGAACGCTGAAGGTTGATGGGAACATTCGATTCAGCCGTGAGCTGGCCGGCGGCGCTTTGATGGATATCGGGTGCTATTGCGTGAACTTTTCGCGATTGTTTGGCGGTGGCGAGCCGGTGAAACTGAGCGTAACGGGTAACCTGCACGCTTCGGGCGTGGACGAAATGGCCGCGGGCACAATGACGTTCGGCAATGGCGTTATCGCGAGCTTTACCTGCGGCATGACGCTTCACGCCGACAACGCGGCTTACCTGTCGGGCACCGAAGGATTCATCGAAATTCCGGTGCCCTGGAAGCCTCCGCGCATGAAAGCCGGTTTCACAGTCGCGCGATCCACGCCGCCGCGAATGGACACGGCCGGGAAAACCATGCCCGCCCCGCCGCCGCGCGAATGGATTGCGGTCAACAGCGATGACGATTTGTACGCCATTGAGGCCGATGACTTCGCCGAGTGTGTTGCCGGCAATCGCCCGCCGAGAATTAGCCGCTCCGATTCATTAGGTAACATGCGCATCGTGGACGAGATGAGACGGATTGTAGGCAGTAGGCAGTAGGCAGTAGGCAGTAGGCAGTAGGCAGTAGGCGGAGGGCGGTGAAATGTCTTTGTTTTCTCTGCCCGCAGCCTACTGCCCGCTGCCTACTTTTTCCCAATAAAGGATGGAGCCACGCGTGATCGTTGTTACTAACTCCGGTGGAATTGCAGGTACGAACTGTTACCTGGTCGCTGATGAGGCAAGCGGGGAAGCGGTTGTCTTTGATGCACCCAATGACACGGTGGGTCCGCTGCTGGAGGAGGCAAAGGCACGTGGGTTGAAGGTGATTGGGTTGTGGTTGACGCACGGGCACTTCGATCACATCGCGGACCACGCGGAAGTGATTAAAGCATTCCCTGAAGCGAAAGTGCTGATTCATCGGCTCGATGAGCCGAAGCTGCGACGGCCCAATTCGATGGCGATGTTTTTGCCGTTTAGTATTGGGCCGCGGGGCGCGGATGCGTTTGTGGAAGATGGGCAGCGGCTGAAGATTGGCTCGATTGATGTGGAGGTGATCCATACGCCGGGCCACGCGCCGGGGCACGTGATGTATCACATCCCATCGGCCAATCTTCTGATCGGCGGAGACCTGATCATCATGGGGGCGGTTGGTCGGACGGACTTTCCCGATTGTGATGCGGCCGCATTGAATGAATCGATCCGGCGGGTGATGAAGCTTCCAGGTAATACTCAACTGCTTCCTGGACATGGTTCGCCAAGCACTCTGGCGGATGAGCGCGAGAGTAATCCTTACGTTCAGGAGGCGCTGGGGGAGGCTGGCGAGTAGCGCAATTTGAGAGGACACCGGTGCGGCCAGTCAGAGCAACCCGGCATTCGCCCTCACCCTGCCCTCTCCCGAATGGAGAGGGAAATGCCGACGCATTCTCGCACGGGACGATTTGATAAGGCCATGTGGCGCGGTCAAAAATTTTGGATGGAACGGCGCGCAGAGTGGTTAGAATTCCGTCCGCGTGAAAACCAAATCCATTCAACGGAGTTCCACGTCCACAAAGAAGCCGCCGGTCGATGCGACCCAGGCGATTCTCAATGCGATGGATGGCCGGATCGAGCGGGTGCGGACGGGGCCGGCTTATCAGCTTGGATTGCTGCTGGCGGCGATCGTCGTGCTGGTGCTGCCGGTGGTTTACCTTTCTTTGATTGGGCTTGTGGGATATGCGGTTTACTGGCACGCGGTAAACAATGCTGAAGTTCTCGGGACGGTCAACGGGCGGGCGGCGATTCTGGCTTATTTTGGGCCGATGCTGGCGGGCGTGATCGTGTTGCTGTTCATGATCAAGCCGCTGCTGGCGCGGGCGGTGGATGATTCGGTTCCGCTGACGCTTCGGCGGGAAGATGAGCCGGTGCTTTTTGAATTTGTGGATCGTTTGTGCCGGGCGGTCGGAGCGCCGGCGCCTTCGCGAATCGATGTCGATCTTGCGGTGAACGCATCTGCCAGTTTCCGAGGCGGATGGACGGGCGTTTTTGGAAGAAGCCTGGTGCTGACGTTTGGCCTCCCGCTGGCGACCGGGCTGGATGCGCGGCAGTTCACCGGCGTGCTGGCGCACGAACTGGGCCATTTCGCCCAGGGCTCGGGCATGCGGCTGAGCTACATCGTGCGGCGGGTGAATGGATGGTTTGCCCGCATCGTGTATCAACGCGATGAGTGGGATGCCGGCCTGATGCGCGGGGCGAAACACAGTCATGTGATGGTCATGCTGGTGTGCTGGATGACACTGGCCGTAGTGTGGATTACGCGGCGCGTGTTGTGGTGCCTCATGTGGACATCCCATGCGGCTTGTTCATTCCTGCTGAGACAGATGGAGTTCGACGCTGATCGGCATCAATGCCGCGTATCGGGTAGCGATACGTTTGATACGACATTTCAAAGTATTCGATGCCTGGATCTGGCGACCAATGCCGCGTTTTCCGATCTGGGCTCGGCGTGGCGTGAGCGGAGGTTGTGCGATGATCTGCCGGCGCTGATCCGCGCCCGGCAAACCGACATGCCGGCTGAGGTTCGCACGGCGCTACTGGCTTCAGGAAAAGACCAGAAAACGGGCTGGTTTGATTCTCATCCATCGGACGCGGCGCGATCCAAAAGCGCCCGCCAGGAAGCCGCGGCCGGCATGCTGACCATTCAGGCTCCGGCAACGATCCTGTTTCGCAATTTCGCCGAGCTGTCGCGCATCGCGACGATGTTGTTCTACAAGAAGAATTTGGGCGCGGCATTTCAACCCAGCCAACTGGCGAAGACTGAGAGCCTGGTGGCCGAGCGTGCGGAAGTTGAGCAGACGTTCGATGCGCTGAAGGCATATTGTCTGGGGCTGATCAATCCATTGCGGCCGGCGTTTCTGGATCGACTTCCCGATTCGCTGCCGCCGGCGGACGTGGCGGCCGAGCGATTGCTGGAGCTTCGATCAAAGCTGATGGAAATGGAAGCGTCGTCGCGGGGGGCGATGGAGGCGTTTGATACCGCGTTTGATCGCGCATCGACCCTGGCGGTTGTGAAGGAGTTGAGAACGGCAGGCATCCGAAAGTCAGGGGCCAAAGATGCGAGCCTGGATGCCATGAGCGACGATGCCCTTAAGGCTGCCGAGGCGAAGGCGCGGAACGAATGCGAGCGGGCACTGAAGAAAATCGAGGCGGCTGAGGCGATCGCCATGGAGCGGCTGGGCCTTGCGCTGGCCCTGGCGGCATCCTGGCAGGAGACGCCGGCTGTCGTGGAACATGAAGGCGATGATTACGATCTGGCCGATGAGCCCAAGGCGGGCTCGGGAGATTTGCTCTTTGCGGCGCTGACCGCGATGCGCCCAGCCGCATCGGACATCAAGGCACTGCGGACGCATGTTATGTCGCTTGGCGTGCTTATTGCGCACATCCGCGGCTCAACCGATTCCAAGCCGCTTGTCGAAACAATTCTCTGGCATAGCCGCAAGGCCACCGGTCTTCTGAAAGACATCCACCAGCAGCTTGGGAATACGCGGTATCCGTATACCGAAGACGGGAAACGACTCACGTTGGCGCGTTATGTGGTGACGGCCATTCCGCCGCAGAATGAAGTGGGGAAGGTGGGATCGTCATCCCAAGGAGTTATCGATGCGTACTCGTCCCTGTATCTCCGGCTGATGTCCGACCTGGCGCATCGGGCACAGAAGGTAGAAGTGGAACTGGGGCTTCCCCCTCTTGAGGTCTCGAAGCAATCCTGAAGAGTATTAAACACGAAGGCACGAAGACACGAAGAATTCAAATTCAGAACAGTTAACGACAGTTATATGGTTAACTCTTCTGGTGCATTTGAATTCTTCGTGTCTTCGTGCCTTCGTGTTAAATCCTGGATTCCGCGGCGTTAGTTGGCCATCGCCTTTTCACGTTCGGTCATCATCCTGCGCCAGCGGGTGGGCGTCAGGCCGGTCGCTTGTTTGAAGCGGCTGGTGAAGTGGCTCTGGTGGGCGAAGCCGCAGTCGCGGGCGATGACGCGCAGATCCTTCGTACGCGACAAGAGTTGGGTCTTGGCGGAGTGGATCTGGCATTCGAGCAGGTATTGCTTGGGTGTCAGGCCGAGCAGCTCGGTAAAGCGGCGATGAAAGTGGAAGGGGCTGAGTTCGACTTGCTTGGCGATTTCGCCCAGCGTGGGGCCGCGATGAAATTCCTGCTGCATGAACTTGAGGGCGGGAATCAGGCGAGCCACTTCTTGGTCGGCCTGCAAATCGGCGGGCTTGACCGAGCCCCATTCGTGACAGGCGGGGGTCAAACAGAAGAAACTGTAAGCACCCTCACCCAAGGCGGGGTAAGTGCGATAGGTCGCCACGCGGAACGTCCAGATATCGCCATGATCGTCGGGTAGTTGAACGCGGTCGAACTGTTGGCCGTCGCCATTAAGATGGGAAACGCGTTTACGGGCGATATCGACCATTTGCTGGCGGAGGCGGTCATCAAGGCCGGCCCATTCGACGCCCACCATGCTGGGCTGCGAGTGGCTATCGATCACGACAAAATACACGGGCGGCCGTTCGTGCATGGGCGAATCGGCATTTACCGCCGAAGCGCGCCGGGCCGCATAGTGCGATTCGACCTTCTCGTCGAACTGGCGAACAGCCGACATTAATTCGTCGATTTCAGACTGCTTAAAATCCGCATCGTCGGCGGAGCGGGCTACGTAGACAGCGCCGGGATAGCCTTCCAAAACGGGTGCCGCCAGGGGCAGCGCCACTGCATGACGCATATTCAGCGGCAGCAGCAATTCGCGGTAATAGATGCTGCCTTCGAAGTCCCGTGCCTCCCAGCACGATTGCGGCCGGACGGCTTGTCCCTCGGTCATGGCACGCCATGCTGGGCGATCCTCGGCATGGACGCCGCGGTTGTAGCTTTTCACGACAGCTTCGGGCAGGTGGGCGGGTTGAGCGATCTGTAGCCCGCCACGCGGCATAGTCGTGATGGCAATTCCCTGCGAGAACGGCACGACTTTCCGAAGATGATCGAGCAGATTGCGAATCGAAACTTGTTCACGTACTGAATGGGTCACAGCGGGGTTCCTCTAATTAAAACAACAAGTTAGCAGTTTGTTTCTCTCTACAGGGAGTACGAAAAGTGGGGTTAAAAGGTCGTGTGAACTGCATGGTTGCACAAATATTTATATGCAGAGTCGCAGGATAAAGGAAACCACTCCAAAAAATTCATTTACACTTTGGCCGCGCGTTACTTGCGCATCATTCAAACACGCATTTGCACGTGTAAAACGCGGGGTGCAAGAGCTGCATCACAGAGGGCGTGTTGCAACGGCAAACACCGATTGTTGCGTCCGTGCAACATCCCGCATATTCGGAACACGAGGGTACTGTAAGCATGTTGCGGGCCGACGTGTAAAAAACGCTCGTCCGCATAAACTTTATGGATGAGAACGGCTCTGGCATGGGGGTTGATAATGCTTGCCGAGGAGCGCCTATCTGATGCAGGTATTGAACAGCCCGCTATTCTGGAACAAGAAAGTGAAAATCGCCTTACTGGCCTTGGCGACGTTCATCGCCATGTGCTAGGCGGTGACCGAGGTCACTCCTTGGGACTGCTACCAGCTTCTGCTTCTGGACTTAGCCCAAAGATGTGGAACTGATGCGAGAGCGGCGAGAAGCCGTGCTCCTGGCAAATTTCGTCGCGGAGCTTGCGCAATTTGTCGCTACTGAACTCGAGGACTCGTCCGGTCGTGACACAGATTAAATAATCGTAGGCTTGGCGGCCGGCGATCACTTCGTAATACGACTGCTTGTTGTCAAAGAACACCTGCTTCAGAATCCCTGCGTCCTGAAGATGGCTTAAGGTCCGATAAGCCGTGGCTCGGCTGACGTTATATCCCAGCGCCTTCAGATCAATCACCAACTTTTCAGCCTCAAAGAGTCCCTTCTGCCGAAGCACCGCATCGAGAATCATCGCTCTTTCGGGAGTGAATTTGAGCTTCTGCGCATGAAGATACCGGCGAAAGATTGCACAGACCGGCTCGTAGGGTGGAGATTGATTCCGAGCGGCAGGCACCTTTGGGATGTTTGGAAGAATGTGGGCGCCTTCAGCCATTCATCAAAAGTCTAGTCCTGCCAAGAGAGGGGAGCAACAGCCGCCGCCGATTGTCCATGCCCGATCGGTGCGTGACGATTGCGGCGGACGGTTTTGGTGACATGGGCATCTTTGCCCATGGTGCGTGTTTCACGCACTTCAGCGGTATTCCGCCGACCGGCAATCGCCCGCGCGATCTTGTTTTCCCGCAAGAGGTCCGCATCCTTTCGCTTGCGCGATTACTTTATCAGCCTGCGGCCGATGGCTGCGGGGTACCGCAGCCCACGGGCTGTCTTCGACCCT
>DAIRGS010000267.1:0-9674 GCA_036794395.1 Tepidisphaeraceae bacterium | reverse complement strand
ACCCCGGCTTCTCAGAGCGCTGCAATTCTCGTCTCGCCGGTCCACCGCGATACTGTTTTCACCTGTCGCCAAGACGCCGGATCAGCGCCGAATCGCCCACGATCATTTAGAAAAAAAGAACTCCGCGTCTTTCGACGCGGAGTTCAGCTTCATCGCGATACAAGCCCGCTACGCCACGGGCTGCTTATTTGGGAGCTGGGACGGCGGCGATATGCCCACCGCCGGCATTCTCGACGTACAGGAGAATCGGTCCCTTGCCCGTGTGCTTGGCAATGAGATCAGCGACGTCCTGGGCGTTATGCACCGGCTTGCGGTCAATTTGCGTGATCAGATCACCGGGCGAAAGCTGGGCCTTCTCCGCTGCCGAACGCGGGGCGACGGACATAATGACCGCGCCCTGCGCACCCGGCGGGACGCCAAATCGGTCCGACAACTCTGCCGTGGGATTCCCCAGCCGCATTCCCAGCGCCTGGGCGCCACGCGACGGCGACCCGGGTGCTCCCGGTGTGACCATCCGATTCTGGCTCGCCAGCAGATTCTCCGGCTGAGTGCCGAGCTTCACGTCCACGCTTTCAGTCTTTCCGTTTCGGAAGACGTTCAGGTGAATGGTGTTGCCGGGCTTTTCCTCGGCGATCCGATTTCGCAGCTCAGTTACGCTACGAACAGGCAGATTGTTGATCTCGGTGATTACGTCGTAGGGCTCGAGCCGGCCATTGGCGGGCGACTCGGGTGTCAGCCATTCGACGATAACGCCCGTGGCCTTTTCGTAGCCCACGCCCTTGGCTACTTCCGGATCCTGAGCGACGTCTTTGATCCCAACGCCCAGCCACCCACGGGTGACCTTGTGGTTATCTTTAAGCTGGCCATAAACCCACTTTGCTTCATTGATCGGGATGGCAAAACCAATCCCCTGGAAGCCACCGCTTCGCGAGGCGATTGCGGTGTTGATGCCGACGACATCGCCGTGAAGGTTCACGAGCGGGCCGCCGCTGTTGCCCGGGTTAATGGGTGCATCCACCTGAATGAAGTCCTCGTAGCCTTGGTTGCCCAGAATGCCGACCTGGTTGCGATTGAGCGCACTGACGATGCCGTGCGTCATCGAGCCGACGTATCCAAATGGCGAACCAAAGGCCATGATCCAGTCACCCTGAAGGAGTGTGGCGCTGTCGCCCCACTTGGCGGCCTTCAAGTCATCGGCCTGGATCTGAATGACGGCCAGATCGGTCTTGGGATCTGCCCCGACCAGCTTCGCATCATCAATTTTGCGGCCATCGGCCAGCGTAACGCTCATTTCCGAAGCGCCCCCGGCCACGTGATTGTTGGTCAGGATGTAACCGGTGCGGCCGTTTACTTCCATCACAACGCCGCTGCCCGTGCCGACCTGCTCGAAGCTGCCGCCGCCCGGCCCGGGATTCTCTTCGTCGCCACCATCGCCATTGCCTTCGGGTGGCTGCTGCTGGCCATTAGGGGGGAAGAACCGGCGAAGCATCTCATCCGGAAGCGGCACGTTGCCCGGTGCCTTGACGGTCTTGTGGACTTCGATCTTCACAACCGAGGGTCCAACCCGCTTACCGACATCGCGGAAGACGGTGGCCAGATCCTCGGCTTTGCTGACTTGTTCCGGAGTGGGCGGCTGCTGGGCATCGGCCCACTGGTTGTGCAGTGCCGCGGCGCCGAAGAAGGCGCCGGCAGCGCCGCCTCCCAGCACAAGGGCGGCCAGCGTTTTGTTCAAAGGCTTCATAGAGTTCATTGGGTCTCCTGAACGCTTAAAGGTTCTGCAGTCGGTTGCATCGTGCGGATCCGATGCTTCGACACTTGGTTTAACTTATCCGGCGGGTTCGATATTCCGCCGGGTGATTTACTATGTCTTTATTACCGTACCGCGCGCCCCGTCGTGCAAAAATTTTGCAAGCTCGTCGGCGGGCATGCCATACTGATGCTCAGATGCTGGATACTCGCCGGTACCCACCTGCCTGATGTATTCCGAAAATGCCGCGATCGATGGGGTCGCCAGATCGCCCAGCTTGGGAGCAAATCGCGGAGCAGAGGGCGTTAAGCCCACGGAATCGTGCGTTACAAAAACATGGCCATGGCAATAAGGGCCGGCCCCGCAGCCAATAACCGGTATGTTTGTAGCATCCACAATTACTTTCGCGACTTCCGATGGCACCGCTTCCATGAGCAACGCCGACGCTCCCGCCCGCTGCATTTTCAGGGAAAGTGCCAAAATGGCCCGTGCATCGACGGCAGTACGTCCCTGTGTCCGATAGCCGCCCAGGAGGCCAACCGCCTGCGGTCGCAGCCCCAGATGGGCCATTACGGCCACACCCGCACCAGCCAGCTCTGCCACGAGATCCAAATGTGCGGCTGTCACTTCTAATTTGACACAATCGCAACCCGTCCGTTGGACCATCCGCACGACATTTCGCACGCCGCGTGAAACCGACCCGTGGTATGACCCAAAGGGCATATCCGCGACGACGAACGCCCGCGGCGCCCCGCGGCGCACCGCCGCGGCAATCTCAATCATGAACGATAACGTCACCGGTATGGTAGTCGGGTGACCGAGCAGAACATTGCCCGCCGAATCGCCCACGAGCAGTGCCGGCACACCGGCCTCCTGCATAAGGCGGGCGGTGGTGTAATCGTAGCACGTCAGCATGGGCACCTTCGAGGCACCTGCCTCGCGCGCCCGGCGAAGGTCCATCAGGGAGATCTTGCGGGACAAGGGTGATGACATCGGTCCATTTCCAATGCTGTAATCGCGACTCTCTGTTACATGGGCGGCAGCGACCCCTGGCGCGAATCAATCCTCGGTTGGTTTATCGCCCGGCCCAAGGCTGACGATCGTCATGGGATCAAATGGGAATTCATGCATCAGGTCCACCAGCGAATCACGGGTGACCGCCTGAAGCGTCGCCATATCCAGTTCGAGCGAGCGGTACTGCTTGTTGTAAACCCACTGACCGCCAATCGAGCGCATCCGGCCCAACGGCACCTCCCCCTGAAGGACCAGGCTGCTGGCGATCTTATTTTTGGCCCGCTCCACCTCGTCATCTTTCAAATCCGATTTCACCTTCTGCATCTCGGCCAGCGCGATTCCCAGCGCCTGTTCGCTGCGTTCGGGGTCGCTGGTCAGGGCGACGTAAAAGCTGCCGCACGCATCGTGGGGATAGAACCCGAAATCGGCTTCCTCGGCGATCGCGTTATCGACCAGCGCCCAATACAGCCGGCTGCCTTCGCTGTCCCCGATTACATCCGACAAGATCCGTGCCGCAAACCGCCGGTCATCCTGCGCGCTGGGCCCAGGCATCATCGCCATCACATACTGGCGGTTCAGCTTCGGGTCGGTCATCGCAATGCGCTGCGGCTTGTAGATCGGGGCCGGTTGCATGCGCGGCGCATCCACGTGCGGCCACGATCCGCAATACTTCTCCGCCAGCGCAACCACCTCGTCAAAATCCATATTCCCTGTTACGGCCATCACCATGTTCCCCGGCCCATACCGGCTGCGGAAGTATTCCGCCATCTGGTTCCGCTCAAGCTTCTGGATCGATTCGCTGGACCCCAGAATGCTCATCGACAATGGATGATTGCCAAAGTGCGCCTCCATCAGCTTTTCGTAAAGCCGGTGTCCCGGATCATCGAGATACATCGCAATTTCTTCCAGGATCACCTTCTTCTCGGTGGTGAAATCCTCCAGCCGGATGGCCGGCCGCAGCAAATGCGAAAGGTGCTCGACGGCCTTCTCCGTAAACTCCGGAAGCACGTTCGCGTAGTACGCCGTCATCTCCTGCGAAGTAAACGCATTGTACTTGGCGCCAATCTCATCGAAGATCCGATTGACGTCTTCCCACGAGTATTTGGTCGATCCCTTGAACATCATGTGCTCAAGAAAATGCGAAACCCCGTTAACATCCGACAGCTCATCGCGCGAACCGGTTTTAACGAACAGCCCCGCCGCAAATGAGTGCGCGTCAGGGTTCTGCTCGGCCACGATGTCCAGGCCGTTGGGGAGTTGCTTATGATGAAACGTTAGAGCCATCGTAAATCCACCGCTAAGGTCATTTCAAAAAACTGATCAAACATCGTCATCAGCCCGTGAACAATTCGTCCCACCCGGCGGCGTTTACCACACGCTCGGCAATGATCTCAAGCCGGTCCAGATCATGCACTGCAGCCAGTGAGTCGGCCACCGCCTTCGACGGGGGGACCAAAACGACGATTGCCCAGACGTAAGACTAGGGATCGGGCTTCTTCAACACGCCCTTCGGCATTCCCCTTAACCATTCCCTTGACGATCCCCTTGGCCTCGCCTTCCTCGATAATTGCCTGATAGGTAACTGACTCTTTCATATTCCGCACTCCCACAGCATCCCTTCCCCGCCCGCTTCGCCTATTACGGCAATTTGAGCTCCTTCGGCCCAACGGTCACGATCGTAAATGGCCCCGGCTCGTGGGCTTTCAGATACGCATCGATCTTATCCACCGTCACCCCGTCAATCGCATCCTTGATCTCCTCGAGTGTTCGAATCCGCCCACGCATGAAATAGTCGTGCGCAATGGCGCCGGCCCGTGCGCTGGTCGATTCGCCCTGCATGATCGTGCTGGTCTTAAGCCCGATTTTGGCACGCTGAAGCTCGGCTTCGGAAACCCCAGACTGCAAGCGATGAAGCTCCCCGATAAAGCAGTCGAGGGTTGCCTGTGCCCGCTCATTGCTCGTGCCGGCATACCCAAAAATACTCCCCGACCCTTTCAGGCTGCTGTACCCGGCCCATACGGAATAGCACAAACCGCGTTTCTCGCGCACTTCGGTAAATAATCGCCCGCTCATCCCGCCACTGAGAATTTCCACCGCCAGGCGGGCGGTGTAGTAATCATGATGCGTTTCAGGAACCGACGGGTAGGCAATGCCGATGTGCGTCTGTTCGCTCTTTTGGTGCTCGTGATGAAACTGGCCCGGCGGGGGCATCACTTTCACATCGCCGGCCGCCTGTCCGTTCCACGACCCGAAATGCCTGTCGATTTCTTCCCGAAGCTGGGCAAAATCGACATCTCCCGCAACCGACAAGATCGCGTCGCTGGCGTGAAACCGCTGCTGCCAATCGGTTTTACACAATTCCAAGGTGAGCTTCTCGAGATCCTCCGGACGGCCCATGGTGTTTCGCCCGTATGGCGAGGGGAAATACCATTCGCGCAATTTAATCATCAGCTTCTGGCGGGGCTCATCGTCGATCCCGGACAACGATTGCAGCGCCAGATCGCGAGCGGCATCAAACCCATCCTGAGGTAGATGAGGCCGTCGAACGATATCCGCATAAGTGGGAAGCGACTCGATGACTTTCGACGCCACCGCCGCCGACCCAAACCGCATGTGATGAACCCCCACGCTACTTGAGCGTTGAAGCCCAAGGCTATCCAGATAGTCCGTCAACTGCCGACTATCACGCGCGCCTGCCCCTCGAAGCAGAAGATCTGACAAAACCGTAGCCGACCCGCACCGGTCCACCGGATCGGTCGACGCCCCTGCCGCAACGAGAAACGTCATAGCCGCCGATTTCATGCCCGGCATCTTCTCGGCCAACAACGTCAACCCGTTCGCAAACGTATGCTGAAAATAGCGTTCCGCCAACGCAACTCCTTATTTAGCCCGAACTCCTTCGATTATAGGCGACCTGTCAGCTTACGCCAGCAAACGTTTTAGGCGCTCGTGCACGCCTTCCTTGAATTTAAATGTTTGATGTGAATGAATTTACATTAATTTTTGTACGGTGGTTTCACTTCTGCGACGTGGGATTGTCAGTTCCTGAGTTGCGGTCTATTCCACTTGCCGTGGGGGGTGAGCGCTGCTCGGTCGCCCAGCTTGTCAACCGGTTCGGGTCCCTTCCCATCGCCTCTGGGCTCTGACTGAATGGTAGAGGCACCGACGAATGGGCACTGGAATAGAAGACTATCAAGTAGGAGATCGACGACCGCTCGCGTCGCGGCAAACGCGATGGGCCGACCGCTCGGCTACGTTTTTGGCCGAGCGGCGCGTTTCGCCTAATTCCATTTCGATCTCTGGGATGTTCTTTGGAATCGCGGCGGGGGGGCTGCTCGCTACGACCTCACACGTTCATTCACTGTCGGCCCGCGTCTGTTTTCTTCTGGCCGCTGTGATGGTGCAGCTTCGCCTCATCTGCAATCTGCTGGATGGGATGGTCGCCGTCAAAACCCATCGCGCTTCGCGCACAGGGGAACTGTTCAACGAGATTCCCGATCGCATTTCCGACCTGGCCACGCTCATCGGCGCCGGCTACGCCCTGGGCGGATTACCCTGGCTGGGCTACATCGCGGCATGCATGGCGCTCTTCACCGCCTACATCCGCGCAGTCGGAAAAGTGGCGGGGGCCCAGCAGGAGTTTTGCGGACCGATGGCCAAGCAGCAGCGCATGTTTGTAATCACGATGGTCAGCCTGTATTGCGCTGTCACTCCTAAGTCCTGGCAATTCATCGGGGCGTGGCATGACTTTGGAATCGTATCCATTGCTCTTGTGCTGATCGTGATCGGATGCGTTGTTACCGTGTTCCGACGTCTCGCCCGAATCAGCCGGACGCTTAAATCGCCTTCTCCATGAACGCTCAAACCCGCCAGCGATTATTCGGCGTCAATCACGCCCTCGACTCCGGCGTGGTGCGCGTGTTCGTCATTGCGATCGTGGGCATTTTCATTCTCACGCCCATCCTGTTCATGCTCCTCCGCAGCGCCGGAAAGATCCCCGATAAGCACTACGAAGAACTATGGAAACGATACAAATCGTGGCTGATCCTGGGTCCGATGATGACGGTCCCGGTGCTGCTGGGTGCGTTCTGGACGATCCTGGCGGTCGGAATCCTCAGCATCCTCTGCTACCGCGAATACGCCCGCGCAACCGGCCTTTTTCGCGAGCGCATAACGAGTCTGCTCGTGGCCGCGGGAATCCTTGCCGTCACGTTTTCCGTGCTCGATCACTGGTACGGGCTCTTCACGGCCCTGTTCCCGCTGTGGGCGGGATTCATCGCCGCGGCGGCCATCTTCGAAGACCGCCCCAAGGGCTACATCCAGCGCGTCGCCCTTGCGGTTCTGGCGTTCTCGCTGTTTGGCGTCTGTCTCGGCCACCTGGGCTATTTCGCCAACGATCGCGACTTCCGGCCGATCCTGTTCTGGCTGGTCCTCTGCGTCGAGATGAACGACATCTTCGCCTACATCTCCGGCAAAATGTTCGGCCATCTCAAGCTCGCCCCGCATACCAGCCCTAATAAAACCATAGGCGGCGCCCTGGGCGCGCTGATCCTCACAACAACAATGGCCGCGGCCATCGGCCATTTCGTATTCCGAAATTCAACTGTCGATCATCCTGCCCGCTTGATCATGCTCGGCCTCGTCATCAGCATCTGCGGCCAGCTGGGCGATCTGCTGATCTCGTCGATCAAACGCGATCTGGAGATCAAAGACATGGGCGTCCTCTTTCCGGGCCACGGCGGTTGGCTCGATCGATTCGACAGTCTCATCCTCGCCGCACCGGCGATCTTTCATTTGGTCGGGTATTTTCGAGGAATCGGCCTCGATCAACCCGCTCGTATCCTCAGCGGGAACTGATCCGATGGAACCGTGGAAGCTCGAACCCGCCCACGATCACGGCATGCCGCTCGAGCAGCGCCTCAAAAGCGTCCGCCGCGAGAGCGGCCTCATTGGCGTCGCCGCCCACGTAGCCTGGTGGCGCGCGATCCGAATTTATCTGCGAACCGTCCACCGGCTAAAGGTCGAGGGCCTCGAGCGCCTGCCCACCGAACCGCCCTTCGTGCTGGTCGCGAATCATCAAAGCCATCTCGACGCACTCATACTCGCGTCCCAGCTTCCTTGGCGCATCCGCCTTCGAACGTATCCGATCGCCGCCGCCGATACCTTTTTCGATTCCAACACATCCGCCGCCTTCGCCGCCGCCACGATCAACGCGCTCCCCATGCAACGCGGTCGCGGCGGAGCACATGCCCTCGACGACTTGCGCAACCGCCTCGCCGCTGAGCGCTGCGTCTATGTCCTGTTCCCCGAAGGCACCCGCAGCCGTGACGGCTCCATGAACCCGTTCAAGCCCGGCATCGGAATGTTTCTGGCCGGCACCGATGCCCCTGCCGTGCCATGCCACATCCAAGGCGCTTTCCAAGCCATGCCCCCCAATCGCCGCGTTCCCCGCGCAACCCCCATCAGCCTCCGCATCGGCGACCCAATCAATTTCAAGCAATCCCCAAATAACCGCGAAGGCTGGACCTCCATCGCCCGGCAACTCGAAATCGCAGTGCGGGATCTTGCCGGGCAATTGTCTAATTCGACTTCTTCAGGGTGAGTCCGGGCTTCTTTTTCCCTCCCCCGGCGTACCGCTTGTCATTACCCACAAGTCGAAATCACGCGTCCTTTTCTCCCTCCACCGGTACTCCGGGGGAAGCGAGCGGAATTGGCGACTGCCCGCCAGCGGGTAGGGAGGGGGTTTTTTGAGCATCCATCCTCGATAAAGAACTTGTGGGTAATGACAAGCGGCGTACCGGTGGAGGGAAAAGAAGGTCATCTAACGCACGATGCGCCGGTCAGTGCTGCCGTCCCGTATTCCCATTTCCCCATTACCGTATACTCTTGCACCGTGGATCGTCCTCGCATTCAACAGCTTTCCCCCTCCCTCGTAAATCGCATCGCCGCCGGCGAGGTGATCGAACGGCCCGCCGCCGTCATCAAAGAGCTGATTGAAAACGCCCTCGATGCCGGCGCATCCGAAATCACCGTCGAGGCCGAGGACGGTGGCCGGGCCCTGATGCGCGTCATCGACAATGGCTCCGGAATCCCCGCCGACGATCTCGCCCTGGCCTTCGCCTCCCACGCCACCAGCAAGCTCATAGTCGACGACGATCTCTTCCGCATCACCACCATGGGATTCCGCGGCGAAGCCCTTGCCAGCATCGGCTCGGTTTCCCACGCCCGCATCCTCTCCCGCACCCCCAGCTCCGACGCCGCCTACGAAATCTTCAATCGCGGCGGCGCCATCACCACCCCCCAGGCCGCCGCCGGAAACGTCGGCACGACCGTCGAAGTCCGCAACCTTTTCTTCAACACCCCCGCCCGCCGAAAATTCATCAAGGGAACCTCCACCGAGTTCGGCCACATCTCCGAAGCGGTGCAGCGCCTCGCACTGCCGTACCCCACAGTGAGCTTCAAACTCCTCCACAACGGCCGCGTCTCACTCGATCTCCCTGCCGCCAGCGAAGAAGACCGGCTCCTCTCCGCCTGGCCCGATGAATTCCGCGAGCAGCGATTCAACCTCAGCGCCCACGATGCCGAGCTGCGCCTCAGTGGCATCATCGGCCTGCCCGAACTGGCCCGGCCCACCGCGCGCTATCAGTATCTCTATCTCAACGGCCGCTACATCCGCGACCGCTTCATTCAGCATGCCCTCCGCGAAGCTTACCGCGGACTGACTGAGCCCGGCCGGCATCCCGCGGCCATCCTGCTCCTGCATCTGCCGCCCGGCGACGTCGATGTGAACGTCCACCCCACCAAAACCGAAGTCCGCTTCCGCGACAGCGGTCGCATCCACGGCCTGGTCCTCTCCTCCATCCGCGAAGTCCTGCTGGGCAACGACCTCGCCCCCACGGCCGTCCCCATGCGC